>LFRQ01000095.1 GCA_001512835.1 Clostridia bacterium DTU022
TTCCTCCAACTGCTGGTTGCGCCCCTGGGAAGCCTCGATCTGCTCCTGGTACTGCTTCAGCTCGTCAAGGATCTGCTGGCGCTGGAAAGCCTGGACGACAATGACCAGGAGCAGGAAGCCAAGACACAACACCCCCACGGCGGTCAGCAGCTTTACCGCCGAATAGCTTCTCGGGCGGCGGGGCAGCCTGGTTACCGTGGTGTCCCGGCTCCTTCTCACTAGACCCTCACTTCCTTCCCGTTGCTGCTGTTAGTTTCGCCGCCATCCGCTGAAAATCCTGCCCCAGCCCCGGTAAAAAGCTTGGCCCAACAAAGCTCCCCCCCGCACAGCCAGCTTTCCCGGCCAGGCCAGGGGCGGGAGAAGAAGCCCGGCCAACCGTAATCCGGCCGCTTTCAGCCTTCCCCCGAAGGGGAACAGAACCCGGAGCAGTTTGCTCCACCAGCGCCGCAAAAAACCGCTCAGCAGGGAAAAATAGATTAACGCCCCCAGGGCCAGGCCGGCATAGCTGTAGAAGTAGAGTTGGCCCCAGCGGTAAAGCAGCAGGTAGATCAGGCTGGCTCCGGTAGCCAACAGCCAGAAGAGGCAGTCCCCCAAGAACAAGGCCGCAGCCGGGGGGCGGCCCCGGTAAAAGCAAAAGGCCCGGTAGAAGTCGTACCCCAGGCCAATGGCAAAGCCCAGGGCCAGGGCTTCCAGGAAAAGTGCCAGCTGTTCCAGCAAAAGGACGGGAGCCATCTTTTACCGGAAGAGCCGTTCCAGAAGGGTTTTCCCCCGGGCCTTGCCGCCCTTGATTTCCGCATAAGCCATCTCCAAGACATATCCCTCTATGGCTACTTCGCCCTGCTCCAGGTTAAGGTGCTTGATATGCAGGTTCTCTCCCCGAATGGCCAGCAGCCCCAACTCAGTCTCGATTACCACTTCCTGGTTGTCAAAGCTGTCCACGTGGACCACACCGGTGATCTCCGTGTTTTCCCGGTTTTCGATCACCAGCCGGTGCTGCCCGCTTTTGAAGCTGTACTTCTCCTCCATCTTTCCCCTCCCCCGATCTGGATAAGAGCCGGTTAATAATCTATATGAGGCTCCTCGGGGATTAGACCACCGAATCGGAAGAGGCCCCTTTCGCCGCCGCCGATTACGACCACATCCGGACCAGGCTGATATCTTTGTAAAAATAGCGCACGATATCATCGTAGGACCGGCCCTCTTCGGCCAGGGCCCGGGCCCCCCACTGGCACATGCCGACTCCGTGCCCGTAGCCGGTTCCCTCCAGGAAGAGAGTCCCCTCTTTTACTTCCAGCTTTTCAATGAAGGTGGAACGGAACACCTGGCTGTCCAGCTCTATCCTTAAAGACGGGGCCGATACTTCCACATCGTTGAATTTCAGCCGGGTGGCCCTCCCCGACGGCCCCTTTTTGCTGATCTTCACCTCCCTAATGGGGCCGGGATCCCTGCCGGCCAGTTCCGCCACCGCCTCCCTTACCTCCTCCAGGGAAAAGGAGGCGCTCCAGTCCCTTTCTTCGGCGGGAATGATATCCGTGGCGGGGCTTTCCACGATTTTAATATAGGGAGGATTCCCCCCTTCAAACTCCAGCCCCTCGTCGGCCAGGGCCGAGCGGGGCCCCGCGTAGGCATGAAACCAGCCTCTGATGAATTCTCCCTGGTACACCGCCACTTCACCCCTGGTCATCTTCACCGCCTGGCGCACCCGGTCATTTATCCGCCCGGCATCGTAGGCCTGAAACTCCTCTATGTCCGTGGAGGCATGGGCGTTCCGTTGAGGAACGCCTCCCTGCTCATCAATCTTCTGAAGGGTAAAGCTGCGGGCAATAACGGCCTGGGCGGCCAGGGCCTGGGTGGGCCAGGTGGGATCCATCTCCGCGGCCACCACCCCGGCAATATAATCTTCAAATTTCATCTCCTGGAGGGTCCCCTCTTCGCTCAGGTAGACCTGCAGGACCGGCTCCTTGCCGGCTTCCCCCTCCAGTGCTTTTGGCAGCGGCGGGATCTCCTGCCGGCTTTCGGGAACGGGGCTTTCCTCCCGGAAGCGGCAGCCGCCCAGGACACCCCCCAGGATCACCAGGGTTAAAATTAACGGAACCAGGATCCGGGCCTTCTTCATGGTGCCATCACTCCTCCGCTCATCTTTTTCGGTAATATTTTTTTAATTTGGAGGCTAAATATGCTTGGCCCGGCAGAAAAAATTATTCCCCCGTCAAGCGGGGGAATAATTATAAGCTTGTCCCAATTTTCAAGTCGCGATTACTTTACTTTTTCCCTCAATCCTTTTCCGGCCTTGAATACCGGAACTCTGGTGGAAGGTATCTTAATTACTTCTCCCGTGGCCGGGTTGCGTCCTTCGCGTGCCTTGCGCTCCCGTACTTCAAAAGTTCCGAAACCGACCAACTGCACCCGGTCACCTTTGGCCAGGGCATCGCCAACGGTTTCAAATAAGGCATTGATTACTTTCTCCGTATCCTTCTTCGATACTTCTGCTTTCTCTGCAGCCATCCCGATTAACTCGGACTTGTTCACTTACATCCCTCCTAAGCGGTAATAACTTGCTATGTGCTTTTTATCTTCGCTATTTTTATGGGGATTCCTGCCTGCATTAGCTTTTTTTTGTCCGGGTCTTGGCTTCTTCCCACCACCGATCCAGCTGATCCAGGGAAAAACTGGAGAAAGGTCGGCCGCTTTCCAGCACCTGCTGCTCGATGTAGCGAAAACGCTCATTAAACTTGCTTAAAGCCCGGCTCAAGGCCAGTTCCGGGTCCACCCTCAAGAAGCGGGCCACATTAACCACGGCAAACAACAGGTCGCCCAACTCTTCCTCTATGCTTCCCGAAAAGCCCTGCCGGTATGCATCTTCCAGCTCGCTCAGCTCTTCTTTCAGCTTCTCCATGGCCCCCTCCAGGTCCGGCCAGTCAAATCCCACCTCCGCGGCCCGCTGTTGACATTTCCGGGCACGAATTAAGGCGGGCAGGCAAGCGGGGAGCCGGGCGGCGGCTGCAGCTTCCCCGGCCTGCTCTCCCTTTTCCGCCGCCTTGATCTGCTCCCATTTCTGGAGCACTTGTTGAACAGTCAGCTCTTCCCCCGGCCCGAAAACATGGGGATGCCTTCTAATCAGCTTCTCGCAGATGCCGTGGATCACCTGGCTCAGGGTGAACCTCCCCTCTTCCCGGGCGATCTGGCTATGAAAGACTACTTGCAGGAGCAGGTCCCCCAGTTCTTCCTGCAGGGAAGCCCAGTCCCGGCGGTCGATAGCGTCGATGACCTCGTAGGCTTCCTCCACCAGGTACGGCCGCAGACTCTCGTGGCTTTGCGCCCGATCCCAGGGGCAGCCCTTTTCCGAGCGCAGGCGGGACATGATCCGAACCAGGTCCCCCAGGGCATACCAGGGACTGGGCGGCACGTACAAGACAGTGGTCCGATCATAGCGAAACTCCCGGTCCAGTTGGTCCAGGGGCATGCGCCATACCTGCATCTTCGGCTTTCCCGCCCCCCGGATCACCGTAACTTTCGCCTCCGGGGGGTAATAATCCAGCAGGAAGGATTTGACCCGGGCCGCCGCGGAACGGCTGTCCAGATGGAGAATCAAAAGCGGTCGCCCTCCGGGCTCTCCCCCTTGCGCCAGGGACGAGGCTTCCAAGACGGTAATTCCCTCCCGCAGGTCCGGCTTCAATACGGCCAGCACCGGCTCCAAAACAAGGGGGCTGCTGAATATTGTCAAGGCTGCTCCCCGGGCGGGAGCCAGCCGGCGCAGCTGCTTCACCACCCCTTCTCCCGCCAGGGGATCGCCGGGAACCAGGTAAAATACCTCGCCGTACCGGGCCGCCGAGCGCACCAGGGAGCAAGCAATGCTCCGGCAGACAGTCCTTGTCTCTCCCGAGGGCTTGCTTAAGTGATCGAAAGTCCGGAAGGGAACGCCCTTCCGCCGGAGGCAAAAGGCAAGAGGGTGCTTCCCGGTGCGCAGGTAAAGGGGCCGGCCCTTCTTGACCAGGCTCAGGACCTGGGGGCTCAGCCCGCCGCTTTCACCCGGCGGAAGACCGACAACGGTAATCTTCTTCATGATGCCACCCTCTCCCTCTACGGCTTGCTTGGCTTGATTACTTGATTAGTCTTAGACGCCGGGCGATCTCCGCCAGGCGCTCCCCGTAGCGGGGAATCTGTTCCAGCTCTTCCCGGGTAAGGCTGCCCGAAACCAGCAGGGCAACTCCGTAAATAACCACCCCTACAATGATGGCCCCCAGGGTGGCCACGGCATTGGCAACCCTAAAAGAGAGGTGGGCGCCGCCCACCTGGCTGGCAATTTTGAAAAAGAGGATTACAGCCGCGGACATGGCGGCCACGGAAAGCCCCGGAGATATCACCAGCTCCCACCACCGGAAGCGCCACTCCGTCAGGCGGGCAATGTAATAAAGATTCAGCAAAGCAGCTACAATCATGCTGACGACGGAGGCCCAGCCGGCCCCTCCCACGTGCAGCTCGGGGATGGCCGTCAAAAACCAGGCCAGAACCACCTTAACCAGGGCGCCGACGGCCATGTTGATCACCGGCAGGGCCGGGCGTCCCAGCCCCTGCATTATCCCCGTGGTGGTTATATAGAGGCAGAGGGGGATAAGGGACCAGGACATTACCGCCAGGGGGTACCCCGCCTCGGCATTGTTGAACAGAAGAATGGTGATGGGTTCCGCCAGGAGGTAGAGGCCCACCGCCGCCGGAAAAGCAAAGAGAACCGTCAACTTGATGGCCACACTGGTCCGGGAGGTTATTAAACGGCGCTGCTTCAGGACAAAGGCTTCGGAAATGGCGGGAACCAGGCTCATGCTCAGGGCCATGGTCACTACGCTGGGAAAGTAGATTACCGAGCTGGCCATGCCCGTCAACTGCCCGTATAGGGCGGTAGCCCTCTCCGGAGTAAAGCCGGCGTCCTGGAGCCTCCGGGGGACAACGGCCAGGTCCAGGGTGGTGCTGAGAGGCATAATCAGGCTGCCAAAGGTAATGGGGATGGCCAGGCTGAAAATCCGCTTGATAATTGTCCACCGGCTGGCGGGGCGGTGCCGGGCAGGCTGCCTTTGCACCAGCCGGTTAAAGCGCTTCCGCTCCCGCAAATTCAGAATTATCAGCAGGAGCAAGCCGGCCATCCCGCCGGCCACGGCGCCGGCGGCGGCGCCGGCGGCGGCATATTCAAGGCCGACGGGGAGCAAAACCAGGACCAGGACGATGGCCACCACCACCCGGGCCACCTGTTCCACAAACTGGGAGAGGGCCGTGGGGCCCATCCTCTGCTGCCCCTGGAAGAAGCCGCGAATCGCCGACATGATGGTCACAAAAAAAATGGCCGGAGCAATGGCCAGCAGGGGGTATACCGCCCGCGGTTCCTTGACGATCACTACGGCGGTAAAATTGGCGCCGGCGGCCAGGATTATGGCGATAACCAGTCCGCTAAGGGTTAAAATGGCGGTAGAAATGCGAAAAACCCGTCGGGCTTCGCGGTAATCTCTCAGGGCGATATTTTCTGCTACCAGCTTGGAGATGGCCACCGGGATGCCGGCCGTGGATATGGCCAGAAGAGTAGAATAAATGGGGTAAGCCATCTGGTAAAGGCCGATTCCTTCGTCTCCCATCAGTGCCGCCAAAACAATGCGCATTACCGCACCAATAAAGCGAACCGTAACACCGGCCAGGGCCAAGATGGCTGCACCCTTGATAAAGGTCCTGTGACTGGACAAAAGCTCTTCCTTCCTTCATTACAATAAAAGCTGCAATATCTTTATTATACAGCTTCTTCCATACCTTAACAACCGTTACTGTTCCATTTGCTTGGCCAGAAAAGCGGCCGCCGTCTCCACCAGTTTCAATTCCAGCTCGGTCATCTTTACGGCCGGGTCCTTGGTGCCCATAATCACGGCACCGATGGGGTCTCCCTCGGCAATGATGGGGGCAATCACCTCGTTGGCAAAGCGCGGCGCTCCCAGATCATCGGCATTCTTATAATACTCGTGTTCGGCGGTATTGTTGATCAGGACGCTTTTCCGGTTTTCCATGACCTGCTCGGCGGCGGCGCTTAAGGGCCGGTTTACAAACTCCTTCTTGGGAGCCCCGGCCACCGCGATGATGGTATCCCGGTCGGCAATGCAGGCCGTATGCCCCATGGAATCGTAGAGGGAATCGGCATACTCCTGGGCAAATTCTCCCAGTTCCCCGATGGGGGAGTATTTTTTCAGGATCACCTCTCCATCCCGATCTACAAAAATCTCCAGGGGGTCGCCTTCCCTAATTTTCAGCGTTCTGCGAATTTCCTTGGGGATTACAACTCTGCCCAGATCGTCAATACGCCTAACAATACCGGTTGCTTTCAATCTTGTTTCCTCCTTCGCTGCGATTCATAAATGCTACCAAGTTCCATTTTAGTATTCAACCGGTACCGTTGTTTTATGCATATTGTCCTCCGGGCAAAAAGGCTTGTTTACTTAAATAAAAATCTCGATCCTGCTCTTCTCCCAGAGACTATTAAAATATTCCTGGTAGAGGAGCGCCTTGTGGGCTTTTTCCGCCTCTTCCCGCACCTCCTCAAAGCTTTGCCGGGTCTCCTCCCTGGTGCGGTTAATCCAGAAGACCTGGTACTTTTCCGCGGAGGCGTAAACCACTCCCGTCCCCGCCCCGGGCAGGGCAAAGAGCATCTCCTTTACCTCCTGCTCCAGGAAGGGGTCGTCGGCGCTAATCCAGCCCAGAGAGCGGACCTCCAGGGCCTCCGCTTCGGCCCAGCTTCTCCCCCCCGGCTCCCCGGACTCCGCTCCCGCCTGCAGCCGCTTCAGGGCTTCCTCCGCCCGGTCTTCTTCGTCAAAAATAAATTTCTCTACTTCCAGGGCGGCCGGCTGCCGGAGCATTTCGGGGTTTTCTTCAACATAATGGCGCAAATCTTCCTCAGTGACCGTTCCCGCCACCCGATCGCAAAGGGCCTGCAGCAGCAGCTCGAAAGCCGGCAGCAATTCCAGGCTCTTCCGGTCAACCCCCAATCTTTTCCGCTGCTTCTCAAAGTTTTTTTCCGATCCGTTGTAGTGGACCTGCACCAGTTCCTGCAGTTGCTCCTGCATCCTTTCTTCCAGCAACTGCCGGTCCGGGGCCAGCTCCAGGGACGCGGCCTCCTGGCGCACCAACTCCAGTCCGATAAGGTATTCCAGCAGTTCCTTCTCCAGCTCCTTCCGTCCCTGGGCGCCCTGCTCCTCCCAGAGGAGATCCAGGGGAGGGTTCAGCAGCCGCATCAGGGCAATAAAATCTCTCAACTGCTGAAAGCTTATGGTGGTATCGTTTACCCGGGCGGCCGGGGCAGGCTCCCCGCATCCCGGGAGAAAACCGGCCGCCAAAAGCAGCAGCATCGAGACCGCCAGCAGCGGCCGGGAGCCGGGCGGCATAGGGCTAGCTCCCCCTCTCGTGATTATTCAGCAAGGGCTGGGAGACGGCTTCCTCCCGGAGGGAGTCCCGCAGGGCCCTTAAAAAGCCTTCCAGCCTTTCCAGGAGAGGGCCGTCCTCTCCCACCCTAAGCTTGAGGGTGGCTTTCTTCTCCACCCTGGTGAGAGCTACCTTGTAGCGCAAATCCTTCATCAGCTTCCAAAGAGGCGCGCTGTTAATGTTTATGCCGGAACGGAACTTAATTATTATTAGAGTTTTCTGCTGCTGGATATTTTCTATGCCCAGCTCCTGGGACAAGATCCGCAGCCGGGCCACCGCCAGAAGATTCTCCACCTCTGCGGGCAGCGGGCCGTAGCGATCCCTCAGCTCCGCAAGCAGCTCTTCGGCTTCCTGTTCCGTCTCCAGGGCGTAAATTCTCTGATAAAAATCGATTTTCTGATCCTGGCTGGCCACGTAGCTGGAGGGTATATAGGCGCTTACCTGCAAATCCAGGCGCGGCTGAGGCGGCGGCTCCTCTACCTCCTCCCGCCGGCGGCCCTGCAGCTTCGCCACCTCTTCTTCCAGGAGCCGGCAGTACAGATCGAAGCCGACGGCCACCATAAACCCGTGCTGCTCCGCCCCCAGAAAATTCCCGGCTCCGCGGATCTCCAGGTCCCGCAAAGCCACTTTAAAGCCGGAGCCCAGCTCCGTGAATTCCTTGATCGCCTGGAGCCGCTTCTGGGCCGTCTCCGAAACGATCTTCTCCCGCCGGTAGGTCAGGTAGGCATAGGCCAGGCGGTTGGAGCGGCCCACCCTTCCTCGCAGCTGGTAAAGCTGGGAGAGGCCGAAATGATCGGCATCGTAAATAATGATGGTATTGACGTTGGGTATATCCAGCCCCGCCTCGATAATGGTAGTGCTGATCAGGATATCGTATTTCCCTTCCAGGAAGTCGTTCATGATCCTCTCCAGGGCCGCTTCGGACATGCGGCCGTGGCCCACGGCCAGCCGGGCCTGAGGGAACATCTTCTGCAGCTGCCGGGCCATGGCCTCGATCCCCTCGATGCGGTTGAAAACAAAGTAAACCTGCCCCTGGCGATTGAGTTCCCGCTGGATGGCCTCCCGGATTAGCTGCTCCGAGTATTCCACCACAAAGGTTTGCACGGGATAGCGGTTCTCCGGAGGGGTTTCGATGACGCTCAGATCTCGCACCCCCACCAGGGAGAGGTGCAAGGTTCGGGGGATGGGCGTCGCCGTCATGGCCAGGACATCCACCTCCAGGCGCATCCGTTTCAGCTTCTCCTTGTGCCGGACGCCGAACCGCTGCTCTTCATCGATGATTAGCAGGCCCAGATCGTGGAAGCGAACATCGTCGGAAAGAAGGCGGTGCGTGCCGATGATCACATCGATCCGCCCCCGGCCCAGGTCCTCCAGGATCGACTTCTGCTTGGCCCTGGGTACAAAGCGGCTGAGCTGCTCCACCCGCAGGGGGAAATCGGCGAACCTCTCTCTAAAGGTCCGGAAGTGCTGCTGGGCCAGGATGGTGGTGGGCACCAGCAAGGCCACCTGCTTCCCCTCCAGGGCCACCTTGAAAGCCGCCCTCAGGGCCACCTCCGTCTTGCCGTAGCCCACATCGCCGCAGATCAGGCGATCCATGGGCTGCTTCTTCTCCAGGTCTCTTTTAACGTCGTTGATGGCCTGCAGCTGGTCCGGGGTCTCTTCATACGGGAAGCGCACTTCAAACTCCGCCTGCCAGGGATGGTCGGGGCCATAAGCGTAGCCCTCCGCCGCCTGGCGGGCCGCGTAAAGGGAGAGAAGCTCCCGGGCCAGTTCATGGACCGAGGAGCGGACCTTATTCTTAATCCGGTTCCATTCGCCCCCGCCAAGGCTGTGGAGCCGCGGGGCCTTGCCTTCTTCGCCAATGTATTTCTGAATCAGGTCGATCTGTTCTACCGGGATGTACAGCTTATCCTGGCCGCTGTACTTGATCAGCAGGTAGTCCCGCTGCACATCGTTAACCGTCAAGGTGTGAATCCCCATGTATTTCCCGATGCCGTGCTGTTGGTGAACGACGTAGTCGCCCACCGCCAGCTCCCGGTAATCCCGGAGGGCCACCCCCTCCCCGGACCGCCGGCTTAGCCTCCTCTTCTTGCGCTGCCGGGGAACCAGGTTCTGCTCGTTGATGACCACCAGGCCCAGGGAAGGGAGGATAAACCCCTCCTGCAGCCCCCCCTCGCGCAGCAGCACCTGGCCGCCCACATCGGAGGCGCCGCCGGCCCTGGCCGCCGGCAGGCCAAGTTCGCTGAACTTCTCCTTCAGCGCCTGGACCTGGTGGCTGCCCGAGGCCAGGACGTTAACCTGGTAGCCCCGGTTCAGCCAGTCCCTGACCTCCTGGGCCAGCATCTCCCACTGGCCGTGGTAGAAGGGGACCCCCTTGGCCTCTATCTGGATCTGCTCCCAGGTGGGCCGTTGATGGGACATGGAGGGGAAGAGGGAGCAGGCGATCAGGGGGCCCTTATGGCGGGGATAAATCTCCTCTTCCTTCCAGAGGGGGGCCATCTGCCCCGGCAAAAGTTCTCCCTGCAAAAAGAGGTTCTGGCGGTAGCCCTCCAGGTCCTGGTGCAGTTCGGAACTGCTCTTTCTGACCCGGTCCCCATCGTCTATAAAGACCAAAAAATTCCGGGGCAGGTAATCAAAGAGGGAAGCCCCTTCCCCGTAGAAGAAGTAGAAGTAGTGGTAGAGCAAGTCCAGCCCCCCCGGTTCCGCCAGGCGGGCCAGGTGCTCCTCCGTCTTTTCTTTTAGCTTGGCGGCCGTTTTCCCTTCTCCCTTGGCCGTCAGGCGGGCCACCGCCTGCTCCAGCTCCTGGACCAGCAAACCCTCTCCCCGGGTGAAAACCTCTTGGGTAACAATCAACTCGTGGGCGGGCAAGATGGCGGCTTCCGTCAACTTCTCCACGGAGCGCTGGGTCAAGTGGTTAAAGAGCCGGATGGACTCTACTTCATCTTCAAAAAGTTCGATGCGCAAGGGGTATTCCCGGCCGGGAGGGAAAACGTCCAGGATCTCCCCTCGGGCGCTGAACTGCCCCCTGCTTTCAATCAGGGGGCTTCTTTTATAGCCCAGCTCCACCAGGCGGCCAATAAGCTGGTCCCGCCTCACCTTCTGCCCCGGCACCAGGGTGAGCGCCAGTTTATACCACTGCCGGGGAGGAAGCAGCTTGCTGAGAACGGCCTGCACCGGCGCGATAAAAATCCCGCTCTCCTTTTGCCGCAGCTTTTCCAAAAAATAAAGGCGCTGCTGCTGGTTCTCCTTGCTTTGGGCCAGCAACTCTTCCGTAATAAATAGCTCCCGTCCCGGCAGCAGGTGAACCTCTTTTCCGGGAAAATAAGAGAGGCAGTCCTCGTATATTTTTTCCGCCCGGATGCCGTCGGCGGTGATGATCAAGGCCGGCCAACGGAGATGATGGGCCAGGCCGGCCATTAAGTAGACCCGGGATCCGGCATCGAGGCCGGTTACGGAAATGCGGGCGCCTGCTTCGGCCTGCCGGGCCAGGTCCCTGAAATTATTATCCCTGGTCCACCGGACCAGCAACCCTTCCAGCGACATCAGCACTCCTCCGGTTTTACAGACGGCCTGTACGGATCGGGCCTGGATATGTGAATATTGGAAAAACAGCCCCGGTGAAGAAAGTCAGTGCAGGTCCGTGGCTCTGGTAAAAGGCCATTCCGGTTCATGAAGGCTCATGGTCTCCACGCAATCATCGCAGAGAGAGTAGTAAAGCCACCCTTCATTGTCGTTGAGCTTTATTATATCCTCCTGGAATTCCTCCGTCAACGGATCCAGCCCCAGCTGCTGCAGTTCGGCAGCGCTTTTCAGGTTGATGGCCCCGATAATCGCCCCGCAGCGCTCGCAAAGATAGGTTAGCTTCATCTTCTGCTCTCACCATATTATTGTTTTATTGTTGTGGCTACATGAATATGCTAGCCCGAAAAAGGCTCCCCTATCCCTGCTTGGGTGCCGGCCAGATCGCATATAAGGACGCAAACACTATTGTGTAGGAACAGGAAAAGCTCCTCCCGGGATCAGAAAAAGCCCCTGGCTGGTAAAAGCTGGATAATCGGACGCAAGGAGCTTTTCCGGATCTTCTTCCCGGCTTTGTCTTAACTTTTAAATAAACCGGGTCCGGCAATAAATTTGACAGCCGGGTTGTTGACCGCAAACCGGTCCCGGCGGGAGCAAAAACCGGCGCGCAGCCCCTGGAGAGCGCCGGGCCGAAAGTCTCCCGCTGCCGGGGAGGCCCGGCAATGGTTGCACCTGCCCCTTGCGGGACCGCCGGCCTGGATCCCCGGGCGGGCAAATTTGCCCTGCGTACCGGACCTCCTGCATTAAATCAGTTGCCGTCGGCTAGGCCTCGGGCCGCCCGTGGCGGGGATAGGAACCCAGCAGTTTAAGAAAAACCACCTCCCTTTCCAGCTGGGGCCACAGCTCCTTCAGCGGTGGGTTCAAACGGTGGCCTTCGCAGTCGATAAAGAAGAGATACTCTCCCAAGTTCCTCCGCGCCGGCCGCGATTCAATCCGGGTCAAGTTGATCTGCCGGCGGGCAAAATAGCCCAAAATCCGGTACAGACTCCCCGGCCCGTCGGGTATCGCCAGCACCAGGGAGGTCTTGTCCCGGCCCGTGGGCGGGTGGTCCCGGCGGGCCACCACCACAAACCTGGTGGCATTGTCATTATGATCCTGGACCCCTTCCGCCAGCAAACGGAGGTTAAACAGTTCCGCCGCCCGGCGGGGAGCAATGGCCGCGGATCCTTTATGCCGCTGCGCCAGCCCGGCGGCCAGCGCCGTGCTCTCCACGGGACAGCAGGCCGCCTCGGGCAGCTTCTCCTGGAGGAAGCGGCGGCACTGGCCCAGCGCCTGGGGGTGGGAGTAGACCCGCCTAATGCCGCTTAGATTAACTCCCGGCGGGGCCAGCAGGCAGTGATGGATGGGGTAGACCAGCTCTCTCCTAATTAAAACCCCCTCCAGCTGTGACAGCAGGTCCAGGGTAACGGCCACGCTCCCCTCCAGGGAGTTTTCCAGGGGGACAATTCCTTCAGCGATGGCTCCGCTCCCCACCCCCTCGATAACCTCGGAGATGGTGCCGTATTCTTGCAGCCTCCTCTCCCCGGAGCGGTTATAGAGGAGGGCCGCCTCCTCGGAAAACGTTCCCCGGGGACCCAGGTAGCCCAGGGTAATGGCCATGGCTATCGCCTCCCCACCAGAGGATGATTTTCGGGACAAGAAGGAAGAACCCGTCCCACGGCGGCAGCTACCCGCCTTACCCCTTCCATCAACTCCCTGAAGCTGGCGGGGGTTAAGGATTGGGGACCGTCGCAAAGAGCTTCGGCCGGCTTGGGGTGCACCTCGATCAAAAGGCCGTCCGCCCCCGCCGCTATCGCCGCCATGGAAAGGGGCATGGCCAGCCGCCAGTTGCCGCTGCTGTGGCAGGGATCGGCCACTACGGGAAGGTGGGTAAGCTGTTTGAGCATGGGGATGGCGCTAATATCCAGGGTATTCCGGGTAGCGCTTTCAAAGGTCCGGATGCCCCGTTCGCAAAGAATGACCTGGTAATTTTTCTCCAGCAGGATATACTCCGCCGCCATCAGCCACTCTTCCACGGTGGCCGCCAGGCCGCGCTTCAGCAGGACCGGCTTCCCGGATTGCCCCACCTCCCGGAGCAAAGCAAAGTTTTGCATATTCCGGGCGCCAACCTGGATAATATCGGCGTACTGCGCCACCAGCTCCACTTCATTGGGGTTCAGCACCTCGGTGACGATGAGCAGCCCCGTCTCTTCCCGGGCCTCGGCCAGGATCTCCAGCCCCTCCTTCTCCAGTCCCCGGAAGCTGTAGGGGGAAGTCCGCGGCTTAAAAGCACCTCCCCTGAGAATCTGCGCCCCCGCGGCTTTAACCTGCCGGGCCACCGTAAGCAGCTGCTCCCGGCTTTCTACGGCACAGGGGCCGGCCATGATCGCCAGCTGCGGCCCTCCGATGGAAACCCCGCCGACGGCAATGATGCTGTCGCTCCCCCTGCTCTCCCGGCTGACCAGCTTGTAGGGAGCCATGATGGGAACCACCCTCTCCACGCCGGGCAAGGTCTCCAGCCCGGTAGGAAAGGAGATCTTCTTCCCCCCCACGGCACCGATAACGATCCTTTCCACCCCTTGAATGGGGTGAGCATCAAAACCCAGCTGCTTGAGACGCCGCTCGACATTTTCCACCTCTTTCCGGGTGGCCGCCCGGGTCATCACGATAATCATAAGCTCATCTCCCCTCTTCTGCTTCGGTCCGCGGCAGCGCCTCCGGCCGGCCTTCCTTTCTAAGCAGAAAACCCGTCCCCTAAGGGACGGGTTTTTGCCCGCGTTACCACCCAAATTGGTCTTGCGACCCATTCTCTGCCGGTACGGGCCTCCTCCGCGGGGGGCCGATACCGCCTTCCGGTAACGGGGAAGGGCCGGTAGCGCCTACTTGTCCTTGGACCGTTCCAAGTTTTCAGCGTACGGCTCCAAAGGGAACTTCCACCGGGTTCATCCTGGCAGGGCTTTCAGCCGCCGACCCCGCCTCTCTGAAAGGATTCCGCCGCTGTACTTTCCTTCTTCATGGCCTCTTTATTTGGTTGCCAGATATTGTAGCACAGAGGGAGGCTATATGCAATAGCCAAATAAAATATTGTTATCGGCCTGTGATATTGTCACCCTAAATATTACCTAATGGCTCCTTTTTATTTAAATTGACAATAAAGTTGACAAAGTTGACGTGCCAGGCACCAGATCAGTTGAATTTGTTCATGGCCGACTCCAGGCCTTCCTCCAGGAGGGTGGCCAGGGCCTGGACGGCCCGATTTACGGCCGCCTCCATCAACTCCTCCTCTTCGGGAGCAAACCGCCCCAGGACGTAATCCGCTCCTTCCTCCCCGGGGGGAGCTTTGCCGATCCCCATCCGGAGGCGAATGAAATCGGCGGTCCCCAAGGTATCAATTATAGACTGAACTCCCCGGTGGCCCGCGGCGCCGCCGCCTTTTTTCAGGCGCAGCACCCCGGGGGGGAGATCCATTTCATCGTGAATCACGATCAGGTTTTCCGGCTCCGCGGAAAAGCGGCTAAACAGCTCTTCCACGGCCAAGCCGCTGCGGTTCATAAAAGTAAGGGGCTGGACCAGCAGCACCTTCCGCCCCCCGTACTCCGCCGCCGCGCACATTGACCAGCGCAAATAATCGGGCCGGCCGGAACGCCAGTGGCGGGAAAGGGCTTCCACCACCCGGAAGCCCATGTTGTGTCTGCTTCCGGAGTAGCGTTCGCCGGGATTGCCCAACCCCACAATGAGCGTAACCCGCTCATCTTTTGCCTTGCGCCTAATCTTCCGGAACAGCAGCCTAACTCTCCTCTTCCGTTTCTCCGGGGCCCTCTTCGGCCTCCTCCGGCTCCGCCTTCTCTTCTACGGCTTCCTCTTCAGCGGCGGAAGGAGCCAGCACCTGGACCACGGGCTCCTCGGGAGCGGTTACCAGCTCCGCCCCCGGAGGCAGGGAGAGGGACCCGGCCTCGATGCTGCCGCCCATCTCCAGGGAAGACAAGTCGACCTCCACATGTTCGGGAATCTCCGTGGGCAGGCAGCGGATGGAGAGCTCCCGGAGCAATATTTGCAGCACGCCTCCTTCCTTGACCCCGGGGGAATCGCCGGTAAAGAGAAGGGGAACTTCCACCTCCACCTTCTCCGTCAAGGAGATGCGTATGAAATCGATATGCATAATGCGATCCTGGGACAAAAGCTGCCGCTGGATCTCTTTAAACATCACCGTTTCCGTCTGGCTCCCTTTGCCTGCCCCCTGAATCTTCAGATCAACCAGCACGTTGCTCCCTTGCGAGGAGAGAATCTGCTGCACTTTCCGCTCCTCCACGGCCAGGGAAAGGGTATCCTTGCCCCTCCCGTAAATGACCGCCGGAACCCGCCCCTGTTTCCGCAGTTGCTTCCGTTCGCTTTTGCTGGTATTCCGGCGCAGCTCCGCTGGTAAGGTTATTCGTTCCATAATCAGCCCTCCTCGCTCCTAAGTATAATCAAAAGCAGCAGCCTGGTCAAATCAATCGAAGAGTTCGCTCACGGAGCGCTCCTCGTGAATGCGCAGGATCGCCTCCCCGATGAGGGAAGCCACCGACAACACGATAAGCTTGTCCTCGATGAGGGTGCTGTCCACGGGAATGGTATTGGTGACCACGATCTCCTTGAAGGGCGCCGCCCCCAGCCGGGCCAGGGCTTTCCCCGAGAAGACCGGGTGGGTGCAGCAGGCATAAACTTCGTGCACGCCCTTTTGGATCAGGGCCTGGGCCCCCAGGGTAATCGTCCCCGCCGTATCGATAATATCATCGACCATAATGGCCACTTTGTCTTCCACCTCGCCGATGATGTTCATCACCTCGGCCTGGTTGGGACCCACCCGCTTCTTGTCAATTACGGCAATGGGGAAACCGAGTCGGTTGGCCAACTCCCGGGCTCTGGTCACCCCGCCCAGGTCCGGGGAGACTACCACGCCGTTCTTAATCTTTTTCTGCTGGAAATACTTGGCCAGGATGGGGACCGCCGTAAGATGGTCGAAGGGGATGTTGAAGAAGCCCTGAATTTGACCGGCGTGGAGATCCATGGCTACGATGCGGCTGGCTCCGGCGGCGGTAATCAGGTCGGCCAGCAGCTTGGCGGTAATCGGTTCCCGGGCCTTGGTTTTGCGGTCCTGCCGGGCATATCCGTAATAGGGTATCACGGCGTTCACCGAGGTGGCCGACGCCCGACGCAGGGCATCTATGGTAATCAACAGCTCCATAATGTTTTCGTTGACGGGATTGAAAAGAGGCTGGATCAGGTAAACATCGCAACCCCGGACGCTCTCCTTGATGCTGATGGAGGTCTCTCCATCGCTGAAATGGGATACCTCTCCTTTTACCGGTTCCAGCCCAATATATTTGCAAATCTCTAAGGCAAGTTCGGGATTGGCGCTGCCACAAAAAATCTTTAATCGTCCTCTTCTTTGCACGTTCCGACCTCCCCGGCAGTTTTCTTGATCCTTTTTGCTGATCGTGGCGATCTTCCTCTTCTTTTTTCTCGCTGTCACCGTTCTTTTCCTGCCCCCGCAAGCATTCCTAATAAAGCAAGCCGGCGGCTCCTGGCGCCGCCCGTGACAAAATGTCCCGGTAGGATAGCTATCAAAAAGCAAGCCTCTTTCAGAGAACAGACGTCCAGCTTATCCCTTTATTCAGGGCGGGGGCGGCCTCTTCCCGGGATGGATATGGGCAAAGGGGCCGACGGTCGCCCCTTCTTCAATAGTACTCTCCTCCACCACGGAATAGATCACCGCCACCCCATCGGACAGGCGCGCCTGCCGAAGGTAGGCCCCCGGGCCAATCCGGCAGCCGGCGCCGATAACGGTGTCCCCCTCGATGACGGTCTGGGGCCAGATCACCGTATCGGCTCCCACCTGAACCCGGTAGTCGATGTAGGTGCTGGAGGGATCGATAATGGTGACCCCCTCCCGCATCAATCTCCCGTTGATCCGCTCCCGGCAAAGGGCGGCCGCTTCAGCCAGGTGAACCCGGTCATTGACTCCCAGTCCCACCCGGTAATCCTCGATCTGAAACGCCCCTACCGGCCAGCCCTTGGCCACCATCATGGCAATGATATCGGTAAGGTAGTACTCCCCCTGCCTGTTGGCTGCTTCCAGCCGGGGGAGCAGTTGGCGCAGCCGGCGGAGATCAAAGCAGTAGGCCCCGCAATTTATCTCCGCGATGGCTTTCTCCGCGGGAGCGGCGTCCTTGTCCTCCACGATGCGCGCCACGCTGCCGTCGTCCCTTCTGACGATCCTTCCGTAGCCTGCCGGATGGGGAACCCGAGCGGTCATCACCGTAGCCGCCCGGCTTCCGTGCTCCTGCAGCATGCGGGCGAGAACCTTCCCCTCCAGCAGCGGAGTATCGCCACATAAAACCAGCAGGCGACCTTCCTCCGGCAAAAAGGGCATCGCCTGCTGGACAGCGTGTCCGGTGCCCAGTTGCTTCTCTTGAAGCACGTAAGACCAGCGGGGACCGATGGTCTCCTGAACTTTTTCCGCCCCATGACCGACCACGATTAATATTTGCCCCGTCAGCTCCGCTACAGCATCGAGAACATATTCCAGCATCGGGCGCCCGCAAAGGCGGTGCAGGACCTTGGGCAGGCTGGAGCGCATTCGCTTGCCCTCTCCCGCCGCCAGAACCACAGCCCAAAGCTGCTCCATGATGCTACCCCACCCAGGTGGAAGATTTCCTTGCCTAGTATTCATCTCCATTATACTATAGCAAGCTAAAAGGGCAAAAAAAAGAAGCGGTGCTTCTTTTTTATTACTGGTAGGCCGTTATCCCTTCCTCTTCCATCTGTTCCAGCTGACGCTTATAGGCAACCAGAACGGCATCCTGAATCACCTGGCGGGCTTCCGGATTAATGGGATGGGCTATATCTTTAAATTCTCCGCTGGGGGTCCGCTTGCTGGGCATGGCCACAAAGAGCCCGTTATTGCCCTCGATAATGCGGACGTCATGGACTACGAACTGGTCGTTTAGGGTTACCGAGACGATAGCCCTCATTTTCCCCTCATTGCTCAGCCTCCGGATTCGGACATCGGTTACCTTCATGCCTTCACACCTTCCCCGATTAATGGTCGCTGACCCAGCGTCAGGTACTAGGTATTTACTATATTCCATAATTTATTTGAAATTCCTGCCTTTGTGAGAAATTTTTCACTAACTCAACCCCTTGAACAAAAATGGAGAATCTTTTATTCCAGCGCTCCTCTAACTGCTTCCAGGTCGCTGGGCTTATCCACATCGGTCCCGATCTCCACGAAATCACAGGGTACCGCCCGGGCTTTAACCTGCATCAGGCTGGAGAGCTGCCGCTCCAGATCCGCAACTGTCAAGCTGTGCACCAGGTACTTAAAAAGAAAAGAGAGCGGCAGCAAGCGAAAGAGCTTGAGGGGTTTTTTACGATAACTGACAAAAATCTCCAGACGGGGAAGCGCCTCCAGGAACCAGTTGGGATTCAGCAGGGCGACATTGCCGCCGGTAAAACAGCCTTCCTTGAGGCGGACATAAGTGCGCCTGGTCTCCGGGAAGCGGCTTTCACAGCTCTCCTTGGTTAATATGGGGTAGTAAAAATCATGATCGTAGGGGGCGCAAAGGGCCAGGAAGCCTTCCACCACCCGGGCATTGAGCAGGGGGATGTCTCCCGTCGCCACCAGGCAGAGCCGGCTCCGGTCCACCTGCTTCAAGGCGGCCTCCACATTTTCCAGCATCCCCCCCTGCTCGGGAACCAGGGTAAAGTCGTAGCCCTCTTTTTGCAGGGTCCGCAGTTCCTCTTCGGGCCCCACCACGAAAAGCCGGGCAATGGAGGGAGCCTCCTGCAAGCCGGTAAGGATATGGCCCAGGAGCGGCTTCTCTTTCACCGGGATAAAGGCCTTGTTGTTTACTCCTTCCTGCTGGGTGAGAAGATCCGGCTTTCCCCCGCCCGCCAGTACAACGGCATCAAACATAGAGCTTCTCCTCTCTGTTTCTAGGGTTTGTTATACGTCCAGCTAAGAAAAGCCCGGCAGCCCCTTTCCTGGAGGGATAAGGCAGCCTCCCGGGCCAGGCGGTAGTCCTCGGTGAAGGCGAAAAAAGTAGGACCGCTTCCACTCATGGCGGGGAAGAGTCCCAGCTCCCTCATCCAGTTCTTTACTTGCGCCGCCTGGGGATAATGGGCCAGGACCGGCTTTTCCAAGGAATTAAGCCGTCCCCGGCGCATCAACTCCATCACTCCGGCGGGATCTTGCCGGCGAGCGGCTTCCGCAATTTCCGAAGCGGAGACGGAAACAACGTCTGCGCAGGGATCCCAGGAGCGGAAGACATCAGCCGTGGAAAGGGAGAGGCCCGAAGGCAGAGCCAGCACCACCCAGAGAAAAGGCAAGGCCGGCAGCGGCTCCAGGAATTCGCCCCGGCCCCTAACCCTGGCCGTTCCCCCCATGAGGCAAAAGGGGACATCGGAGCCCAGCTGCGCCCCCAGTTCCAGGAGCTCGTCCGGGGGGAGATTCAAGCCCCAGAAGCGATTTAACCCCGCCAGGGCGGCGGCGGCGTCGCTGCTTCCCCCTCCCAGCCCGGCGCCCATGGGAATATTTTTATACAGTTCCAGCCTGACCCCGGGGAGGTTGTCCCCCACCTTCCGGCGCAGCAGGTCGGCGGCCCGCTTCACCAGGTTGTCCTCCCCCTCCAGGGAGGGCTCGGTACAGCGGAAAGAATCCCCCTCTTCCTGCCGGCGGATCACCAGGGTATCGCATAAGGAGATCTGCTGCATCACGGAGTCCAGCTCATGGTAGCCGTCGGCCCGCCTGCCGGCCACCTTGAGGCCGATATTGATCTTCGCCGGGGCTTTAAGCATAAGCTTTGCATTCATAGGAAAATAGAATTCGGCATTTCCGAATTATCTTCCTGCCTGCTCAGGTGGCCGCCTCGAAGAGGGATTCCGGTTCCCGAGGCCGGGCGGCGGTCTCCACGGGCCCTCCTCCCAGGAGCTGCTCCAGGGGGAGGCGCTTTTCGTAAAAGACGACCACCAGGTCCCCCTCCCCGGCAAGGCTCAGGGCATAGCGGACCGCTTCCAGTTCGTCCAGGATCAGGCGGTGGGGAGGCGCCAGGGGATGCTGCCGCATCCCCTCCCGGAGCAGGCGGGCCGTCTCCCCGGGCAAGCGCCCCCGCCGGTCCGCATCTTCCTTGATTACGGCAAAGTGCAAGTAGGGAGCACAGACCCGGCCGCACCGCCGGATCAACTGGTCGCTGCGGTCGCCGGGGACGCCGATGACGCCAATCAGCCGGCGGCAGCCCAGCCGGGAGGCAAATTTCAGGGTGGCCTCCAGGGCGGCGGGATTGTGGCCATAATCCAGCAACACCCGGGCGGAGCCGTAAAAGTAAAAATTGCCCCGTCCCGGGTTGTCTTCCGCGGAGGGACGAAAGCTTTCCAGCCCGGCGGCCACTTTTGAGGGCGAAAGGCCCAGGGCAATGGCGGCGGCCGCCGCAGCCAGGGCGTTCTGAAGATTATGAACAGCAAGGCCGTTGAAGGCCGAGGGTATGCGGCTTACCTCCATCAGGCGCTCCTGGCTTTGCCCCTGGTGCCAGTACAAGGCGCCGTCGCGGACCAGCAGCGCTCTCCCCCCCGCCTGCAGGTGGCGGAGAACCACCAGGTTGCCCTCCTGACAGCTGAAGAATACCACCGGCGCCCGGGCCCGGAAAACCATCTTCAAGACGTTGGGGTCGTCGGCATTCAAGATAACGGAGCCCCGGGGGGAAACCGCTTCCACCACCAGGGATTTGATAAAGACCAGGTCCTCAATGCTCTCCAGGCCGTCCTGGCCCAGGTGATCCGCACTTATGTTGGTCACCACCGCCACGTCGCTGCGATCGTAGCCCAGCCCGCCGCGAATAATCCCTCCCCGGGCCGTCTCCAAAACCGCCGCCTGCACCGAGGGATCTTCCAGGATGGTCCGGGCGCTGGCGGGTCCGGTGGTATCCCCCGGGCGGATGAGCCTGCGGCCGATGTAAATCCCGTCCGTGGTGGTCATCCCCACCGGGCTGTATTCCTGTTCCAGGATGCGCTGCAGGAGCCGGACGGTGCTGGTTTTGCCGTTGGTACCGGTAACGCTGATCACGGGGATGCGCCCGTTGTCTCCGCCGGGGAACAGGGAATCCACCACCGCCCTGGCCACGTTGCTTCCGCGCCCCCGGGAAGGATAGAGATGCATGCGCAATCCCGGGGCGGCGTTTACCTCGATCAAGGCCCCTTTGCCGGTTTCCAGGGGCAGCTTCAAATCGGGAGTAACCAGGTCGACGCCCGCTATATCCAGGCCGATAATGGAGGCGGCCCGCTCCGCCAGAGCGGCGTTGAAAGGATGGACTTTGAATGTGACATCCCAGGCGCTGCCGCCGGTGCTGAGGTTGGCATTTTCCCTTAAGAGCACCCTCTCCCCGGGCTTGGGGCGGTCCTCCAGGGTCTTCCCCTGTTTGGCCAGGACCGCCAGGGCCACGGCGTCTACCTTCAGCCTGGTTTGGGGACGGGCATGCCCTCTCCCCCTCCGGGGATTCCGGTTTTCGATTTCAATCAGTTCGGCGATGGTATGAACCCCGTCGCCGGTAACCATGGCCGGCAAGCGGCGAGCGGCGGCCACCAGCTTCCCGCCCACCACCAGGAGCCGGTAATGCCTCCCCACAATATACTCCTCCACCATAACCCGGCTGCTGTAGCAGGAAGCCAGCCGGTAAGCCTGGCGCACCTCCTCATCGCCGTGCAGGTTCAAGGAAACGCCCTTGCCTTGATTGGCGTCGCAAGGCTTAACCACCACGGCGCCTCCCAGGCGGCGGGCCGCTTCCACCGCCTGCTCTTCGCTGTTCACCACCGTGCCCCGGGGGGTGGGTATCCCCGCCCTCTCCAGGAGAAGCTTGGTCATATACTTGTCCCCGGCCAGATCCGCGGCCAGGCAGCCGGTATTTGAAGTCAGGGTGGCCTGCACCCGCTTCTGGCGGGCGCCAAGCCCCAGCAGCAGCAGGCTGGAGCCCTCCTGGAGCCGGGTTACGGGAATATCCCGGGCCCGGGCCTCGGCCATGATCGCCTCCGTGCTGGGCCCCGGATCAAAGCGCTGGCGGAGAAGATCCACATTCTCCTGGAGCCGGTCCAGGGAGGTCCTCCGGCCGGAGAGCAGCCGGTTCACGAGTTTTATGGCCATCCCCGCCAGGTAGAGGGCGGGCCGGCAGGAGATATACTCAAAGATAATCTCCACCCGGTGCGGCTTCTCCCCCGAAACGGTCTTCCCGTAATTGGTCCCGATGCCGCACCGGTGCTGCAACTCCAGGATCACGTGCTCCAGGACATGCCCCACGTAAGTGCCCTCCTGCAGGCGCTGGACAAAGCCGCCGGGACGGCCGCGGCTGCAGTGATGGCTGCGCAGCCCGGGCAGCATCCGGAGCAGCTCCTCGTTAAAATTGCCCCACTCCCTGGTGGGAGTGCCGCCGGCTTCCCCCAGGTCCAGCACCAGCTTGATTACCGGGTAGTGGCTGTAAATGTTGGGGCCGGTAATAGCCGTTGCCTCGATCAACTGGATCAATCTGTTCCACCCTCTGTTCGCTGGTTCATAGAATAAGACGGCCTGAACCCGTCATTTCTTTATCCTCTCCCGCCGTAAAAATTTCTATGCTTTTAGGCATGGGGAACAACCAGCTTTTTTCCCTGGAGGTCAAATTGAGAGCCGTTGGCTAGAACATGCAGGCGAAAAGCGGATAGGGTCAGGGTCTCCCGGGGAGCGGTTTCATAAACGTTGGTGTACTCCAAGGGTGCCCCGTCGATAACGTTGACCCCGGAGCTGCCGATTACTTTGAGCCACCTGTTTTCCGTGACCACCACGGCCGTATCTTCATCGATGCCCAGTCCCAGCAGGGAGGGATTAAAAGAGACGGCCGCCATAAGCCTTCCGAAGCGACCGCGCTGGGAAAAATGCTGATCCACAATCACTTGAGGCAGGAAGCCCAAGCCCGGCGAGAGGTAGATGTGCCCCCGCTGGGGCGGCGCTTCGCTGCCGCCGCTGTTAATCATGGTCCCGCTGAGAGCCGAGGCCCCGGCACTGGTCCCGGCCACAATAGCCCCTTCCCGGAAGCGGCTCCAAAGCTTCTCCAGGAGAGGGGTGCCCCCCAGGATCCCCGTCAGGCGCAGCTGGTCGCCTCCCGTTAAAAAAATAATCGAAGCCTCCTGAAGGGAATCTATCGCCGCCCGGTCCCGGGCGCTCTCCCGGGAAGAAAGCTTTAACACCCGGACGGAAGCGGCTCCCAGCTCCCCGAAGACGGCCTCATAATCCTCCCCCGTTTCCTCGGGAGTAGAAGAAGCGGCGGCGATTACAGAGATCCTGGGATTATCTTCTCCAGAAAGCTCCAGAACGCTTTTTAAAACCGTACAGCGCCGCTTCCGGTCCTCGGCTCCGCCGATGACAACAATCTTGCCTGGCATTTCCGGCCTTCCTCGAGATGGTTTTCTATCCGGCTTAGATATGGTACTCCCGGAAAGGCCTTCTTATACATCCGGCAAAAGCTTCCTAGGCCCGGCTGCTTTTGACCAGCCTGGGGTTCTCCGCAATCCCGGGGATGCGCCCCCTCTTGGCAATGGGCCGGCCCTGGATCTCTTTGAGATCCATGGTCATGTCTATGGCCGGGGCCCTGGCAATATAGCTGCCTACTCCGAAAGAGTCCGCGCCGGCGGCCGCCAGGGCGGAGATGCGTTCCGGATCCAGACCGCCGGAGACCATTATCTTCACCCCGGGGTAGCCGGCCTGGTTCAGCCGCGCCCTTACCTCCCGGACCAGGCCCGGAGTCACCCCACCCCGCTCGCCGGGGGTATCCAGGCGGATTCCTTGCAGGTCGGATTTTAGCGCCTCGGCAACCCGCAAGGCCTCCTCCGCTTCATCTTTGAAGGTGTCTACCAGGATAATGCGCGGGGTTTCCGGCGGCATCAGCTCGTGGTAAGCCCGGGCCATCTCCACCGTATCTCCCACGATTAAAAAGGCGGCATGGGGAACAGTGCCCACGGGGGAAGCCCCCAGCAAAAGGGCCCCCAGAATGCTGCTGCAGCCGTCCGCTCCGCCGATAACGGCAGCCCGGTCCATTACCGACGCCACCGCCGGGTGAAGATGCCTGGCCCCGAAACAGTATACCGGCTTGCCCTGGGCCGCCTCCTTGCACTCCCGGGCCGCCGTGGCCCAGCCGCTGGAACTGGCCAGGATGCCCAGCAGGGCCGTCTCCAGGATGCCGAAAGAGCGGTACAGCCCCCGGAGGCGCATAACCACCTCTCCCGCCGCTATCCGTTCCCCTTCAGGAATGTGCCAGATCTCCAGATCCCGCTGACGCAGCAGGTAGCAGGCCTCTTCCACGCCGGCCAGCACCCCTTCCCGGCTGGCAAAGATCTCCGCCGTCACCGCCACATCGCCGTAGCCCTTGGCTTCCAGAATCTCCTGGGTCCGGACAAAGTAGACATCCGCCGTCAGGCCTTCGTCAATTTCGTCGTGGGAAGCAGAATAAAAGCGGCTCCGGGCATCAACTTTTCGCTTTTTCACCTGATCCAGAGTAATAAAGGGCTTCATCTTCCTCCCCTTCCTCAACTTAGAGCAAAGTAACCCCCAGGGTCTTCTCCATCTCCCTCAGGGCAAAGCGGTGGGCTTCCTCATCGAAGCTGGCCACGGCCGAAGGAGAGACGGCTACCGGGTAAGCCCGCATCCGGGCGTCCGCTGCGGTATAGAGAACGCAGATATTGGTGCACACCCCCGCCAGCTCCAGGGCGTCGATCTTATTCTCCCTTAAGTACAAGTCCAGGTCGGTGCCAAAGAAAGCGCTGAACCGTCTCTTATACACAATCCGTTCTCCGGGCAGGGGGGCCAGCTCCGCCACCACCTCTCCCCCGGAACTGTTTTCCAGGCAGTGGGCCGGGAACATGGCAAATTCGGCATCATCGGGCAGGTGCCGGTCACAGACATAGATCACCCGATCCCCCTTTTCCCGGTAGCTCCGGATCTTTTCCCCAATCACGGGGATCAGGGGACCGGCGGCCGGGCCGATATAGAGCGCCCCCTGTTCCAGGATAAAATCATTTAACATATCGATAACCAGCAGCGCCTTCATAAAAAAACCCCCCATTGGTGCATGTTTAAAACTTTGGGGATCTTTTTCAACAAAGAGCCTCTATCTCCTCTTCCATATTGCCGACCCCAAAAAAATGGTATGCCCTTATTCAGGGCATACCAGCCACCCTAGCCGCGCTTGGAGACAGTCTGTTCCGCTCGTTCGATGGATTTTCTTACCAGGTTACCACACTGCCGTGAGGTAACGCTTCCCCAACCCTCGCGGCGCACCAGGTCGGCGACCCCCATTTCCTCCGCAATCTCGTACTTGAGTTCTTCGGACATGACCGGTCGCTTCCGGGGCATCAGCACCAGCTCCTTATTTTTTTAGGTGGCAGTACTATTGTTCTTGTTTGGAGAGAAAATAAACTGGTTTTTTGGTGGCGCTGCTGCAAATAAGAAAACAATAATGATAAGGAAGGGCAATTCCGGTGTGCTTATCCTGGATCTTGAATAATTTAAAAACAAAATTAAAAAGACGGCGTTCTGCTTCGCAGGCATCCCGCCCACCAGGAGCATGAATAATTGCCATCAAAATAAAAAAAGACGGGTTGAAAAACCCGGCTTTAGCAAATTGCCCTGATCGTCCCTGGACTAAGCTTTACTGAGCCGACGCAAACATCCTCCCGGGACTAAAATGGTCGCTATAACACGCAGCGCCGCTGCTGCCCCTCGCTGAAGCTAAGTTCCACCGTTTCCGTTAGGACATCGGCATAGCTGAAAGATAGGCGCTGATAATAGTTGGGTTCATCGATGCGGATTACAAAAATAGAAGGGTAGGTGCTCTCCAAAATTCCTTCTTTTTCATATGTCTTACGCCTTCCGCGGTTAGCCCGTAGCCTGATCTTCTCCCCCACATGAGGCTCCAACTGCTTGCGGATTTCACACAGGACATCTTTAGCCGCCATTGTATAGTTCACCCCAATTTTAATATAACATACTGATTTTAGCATAAATAAAAGGAGTTTGTCAAGGAAAGCGGCTCCCCCACCTGCTTCGCTTGAGAGAAGCCCGGCCGGGGCGCCAAGGGGGGGGAGACGCCGGAGAATATGGAGATTAATGGGTATCCTTCAGCCAGGGAGTATGGAGACTAATGGGTATACTTGTCCGCAACCTTGGTGGCACCGTAGGATTCGGGCTTTATCCGGGCGTCATACCCGCTGCCGATGACCATGCCCACCACTTCTTTGATTATATCCCTGGTCTCGCCCTTTTCCCCCACATCCAGGTGGATCTCCACGTTAAGATCCTGGTAGCCGTTTTGGGCCAGCTTTTCAGTAAAACGGCTGGCTATCTCCAGGCTAAGGAAAGTTTCATAGTAGATGCGCTGGCGGAAACTCTCCATATACCTCGTCTTCTGCTTGCGGTAGTAAAAACGACCCCCCTTGCCTACACAATGGACAATAATCGCCGTAACAAAGACGACCCCCTCTTTGTGGTAAGCATGAGAATCGGTCCCGATGATTAATTTGTGCTTCTCTCCCGGCCTTTGGTTCACGTAATGGATCAAATCATCAAAAACAGCCCGGAAGGGAAGCTCGCCATGGGTCGGACTGATAAAAGTCACCGCTAGCTTCGGCCTTTCTGTAGATAGTGGGGTCTCTATGATCCTACAGAACAATTATAAAGCAATTGGGATAGCAATGCAAATTCCTCGAGGGACAGGGATTCCGGGCGGCGCCGGGGATCTATGCGGGCCTCTCCCAGCAGGCTTTCCACCTCCTCTCTGGGGCGGCCCAGCCATCGAATGAGGCCGTTGGCTACCGTTTTCCGGCGCTGTTGAAAAAGCTCCTTGACCAGCTTCCACAACAGCGCCTCCTCCCCGGGAGAAAGGCGCTTCGGCGCCGGTTCCAGCAAAACCACCGCCGAGTCCACCCGGGGGCGCGGCCAAAAGACATTACGGGAAACTGGGAATAAAAGCTCTCCCCGGGTGTAGTAGCGGGTTAGCACGGAGAGGCCCCCGTAGCCGCTCTCTCCCGGAAGGGCTACCAGGCGCCGGGCCACCTCCTTCTGAAACATCAAGACGGCGCGGTCAAAAGGGAAGCCCTCCCGGTACAGGGAGTACATAAAGACGGAAGAGATGTTGTAAGGGAGGTTGGCCACCAGTTTTACTTGCCGGCAGCCGCTTAAGAAGGGATCCCGGCGCAGATCCTTCCAGTCAACCTCCAGGGCATCCCGGCAGAGGATCTGCACCCCGGAAAAGTCGGCCAGGAGGTCCTTTAGCAGGCGGCAGAGGCCTTCGTCCAGCTCCACGGCGACAACCCGGGCCTGCCGGGAAGCCAGCATCAGGGTTAAAGCACCCAGCCCGGGGCCCACTTCCACCACCCCCTCCCCGGGTCCGGTATCGGCGGCGGCAACGATTTTCCGGGCCACATTGGCATCCACTAAAAAATTTTGTCCCCTGCTTCGGCGGGGACTCAAGCCGTACTGCTGCAAAAGCAAAGCCGCCTCCCGGGGGGAGGTAACATTGGGGAGCTTCACCGGCAACACTCCCGTTGCGCAGGCCCCTTAATAGCCTGTTAAGATGTAAACCTTTATGCCCCGCTTTACTCCAAACCCGACCACGTCGGCGTGCTTGTCAAATAGTATGTCAATCCGGTTCCCCTTGATGGCGCCCCCGGTATCTTCCGCCCGGGCAAAGCCGAACCCTTCGATATAAAGCATGCTTTTCAGGGGAATAACCCGCGGATCCACGGCCACGATGCGGGGAGACTGAAGGGTGCCCTGTCCCTGCACCGCCGGCACTCCCGTCCGGGTTCGGCCGCTGGGGTTGGCTCCCGTGCAGGCGGAGCAGCCCCGTTTATCGACGGGACAGCCCGAACCGGGGGTTCCCGGGCAGTAGGCCGTGGCCGTTACATACAGGGCGCGTTGAAACTTCAAGACCCGGCCGCCCCGTTCCAAGGTGGTATTCTCGCCCCGCTCCACGATGCGGTGCTGGGGTTCCTGCAGCACCGTCCTCTGCACGACTTTCCGGGCGACTTCCACCCCGTTCTCATAGGTTATCTCTACCAGCTCCTCCAGCAATCCGTTGGCCCCGCCGCTGATGACCCTGGACATGCCCCGGTCCAGTGCCGCATTTCCCCGCTGGATTTCACCATACGGAATAACGCTCTTCCGGGTTGAGTAAACCTTTTCTACGCGAATAAGATTGATCTCCGCCCTGGCCGTAAGAAAAGTATCTTCCGCCGGCTCGGTACGATCCCAGGGGCCCAGCTGAAAGCCTTCACGCTCCAAAAGTTCCGCTACGGTAACGGGAGTGGTCCAGATCTCGGTGACGGAACTGTCGGCGGTCACCGTTACCGGAAAAGCCCGCGCAATATTAATGGTCATCCCCGTCATCAGGTGGCTGCCGGGGGCGGGAGAAACCAGGTCATGGGCCTGCAGTTCCAGGTCCGCTTCGGACAGGGCCTCTTCAACGGTTCGCCCAAAGGTGTGCAAGGTCTGGACCGGGTTCCCGTCCACGCAAATAGTCACCGTGCTGCCGCCCCAGAGGTACAAAGCGGCAGTAAGGATAAAGACGGCGGCGCTGTAAACCGTTAGGGGGAAACGCCGGCAGAAGGAGAGCAGAAGACGCACGCTCCTGGTAAAATTGTGAGTCCCGGTGAAGAAAGATTGTAAAACCGGCCGGGGCCGGTGCCACGGCTCTGATTTCATAATCCAGATCCTCCGACGGAATAATAATTCTACCCTGTCCGGCAAAATCCTTTCCAAATTCCACGAAGTTCTTTCACTAAGGCTAGCTTGATCGAAAAGCCCGCCCTTTATACTCCCCATTCTATATTTTTAGGGAAAAGAAAATTTATAAAAAAGAATGACAAAGCAGATAACATGTTTTATAATAAAACTTAACACCGCTAAATATTAACCTGGTTAAGCATTTCTTCTGCCGAAAGGAGGGGTGTAGACGCTATAGACCAGGGGCGGTAAACCATTGCTAATGCCAGCAAATTCCAAAGGAGGCCGGACAATGTCTTTTCAGGACCTGGTGGCCCAGTTGCAGAGCAAAATGGAGAATGTTGACGCCGAGAAAATGAAAGGAGTCAACGCCGTTTTCCAGTTTGATCTCTCCGGGGATGCCGGAGGCGTGATGCATGTTAAAGTGGTCGACGGCAGTGCCGTGCTGGAAGCGTCGGCCCACGAATCTCCCAACATCGTTATCTCCATGTCTGCCGAGGACTTCGCCAGCCTGCTGGAGGGCAAGCTAAACCCCACCTCGGCTTTCATGGCCGGGAAATTGAAAGTGAAGGGAGACATGTCCCTGGCCATGAAGCTGCAGGGACTGCTGGGATAAATGGTCTTCAAGGAAGGGCACTGATTTAAAAAAGTTCCCCGCTTATGAACGGGGAACTTTTTGTATGCCGCACCAATCCGGTCCGGGGGTTGCCGCCGGATCCGGGAAGCCTCTTAGCGCACCAGCTCCAGCTCCACCAGGCCTACCCCCTCCGCCCGGAGTCCGATGGCCTCGGCGGCGGCCCGGGATAGATCGATAATCCGGCCGCCGGAAAAAGGCCCCCGGTCGTTGATCCGCACCACGACACTGCGGCCTGTTTTTAGATAAGTCACCTTAACTCGCGTTCCAAAGGGAAGGCTGGGGTGAGCGGCGGTATAAGCGGAGGCATTAAAGATTTCGCCGCTGGCCGTGGAGGAGCCGTGCATGCCGTCGCCGTTGCCATACCACGAAGCCAGGCCCCGCCACACCTCCCCGCTTCCGCCGCCCCGGGAAGGAAGGGCCGTTACGGCAGGAGCAGGTGCCGGAGGCGGATATAGCACTTTTTCGGCCCGGGTCTCTTCCCGGAAAATAGCGCTTTCCCGGCTATAAACCAGATAGCAGTCAGGCTCCGGACCGAAGGCCGCGCCCGTCTGCCATAAATAGCGGCTGTTTGCCAGCAGGACCGTCGATAAAAGCAGAAGGCTCAGGACACCGAAAATGGCCCTGCTTCGCCACGAATCAGGCACTTAAGTTTTCCCCCTCTCGCAACCAAAAATATTTCTCTCTGTATATATTTTTTAGTATATTCTTAAATGGCACTAATTATGATTTCTTTTTCAGCGCGGGGAACAGCGCCTGTACATTTTCCAGGATCTGCCGGGCCAACTCCTCCAGGGGTATCTCCAGGAGAAAAGCCGCCCGCTGGTAGGTGGCCTGGATGTAAGCGGGCTCGTTGCGCAGGGCCCGGTACGGCTGCGGAGAAAGGTAGGGAGCATCGGTCTCCAGCAGCAGCCGCTCCAGGGGAATTTTTTTCAGCAACTCCCGCAGGGCATGAGCGTTGGGATAAGTCAAAGGCCCGGCAAAGGAAAGATAAAAGCCCAGTTCCAGGAAAGCCTCGGCCCACTTCTCCTCCCCCGAAAAACAGTGCATGATCCCCGGCGGAGAAGGGAGAGGCTCCCTGTCAAGCAGGCGCCAGGTTTCTGCATGGGCTGAACGGCTGTGAATAATCAGCGGCTTATTGAGTTCCCGGGCCAGTTCCAACTGCTCGCGGAAGACTGCCTCCTGGAGGGAGGCGGGGGTAATATCGCGGTAATAGTCAAGACCGGTTTCACCAATGGCCAGGACCTTCGGGTTCCGGGCCAGTTCATAAAGCTTGCGGCGCCAGCGGGGGGAAGCCTGGCCGGCGAAATGGGGGTGGACCCCCACCGCCGCCCATAAAAAGGGCTCCTCCAGGCTGAGTTGAACCCCTTTCTCCGAGGATTCCTCGCTGGTGCCCACATTAATAATTAGCTCCAGCCCCGCCTGGCGAGCCCGCTCCAAAACGGCCGCCCGGTCCTCATCGAACTGGGGAAAATCCAAGTGGGCATGGGTATCCACCAGTGCCGGCATTTAACTGACCCTGCTTCCGGCCCGGACCGCCCGGCCCACCGTCGTCAGGACCGGCGTTCCGTCTTCATCGATGGCCGCCAGCAGCATCCCCTGGGAGAGATGACCCCGGAGCTTCACCGGCTTCAGGTTTGCCACGAATAGAACCTGGGCACCCACCAGCTCTTCGGGGCGATAATAGCGAGCCAGGCCGGCGACCACCTGTCTCTCCGTCTTTTCTCCCAGGTCTACCTTCAGGAGCAGCAGCCGGTCGGCACCCTCGATGCGCTGGGCCGACACGATGGTGGCCACCCGCAAATCAACCTGGTGGAACTGGTCCAGGGTAATCAGCCCTTCCTCTTTTCCCTCTTCTCTTTCCCGGGCATCGACTTCCGGCAGTTGGTCGCGGCGCAGCTCGTGAAGAAGATTAAGCCGCGGGAAGAGATCTTCCCCTCGCTTCACCGTTACCCCCGGCTCGATCATGCCCCAGCGGGTTAAACTGGCAAAGCTGTGCAGGTCGGATCGATCCGCAATGCCGATCTGCTCCCAGATGCGCTGCGGGGTGCGGGGCATATAGGGCTGCAGCATAACCCCGATAAAGCGGATGCTCTCCACCAGGTTGTACATAACCGTCGCCAGCCGCAGCCGCCCCGTCTCCGACTTGGCCAGGGCCCAGGGGGTATTGTCATCGATATACTTGTTGCTGCGCTTGACCAGCTTCCACAGTTCAAAGAGAGCATTGCTGAGCTGCAGATCCTCCATGGCCTTCTCCACGCGGGCCGGGGTGTCCAGGGCCAGTTCCCGCAGTTCCCGGTCTGAAGGCTCCTCCTCCCCGGCCGGAACAGGCAGAATCCCGTCAAAATACCGTTCCACCATGGTAACCGTCCGGCTGACCAGGTTGCCCAGTTCATTGGCCAGGTCGGTGTTAATGCGCTGGATCAACAGCTCCAGGGAAAAGGTGCCGTCCTGTCCGAAGGGGATCTCCCTTAGCAGGAAGTAGCGGATGGCATCGGAGCCGTAGCGGCTGATCAGCACCCGGGGGTCCACCACATTGCCCTTGGACTTGGACATCTTTCCCTCCTGCAGCAGCAGCCAGCCGTGCCCGAAAACCTGCCGGGGGAGAGGCTCGCCCAGGGCCATCAAGAAGATCGGCCAGTAGATGGTATGAAAGCGGAGGATATCCTTGCCGATGAGGTGAACATCCGCCGGCCAGTAGCGCTCGTAAAGGCTTCCCGGCTCCCCGTAGCCGAGGGCGGTAATATAGTTGGTCAGCGCATCCAGCCAGACATAGATCACATGCTTCTCGTCAAAGGGGACCTTGATCCCCCAGTCAAAAGAGGTCCTGGAGACACAGAGATCTTCCAGCCCCGGTTTCAAAAAGTTATTGATCATCTCGTTTTTGCGGGATTCGGGCTGGATAAATTCAGGGTGCTGCTCGATATATTCCATCAGCCGGGAGGCATAACGGGACATCCGGAAAAAATAGGCTTCCTCGGCAACCAGTTCCACTTTCCGCCCGCAGTCGGGGCAGCAGTTGTCCACCAGCTGCCGTTCCTGCCAGAAGGCTTCGCAGGGCGTGCAGTACCATCCTTCATACTTGCCCTTGTAAATATCCCCCTGCTGGTACAGGCGCTCAAAAATTTTGGCCACTTTCTCCTCGTGGCGCGGCTCGGTAGTCCGGATGAAATCATCGTAGCTTATGTCCAGCTCCGCCCATAACTCCTTGATCCAGTCCACAATGGGATCGATAAACTCCTTCGGCTTCTTCCTCACTTCGTTGGCCTGGCGCTGTATTTTCTGCCCGTGCTCATCCGTCCCCGTCAGGAACCAGACATCATAGCCGGAGAGCCGCTTGTACCTGGCGATGGCATCGGCCGCCACCGTGGTATAAGAATTGCCGATATGCAGCTTGTTGCTGGGGTAGTAGATGGGTGTGGTGATATAAAAGGTTTTTTTCCCTGTCATCCCTTGTCCTCCCTTGTTTGCCGCCCCATATATGATGACTTATTATACCAAAACGGTTTCCCCGGTTCAAGGCAGCCGCCCCCGCAGCCAGGAGAAGACCTGGGCGGCGCTGCTTCCGCTTTTTTGGCCGGCGGAGGCGGCGCTTCCCCTTTCCTTGTTTAGGCGCAAATTTCCGAAAAGACCGCCCCCGCAGCCCCGGGCAATCTCCCGCCGGCAGGGAGAATTTTTGCCCCGGCGAGGCGGAGAAGCGCCCCGGCAAACACCGGGAAGGGATGGCAGAATTTGCCTGTCAATAGGGCTAAAAAAGCGCTCTTTCTTCTCGGAAAAGTTGTTGACGGGACATGTAAATTACTGGTATAATAAATCAACGCAAAATTTGTCGCACTCTGTAAACAAAAAGGAGGATGCATCTTGAAATCAACGGGTATTGTGCGTAAGGTCGACGAACTGGGCAGGGTAGTAATTCCAATCGAACTAAGGAGGACACTAGGGATTGAAGTAAAAGATGCCCTGGAAATCTACGTTGACGCCGAAAAAATCATCCTTAAAAAGTATGAACCGGCTTGCATCTTTTGCGGAAATGCCGATAATGTTAAACATTACCGCGGCCGCATTGTTTGCCGCGAATGCATTGAACAGATGGCTTCCGAGTAAAGGTTGCTTGCCCCTAAATACCAGGTAAAACAAAACCGGCAATCATTATTGCCGGTTTTTTATTCTGGCTGGTCGCTCCCCACTTCTTCCACGGGGAACTCCCGGATATGCCCGGATTCTTTCAGCTTTACCCGTACGGTCTTTTTCAGCTTATTAATTTCGGCAACGGTGCCCTCCCCGTCGGGGGTGATCACCGCGTCGCCGGGATGGGGCAGCTCCTGGCCGGCCTCCTCGTAGGTATTCATCTCAAAGCGCAGGCAGCACATCAGCCGCCCGCAGGTTCCGGATATTTTGGTGGGGTTCAGGGAGAGGTTCTGCCCCTTGGCCATCCGGATAGATACCGGCTCGAATTCCCCCATGAAGGTGCAGCAGCATAACAATCTGCCGCAGGGGCCAATGCCTCCCTTCATTTTGGCCTCGTCCCGCACCCCTATTTGCCGCAATTCGATCCGGGTTCTAAAAATGGAGGCCAGATCCTTGACCAACTCCCGGAAATCGACCCTGCCGTCGGAAGTAAAGTAAAAGATAATTTTGCTGCGATCAAAAGTATACTCCGCGCCCACCAGCTTCATATCCAATCCATGCTCTTCGATCCGGGCTTGGCACTTGGCCAGCGCCTCGGTCTCCCGGCGCTCATTGTCCCGCTGCTGCCGCATATCTTCCCTGGTGGCGACGCGGATCACCTTTTTCAGGGGGAGAACCAGTTCGCTCTCATCCATCTCCCGCCGCCCCAGGACTACCTCCCCCAGCTCCAAGCCGCGGGCGGTCTCCACGATTACTTTTTCCCCCTCCCGGATATCCATGTCCCCGGGATCAAAGTGGTATATTTTACCGGCCCGCCGAAAGCGGACCCCGACTACTTCAGCCACAGGCAAGCCCCCTTTTTAGCTCCATAAGCGCTCCTTCCACCGCCAGCCGGCGGTTGACATTGGTCGTCTCCATGATGCCAATTAAGCGGTCGATCTCCAGTACTGCCTTTTCCAGCCGGTGCGCGGTTCGGCAGCGGCAGCCGGCAATCACCTCGGGATCGAGAAGTAGTTCCCGGGCGCCCGTCAGTTCCCAGACCAGGAGATCCCTGAAAAACAAGGCCAGCAGTTCCATAAAGAGGACCAGGTCTTCCCGTTCCGCCAGGGCGGAGGCTCGCTCCAGCAATTTATGCGCCGGCTCTTCCCCGGCCAGGAGCGCCTTCCCCAGGTCTGCGGCCTCCTGCCGCCGCTCCTCCAGGGCGCTATCGGCGGCCAGGGCCAGGGCCCGCCCCGGCAGCCCCCAGCTCAATCGGGCCACCAGTTCCACCCTGGAAGCGGGAAGATCCGTCTCCTGCTTTAATATATCCTCTATCTCTTGACAACTCAAGGCCCTCAAGGGGAAATGCTGGCACCGGGAAACAATGGTGCTGAACAACTGCCGGGCGGAGGAACTCAGCAGAATGAAATAGAGCCCGGGAGGCGGCTCCTCCAGGATCTTGAGCAAGGAAGCGGCCGCTTCCGCCGTCATCCGCTCCGCTTCCCGAATCAGGCAAACCCGGTTGCCGCCCTGCAGGTAAAAGCGGCTGCGCAGACGGCGCAACTGGTCAATCTTAATCCAGCGCCCCTCCGGTTCCAGGAGCAGAAAATCCGGGTGGTTTCCGGAAAGAAAGCGGGCACAAGAGGGGCAGCGGCCGCAGGGCCTGTCGCCGCCGCCGGAGGTGCAGAGCAGGGCCTGGGCCAGGGCCCGGCCCCAGGCTTGCTTCCCGCAGCCCGGCGGGCCGGTGAAGAGCACGGCATGGCTTACCACCCCGGCGGAAAGGGAGCGGGCCAGAGTTTGCCCCAGAGCTGTATTGCCGCCGATCAAACGGGCTTGCATCCCCGATCCTTTCCCTCCCACCTGGCAGTGATGGTATCCTTAATAATCCGGTGCAGCGCCTCGGGAGACAAGGTGGCATCCAGTACCACAAAGCGGTCCGGCTCCCGGGCGGCCAGCTCCAGGTAGCCCTCCCGGACCCGCTGGTGGAAATCTCTGCCCCGGTCCTCGATCCGGTCCCCGCCGGTCCCCCGGCGCCGGATGGCCTCCTCCACCGGGAGGTCCAGGAGAAAAGTCAGCTGCGGCCGGCAGCCGTCGGTGGCGGCCCGGTTCAGGGAATCGATCCAGGCCAGATCCCCTCCGGCGCCGTAACCCTGGTAGGCAACGCTGGAATCGATATAGCGATCGCAGATCACCAGCTTCCCCTCCGCCAGGGCCGGCACAATCACCTGGCTTACTATCTCCACCCGGGCGGCCATGTAGAGGAGAATCTCCGCCTTCAGGCTGAGGGAAGGCCCTTTTTGCAAAATAATATTCCTTATCTTTTCGCCCACCTCCGTCCCTCCCGGTTCCCGGGTAGCCAGCGGAGCCATCTCTGCCGGCAGCCGCTCCAGGAGAAGCCGGACCTGGGTGGTTTTGCCGCAGCCATCGATGCCCTCCAGCGAAACCAGCAATCCTTTGGGCAAAGCAACTTCCCTCCCGTGCCTGGCAGGCAATTTTCATGCCCCTAAAGGGCAATTACATGTATCTCCGGCTGGGAGGAGGCGGTCAGGCCCTGGTACCGGGCCCCTTTTTCCAGCTCGGCCATCAGGCGCCTCACCATCTCCGGGCTGATCTCCTCCCCAGGGTAAAGCAGGGGGATGCCCGGCGGCAAGGGAGCCACCAGCCGGGCGGATATCTCTCCCGCCGCTTCCCGGAGGGGAACCGGCCGGGAGGGAGACTGTACCGCCTCCCGGGGGGTCATCAGCAGCCGGGGCAGGGGATACGGCGCCGGGGGGCTCCCCGGCGCCAGATGCCTGTAGCGCTGCTCCAGGTCTTTTAACGCCGCCACCAGGGCCTCTCCGGCTTCCGCCGGCAGTCCCGGGTGGACCACGGCCACCAGGTAGCCCTTCCCTCCCGCCATCTCTACTTCAATGCGGTACTCTTTATGCAAAAGGAACTGGACTTCTTCGCCCGCCAGATCCAGATCATTCCAATAAATGGTCAAGCGCAGGGGATCCAGGCCGAACTCTTCCGGCAGCTGGTCCGCCTCCAGGCACCTGAACCGCCGCAATTCCCGGAGCTGCCGGCGGATCCGGGCGGCCTTCTCCAGGGCCTCTTCGAAAACCTGCCTCCCCCTTCTCTGAAGAGCCTCCCGGACCAGGTCCAGGGAGAGCAAGACCGGGTAGGGGGGGCTGGAGGTCTGCACCAGGGGCAGCATGGCCTCCAGGCGCTCCCGGTCAACCCGCCCTCTTTCCTTCAAGTGCAGGTACGCTCCCGGGGTTAGGGCTCCCAGGGTCTTGTGGGCGCTGTTTACCCACAGGTCCGCCCCCGAGCCGGCCGCCGGCGCGGGAAGTTCCGGGTGAAATAGAAAGTGGCCGCCATGGGCTTCGTCTACCAGCAGGGCGCACCCGGCGCCGGCGCTTTCCGCCGCCAGGTCGGCCAGGCGGGCGCAAACGCCCCAGTAGCTGGGGCTGGTGACCACCATTGCCTTGGGCCCGGGCTTGCTCCCGGCCAAGGCGCTCCTTGCCTGAGAAACCGCCACATTCAGGGGAAACCCCAGGGGGCTTTCCGGGACAGGAAGAAAGCAGGGCCTGGCCCCGGAGAAGATTAGCCCGGCGGCTACCGAGCGGTGGCAGTTCCGAGGCACCAGGATGACCTCCCCCGGCCGGCATAAAGCCGCCACCGAGGCAATTACTCCGGCGCTGCTTCCGTTCACCAGGAAATAGGTCCGGTCTGCTTGAAAGAGGGCCGCCGCCAGTTCCTGGGCCCTGGCGATCGCCCCGTCAGGGGCAAAAAGCTGGTCCAATCCCGGCAATTCGGTAAGATCAAAGCGAGGCCAGTATTCTCCCGGCACCGCCCGGTGGGCGGGAACATGAAAGCGATGCCGCTTCTCCCGGAGCTGCCCCTCCACCGCCTCCCAGAGAGGGCGCTCACCTTCCTGTCCGTAGGTGTGAAATTTCATAAGCTCCAAAAAGCCCCATCAAGATCCTGCCGGCGGCTCTTCCCTTATTCTCTGCCGGCGGTTAGAAGCTGTAGTTGGGAGCTTCCTTGGTGATTTGCACGCCGTGCGGGTGGTTTTCTTGTAAGCCGGCGCCGGTGATGCGGATGAATCTGGTCTTCTCTTGGAGTTCGGCAATATCTCTAACCCCGCAGTACCCCATGCCGGCCCGCAGCCCGCCCACCAACTGGAAGACCATATCGGAAACTGTGCCCCGGAAGGGAACCCGTCCCTCAATCCCCTCGGGAACCAGCTTGCGTTCATTCTCCTGGAAATAGCGGTCCTGGCATCCTTCCTTCATCGCTCCCAGGGAGCCCATCCCCCGGTATACCTTGTAGCTGCGCCCCTGGTAGATTTCAAATTCTCCCGGACTCTCCTCGGTTCCGGCAAAAAGATTGCCGATCATGACCACACTGGCTCCCGCCGCCAGGGCCTTGGTAATGTCCCCCGAGTACTTGATCCCACCGTCGGCGATAACGGGCGTATCATATTTCTTGGCCACCAGGTAGGCATCGTAGATCGCGGTAATCTGGGGCACGCCGATCCCGGCGATCACCCTGGTGGTACAGATGGAACCGGGCCCCACCCCAACTTTAACGGCGTCGGCCCCGGCTTTAATCAAGTCCCGTGCACCCTCGCCGGTAGCCACGTTCCCCGCAATGACTTGCACCTCCGGGAAGCGGGCCTTTAACTGCTTAACCATATCCAGAACCATCTGGGAATGGCCGTGGGCCACATCCACGGTAATAATGTCCACCCCCGCAGCCACCAGGGCCTCGGCTCTCTCCAGGGCATCGCTCCCCACGCCTATCGCGGCGGCCGCCAGCAAGCGCCCGCCTTTGTCTTTGGAGGCGCGGGGGTACTGGATGGCTTTTTCGATATCTTTAATCGTAATCAGGCCTTTAAGGTTGAAGTCGTCATCGACAATGGGCAGCTTCTCAATCTTGTGGCGCCGCATTATTTCCTGGGCTTCCTTAAGGGTGGTCCCCTCGGGGGCAACCACCAGCCCTTCTTTGGTCATCACTTCCCCGATGGGCTTGGTATAATCATTTTCGAAACGCAAATCGCGGTTGGTAATGATGCCCACCAGGCGCTCCCCCACGGTAATGGGAACGCCGGAGATGCGGTAGCGCTCCATCAGGGCGGCGGCATCGTTAAGGGTATGTTCGGGCGAGAGCCGGAAGGGGTTGGTAATAACTCCGTGCTCCGAACGCTTTACCTTGTCCACCTCTTCCGCCTGCTTCTCTATGCTCATATTGCGGTGAATAACTCCCAGCCCGCCCTCTCTGGCCATGGCGATGGCCATCCGGGACTCGGTAACCGTATCCATACCGGCGGAGATTAAAGGGAGGTTAAGCTTGATCTCGCGGGTAACCCGGGTAGATACATCCACATCCCGGGGCAAAACTTTTGATTTGGCGGGTATTAGCAGCACATCATCAAAGGTCAGGCCTTCCCGGGCAAATTTGTCGTTGGGCAATGGCAGATTCCTCCCTTATCTATAAAAATAAAAGTCTTGTGCTAACGTGATAAATTATTTAAATGATCATAACAAACCGCTACTCTAGTGTCAACACAAAGCCGGAAGCAGGTGTTATCGGCCTGGGATATGGTCACCCGGCAAGCGGTCTGAACGGGGTGACATTTTCGCAGCCCAGATCAAGCACTTTTAGGGTAACCTTTTCCCCGGCCGTCGACCCACAAAGCGGAAGCAATAGTTGGTTGCTCGCGCCGGAAGCACCATGTTTAAAGGAGAAGGGCTGCTCCTGGAAATATCCCCACCGTGCCGATCAAAGGGAAGTACCTTTTGGCTTATTCCCTAATTAGGTTAAGAAACGGTTTTCTTGGCTATATCAAAAGAACGGGCAGATCAAGGGGGCCGCCCCGATGATCTGTTCCGGTATACAACCATTTCGGCGTCTCCCCTTGGCGGGTCGGAGGTCTAGGGTTCACCAGGATGAGACAAAGCCACTCCCCCGGGTCAAGAAAAATTTTTACCGGGAAGGTATTAACTGTAAGATGTAGAAAGTAATAGCAGCCGTTTTAAGGGGGTGCGGGCCTTGCCCTTTGTGAAGGTGAAAGAAACAGCCGTCCATTACGCCTGCACGGGCCGGGACAAAGGAACGGTTCTCCTTTTTTGCCACGGTTCGGGAGGCAGCAGCCGCCACTGGGCTTTTCAGTTGGAGGGTCTCAAAAACTTCGGGCAGGTTATCGCCGTTGACCTGCCCGGCCACGGACATTCCGAAGGCGATCCCGCCGATGCTGTGGAGGTCTACCGGGAGTTTCTTTTAGCCTTTTGCAACACCCTGGGCCTGGAAAAGACGGTCCTGGGAGGGCATTCCATGGGTGGGGCCGTGGTCATCGATTTTGCCTTGCAATACCCGGAACGGGTGGAGAAGCTGATCCTCATCGGCACCGGAGGGCGGCTCCGGGTAGCCCCCGCCGTCCTGGAGACCTTCTCCTCCGGACGGGTCTCCCCCTCCCTCTTCAGCTTTGCCTTCGGCCCCCTGGCCGAAGCCCGGCTCCAGGAAGAAGCTCAGCGCCAAATGATGGAGACCCCCGCTGCCGTCTATGCGGCCGACTTTACCGCCTGCGACCGCTTCGACCGGCTGGACCGGCTGCCGGAGATAGAAGCGCCGACCCTCATTATATGCGGCACCGAGGACCGCCTTACCCCGGTTAAGTACAGCCGCTACCTGCACCAGACCATTCCCCGGAGCCAGCTGGTGGAGTTGGAGGGGGCCGGGCACATGGTTATGCTGGAGGCGCCGGAGCAGGTCAACCGGGCCATCGCCGTTTTTTTGCAAGAGGACGCAAACTAAGGGTGCCAGAAGTTAAAAAGAGACAACCGCCCGGTACGGGCCGCTAGTCCTCGGGGAGAGAGTTTTCATCGTAGATCGTACAGCCCTTTGCCAGCAGCAGGGCGGCCGTTACCCCGTCGCCCCGCCTCCGGGAACCTGTAAAGCTGCCGTCCTTGATCCACCCCCGGCCGCAGGAGGGGCTCCCCGATTTCAAGATTGCCTCCCGGGCCCCCGTCAGCCGGGCGATCCGCAGCACCTGCTCCGCTCCCCGAATAAAAGCCTCCGTAACGTCGGTGCCGTCCGGGCACCTGACCGCCGCCCCGCCTTCCAAAACCTCCTTGCCGCCGCCGCCGCAGATCTCCGCCGGCCGGCGGGGAGTGGGCAGCCCCCCCAGCTGCTCCGGGCAGACGGGCACGGCATGGCGGCCTTTTAAGAATTCCAGAACCTTTTCGGAGCGGTTATCCCCCCCGTCGTAGCGGCTGTTAATGCCCAGCAAGCAGGCGCTGACCAAGTAGATCTTGGCGGGCATGGCTTCTCCTCCTATCTATGGCAATTATCGGATTTATGGTATCATTAAAAAGAACAAGGGGAGGTGGTTCCCGTGAAAAAGAAAGGCAGCTATCTCAACCTGGAGGTGGCCTTCCAGCAGGCCGCGGAAAAATTTGCCCGCTTGGATCCCGCCGCCGCCGCCCGGCAGGCCGGCTGCACCTACCACTCCGAAGGCTGCCTGGAGGTGCCTTTTCTGAACCAGGACTACCGGGTCGACCCGGCCTCCGGGAAAGCCTACCTCGGCGGCAGCGAAGCCCCTCTCTATCACAATATTATCCTCCTGCACTACCTGGTTACCGCCGACGGCACGCCCCTGACGGGCGAATGGATCTCCTACCGGCACCTGCCCGGGGGAGAGATCTACATGGAACCTTTTCAACGAAGAGCCGTAATCCCCTTCCTCCAGGCTTTTGGCTACCAGCCGGAATTGTTCGAACAGGCGGCTCTCTCCCTGGGAGGCTATCGCGCCCCCATGGGCAAGCCGGGCATGGTTGTTCCCGTCCTGCCCCGGGTCCCCCTGGCTTTCGTGCTCTGGCCGGGAGACGACGAGTTTGCCCCCACCGCCAACATACTCTTCGACGCCCGGGCCGCCTCCTACCTGCCTACCGAAGACTACGCCCACCTGCCCGCCCTGGCCCTGGGGGCTATGAAAGCCTCCCTGCAGCGCTAGGCAGGAAAAAGGGACAAAAAAAGAAGCCCTCCGGCTCGGAATGGAAAGCCTCTCTTTCCCGCCCAAAAGGGGGAGGCTCCAGGTCATTTCGACGCCGCCGACGTCATCCCTTTTGCCCCCTCGCCTTCTTTTTGCTCTTTTTTATTATCCCGGATAATGTCGATGGCGGCATCGGGGCAAAGCAGCTGGCAAATCCGGCAGCCGGTACAGCGCTCCATGCGCTTGGGTTCCACGATGGGCGTCCCGTAAACCCCGATTATATCCGACCAGTCCAGGACCTGGGAAGGACATTTCTCTATGCACAGGCCGCATCCCTTGCAGAGCTCCGGCGATACGGCAAATACGGCCTTCTTCCCTTTGCTTTCCAGGCGGCGGAAAGTTTTTCCCATGGCTCAAACCTCCGCTCCCACGGCGGCTTCTTTTGCCGCCTGGGTTCCTTTCTCCCAGCCCAACTCCAGAGCCTTGAAATTGTTCTCCTTCAAGTCGGGATCCTTGGCAAAACGGCGGTCCAATTTCTTCGCCAGGGCTTCCTTGATCAGTTCCAGCTCCACCATGCCCGTAATCGCCCCGATGGCGCCCAGGACAATCATATTGAATACCCGGGGATGAAGATGTTTCCGGGCCAGGTCCGACGCAGGTATGGCAATCAAGCGCCGCCCCGGGGGCGGGCTCTCCTCCCGGCGGGGGTGTCTCCCCACCCTTTCGGCAAAAGCTTCGGGAGCAATGGTATCGTAGGCCTGCAGGCCCACCACCTGGTCCTCCACCCGGGGGGGCTCCATGAGGGAGCTGTCATACAGAACCATGGTCTCGGGACCCAGGTGTTGAAAGCAGCGGCGGTAAGAGCGAGGGCTAAGGGCGACGATAAGATCGGCAATTTGAAATTTGGGCGCCCCGATGGGGGCGGCGGAGAGTTGCACCATGGCCAGAGAGACCCCGCCCCGCTGCTCGATGCCGAAATTCGGTATGTAAAGGGACTCCAGCCCCCCGTGGTAGGCCGCCAGGGCCAGGGTTTGGGCCAGGGCCTGCACCCCCTGCCCCCCTTCCCCGGCCACGACAATTTTCCAGCTTCTCATGAAGTTAGCTGCGCCTCCTCCCGGGCTCCGGCCCCGGCGGGAAATTCGCCCACGGGGTAATAGGAGCTCATGACCTGCTCCAGAAAACCCCAGGTCTCCCGGGCATTGGTCCTCCAGTTGGTGGGGCAGGTGGAGAGGGCCTCTACAAAGGAGAAGTGCCCCTCCAGCTGCCTTTGCAAGGCTTTAACCAGGAGCTTGGTCAGGGGTTTGATTTTGGATACCGTTCCCCGGGCAATATAGGCCTCCGGGGAAGCCAGGGCGGCCAGGGCCTCGGGTCCTTTAAAAGGGAGGCCCGTCTCCTCCCGGTCGCGGCCGAAGGGGGTGGTCTCCGTTTTCTGCCCCAAAAGGGTGGTGGGGGCCATCTGCCCGCCGGTCATGGCATAGGTGGTATTGTTGACCAGGATCACCGTTATCGCATCATCCCGGACGGCGGCGCTGATCAGGTGCTGCAGCCCGATGGCGTATCCTCCCCCGTCGCCGGTGTAAGCCACCGCCACCTGTTCGGGCTGGGCCCGCTTTAACCCCACCATTACCGGAATAGTACGCCCGTGATGGGTCTGCAGGGAATCGACGTCAAAAAAATCCCAGGCCAGCAGGGAGCACCCAATATCGCAAGCAAAGACCGTCCGCCGGCTCAGTTGCAGCTGGTCCAGAGCCTCTCCCAGGGCCTTTAAAACCAGCCCGTGGCCGCACCCCGGGCAAAAGCGGTGCGGCTTGCTTTCCCGGTTCCAGGATCGGGGCATGGAAAGTTCGCTCACCGCGGGACCGCCTCCTCCATTTCTTTAAAGAAAGCTTCTTATAGCGGAACCGCCTCCATGATCTCTTCCGCGGTAATCCCCACCCCCGGGCGGTATAGGGTTTGGAAACTGCCGGATTCCTCCTCCGCCAGGGCCTCCTTAATGATTCGTCCCAGCTGCCCCTGGGCCGATTCCACCACCAGCAGGGCGCCGCCGCTGGCTCGCAGCGCCTCCTGGAAGGCCTGTCCTGGGAAAGGCCGCAGGGTGATGGGGCGGAAGAAGTTGACCCGGCGCCCCTCCGCCCGGAGCCCCCGGACGGCCGCCCGGGCGGCCCGGCCCACAATGCCGTGGGCCACCACCAGCAGTTCTCCTCCCCATTCGCCCAGGAATTCGTATTCCACTAACTCTTCCGCCGCCTTCCTGTAGTCGGCCAGGCTTCTTCGCAGGGTTTCCGCCAGCTCTTCCTCCACGCTAAAAGTGTTGCGCAGGTGCCGCACCGACCCTTTCCGATCCAGGCCCAGGATGGGCTCCGCGGGCACCTTCCCCCAGCCCCTCTCCTGGGGGTTGTACAGGGTCAAGGCTTCATGCATCTTGGCCTGGTAGCCGTCCCCCAAAACCAGGGTGGGAAAGCGGTAGCGCCAAGCCCGGTGAAAAGCCTTGATGGTATAGTCATAGAGCTCCTGGTGGCTGCTCGTGGAGTAGACCAGGCGCAGCCCCTCGCCATTCCCGCCGAAGCAGGCCAGGGTTACCTCCTGCTGGGAATAGATTACCGTGGCCGTGGAGGGGCCGCCTCTCTGCTGAATCACCACCACCAGAGGGATGCGCATCATCTCCGCCATGCTGAGGGGCTCTTGAAAAAGGACTGTTCCGGGGCCGGCGGTGGCGGAAAAAGCCACCTTGCCGCTTAAAATCCCCCCGATGGTGGCAAACCCTGCGGAGAGTTCGTCCTCGGTCTGAAGGAAACCCCGCCCATATTCCGGCGCCAGCCTCCGCCAGTAGTGCATGATCTCGTTTTGGGGGGTTATGGGATAGCCGTACATAAAATCGGCTCCAGCAGCCAAAGCCGCCCAGGCCACAACTTCATTGCCGGACATGAAGGCCCGTTTTTCCCCCTCCACGGCTTCCTTCATGGAACCTTCTTGATCCCTCCGTTAGACAATAAAAGTGAGGGCAATCAGCATGCCCAGCCCCGGGAGGCCCATTAAAGCTACAATCAGGGTGCTATAAATATTTAACCCCACCGTTATTCCCCAGTAGGCCCCCACCAGGTTGAACAGAAGGATGGCGGCACCCCCCAGCAGGAGCCGGCATCCTGCTTTTAGTATTATCTGCAAAGGCCGGTAAAACATGCGCGACAAAAAATAGAGGACAAATATAGCGAAGACCGCCGCCGCCAAAAGGTTCCAGTCAGGCAGGCTGGTCAATGGGCTCCCCTCCGCCGTTAACGATTAATTAAGACGTTCCAGATGAAAGCCTTCCTCCCTGGCCTTCTTCAGCAGGTAGACATAGCGCCGCTCCGCCGCCTCCATGTCGTAAATGGCGTAGTCCACCAGGTCGGGATCGGCAATCTGGTTAAACCTGCTCTTGGCATCTTCCCACTCCCGCCGGGCCTGGTCCACCAGGGAGAAGAGATCTTCCTCCCTCCGGGGCGAAGGGGTTTTCTCTCCCGAAAACACCCGGCTCGCCAGGGAAGATACCAGCGCGGAAAACTCTTTAAGCATCAGAACCCCCCTCCTCTATATGCATATGCTCGGAATATAAAAACTAGTACTGTCCTGTACTTACTTTATTTATGCGGGGTACGAGCAAAAAAAACCCCTCCTGGCCACCGGAGGGGGTTCTGATCTTGGGCTATAAAAATGCTGCTTCAGTCCCGGTCAGTAGTCGTAGGAGACGACCTCCCGAAGGGGACGCCGGCCGGCAGCCCCCCGGGGCTCCACCGCCGGGTAGCCCAGGGGGACCAGGGCCACGGGCCTTTTTGATGGCGGAAGCTCCAGAATAGCCGCCACCTGCCTCTCGGAAAAGGCCCCTACCCAGCAGCCCCCCAGCCCGGCGTCAACCGCCGCCAGGAGCAGGTTCTGAATCGCCGCGGCGGTGTCCTGGAGAGCATAGAGATGAACCCCTCTTTCTCCGTAGGCCGCCGCCGCCCGGTCCAGGTCCGCCAGAACAACGATGATGACCGGCGCCTGGGCCATCCAGCTTTGATTTAGCGCCGCCGCCGCCAGCTTCTCCTTGAAGGAGGGGTCGGTAATGACCATAAAGAACCACGGCTGAACGTTGCCGGCGCTGGGCGCCTTGATGGCGCAGGAGAGCAGTTCCTCCACAAGGGGCTTGGCGATGGGCTCTTTCTTGAAGCGGCGAATGCTGCGCCGCCGGCTGACCACTTCTTGAAATTCCATAGGATCCCCCTTATTTATAATGCTTACAAAAGGCCGCTTTTAAAACTCTTCCTTTCCCGCCGGGCAGATATCCGGAAAAACCCCGCCAATCCGGACTGGCCGGCGAAATAGCTCCCCCGTACAGGGCAGTCTTTGCTCTTAACCAGGGTGTCCCACGCCTGAGGGGAATTTGCCTCCCCCCGGCCGCCCCCAGCCATTAGGCCAGGTCGATTTTACCCCCGGGCCCGGGGCGGCCAAGAGCCGCTCCCCCTCATGTTTTTTCCCCGCCGGGGGAAGCTAAGGATAAGCTCATGAAAGCAGAAAGGAGAAACCTTATGGCGAAAGAGCATCCCTGCAACGAAAACTGCAAGTACCAGCGGGAGGGCTTGTGCACCCTGGAGCGGGCTGACCTGGTTTCCCCCGTCCACGGGGCCACCTGCTGGGAGTATATCTTCGATGACGAAACCGTTGTGCACGAGTAATCGGGGGCGGAAGCGCCTTACAGCTCCCGTCGTCCTTCCAGGGCCCGGCCCAAGGTGAGCTCGTCGGTATACTCCAGATCCCCTCCTACCGGCAGGCCGAAGGCGATCCGGGTAACCTTGACGGCGTAGGGCTTCATCAACCGGGCGATATAGGCCGCCGTGGCATCCCCCTCCACGTTGGGATTGGTGGCCATAATCAGTTCCTTGACTTCGCCCTCTTCCACCCTGCGCACCAGCTTCTCCAGGTGCAACTCCTCGGGGCCGATGCCGTCCAGGGGGGAGAGAGCACCGTGCAGAACGTGGTAAAGGCCCCGGTATTGACCGGTCTGCTCCAGGATAAAGACATCCCGGGCTTCCTGCACGACGCAGATCAGGGACCGGTCCCGCCGGGGATCGGTACAAAAGGTACAGGGATCCGCCTCGGTGAGACAGCCGCAGTTGCTGCAAAAGCGGAGCCTGTCCTTGGCTTCTACCATCGCCCGGGCGATGGAGACCACCTCCTCCCGGGGACGGCCCAGCAGGTAGAAAGAGAGCCGCTGGGCCGTTTTGAGGCCGATTCCTGGAAATAAGCGGAAGGCTTCGATTAGTTGCTCCAATGCTTCGGGATGATGGGCCATGCTTCTACGAACCCTGCCTTAAAACAAGCCGGGAGGAAGTTTCACAGAACCGGCCACCTTCTGCATCTCCGCGGCGATCATCTCATCCACCTTCCGCAAGGCTTCATTTACCGCCGTCAGTATCAGGTCCTCCAGCATCTCCCGGTTATCCTGGCTGAGAACCTCTTCATCGATCTTGACGGAAAGCAGCTCCTTTTGGCCGTTGACCTCCACCCGGACGGCTCCTCCGCCGCTGCTGCCCTCGACAACCTTTTCGGCTATCTCCTCCTGGACCTTGGCCATCTGGCTCTGCATCTTCTGGAGCTGCTTCATCATTTTACCCATATTACCCATACCCATGCCGCCCTTCATACCGTCTAGGCCTCCTTTTCCTGAGCATCGAATACCTCTCCCGAAAAAAGCTTTACCGCCTCGTCAAACAGATCGTCCTCGGGCTCCGGCAACTCCTCGGCCGGCTGCCCCGGGGAATCGTTTTGCGGCAGCAGAATGGCCTTGATCCGGATATCCTTCTTGTAGAGGCGACTCAAGACCTGTTCCACCACCTTCCGGTGCCCCTGCTCCATAATTCTCTCCTGATGGAGAAAAGAGCCCGGGTCGTAAGCCAGGACCAGCTCTTCGCCCCGGAAACGGTGCGGCGCAGCGCCGGCCAGGTGCACCCAGGTGCTTTTCTGCTTTTTCTTCACTTCTTGCAGTATTTTGTCCCAATCCCGCCGGCACTGCTCCAGCAGGTCCCCCGGCGGGGGCGCCTCCTCTGCCGGCGGGGGAGCGTCCTCTTTCTTCCCCTTCTCCTGGCGCGGGCTGGGGGCCGCCGTCCGCCGGGAAGAAGGGGGCGCCCCGGCATCCTGCTCCGGCAAGGAGCCGGCCGAAGAAGCCTCCGCGGCCGCCCCTTTATCCGGGCTCCCATGCACAGCCCGCATGATCCGGATTAAGGCTACTTCCAGGATGTACTGGGGGAAATGCCCCTGCCGGAGTTCTCCTCCGGCCTGGTACAGGATTTCGATTACCTCGTACAGCGCCGCCGCCGGAAAGCGATCCCGGTAGCGCTCCAGGATTGCTTCAAAGCCGAAATAGCTCTCCTCCGCGGCCGCCTCCCTTCCCAGAAGAAGCCGGCTAAAGATGAAAGTCAGGTCCCTGATGAAGAGAGTCAGATCCCGCCCGCTGTAGATCACTTCCGCCAGGACCTGGAGGCCCCTGGAGAGGCTGTTGGCGGCCACAGCTTCCACAAACTGCTCCATGGCTTCCACCCTGGCAGCCCCGGTAACGGAACGCACCTGCTCCGCCGTAATGCCGTCCACCCCAAAAACCTGGCACTGTTCCAGAATGCCCAGGGCGTCGCGCATAGATCCCTCGGCCAGGCGGGCCATCAGGTACAGGGCCTCGTCTTCAGCCTGCCATTTTTCCTGGACCATTACCTGGTGCAAATACTGGCGGATTTGCCCCACGCTTAAGAGGTGAAAATCGAAGCGCTGGCAGCGGGAGATAATCGTGGGCGGCAGCCGGGCCGGATCCGTCGTCGCCAAAATGAAGATAACCCCCGGAGGAGGTTCTTCCAGGGTTTTTAAGAAAGCATTAAAAGCTTCGCTGGTAAGCATGTGGGCTTCATCGATTATGTATACCTTAAAGCGGCTCTCGGCGGAGGCGTAGCGGGTGCGCTCCCGCAGCTCGCGAATTTCATCGATGCCCCGGTTGGAGGCGGCATCCATCTCAATTACATCCAGGGAGGTCCCCGCGGCGATGTTGCGACAGGAAGTACAGGTGCCGCACGGCTCCGGAGCCGGGTAGCGCTCGCAATTGACCGCCCGGGCCAAAATCTTGGCCGCCGTGGTTTTCCCCGTGCCCCGGGGACCGCAGAACAGGTAGGCGTGGGCCAGCTTCCCCTGGGAAAGGGCGTTGCTTAAAGTCCGGCAAACATGCTCCTGGCCCATCATCTCCCCGAATTTGGTAGGGCGCCAGCGCCGGTAAAGACTCAGGTAAGCCATCCTCCAGACCACCTCGGCGATTGCTGCAAAAAGAACCCCGGCAAATAAACCAAAAAGGCGGGGTACATAAATTATGGCCGTGCACCTGTCTTTGTTTCCGCTCCCCAAGTGCCGGCCGGGTAGTTGGCTCCGGCCCGGCGCCCCCGTGGCACCCGCAAGGACTTACTTACCGCTGCTTCCTCCCGGACCTGACGGGGTTCATAAGCTTGCGCCGCACGGGACCAGGCCCTCGTCACTACTTGCCCGGTGCTAACCCTGAAGAGACGAAACCGCGGACAGGGATTCAACCCCGCTCTAGCGGATTGCGGGTTCAGGGCACCGCTACCTCCCCGTCTAGCACGGCCAAGGTCAAAATGGCGGAGAGAGTGGGATTCGAACCCACGAGACGAGGTTTTGCCCCGTCTACTCGCTTTCCAGGCGAGCGCCTTCGACCAACTCAGCCATCTCTCCGTGTCGATGCTTGCTGGCGGTCGTTCCTTCTGGGAAAGGGAACCGCTTTTTACAGCAACCGTTGTACTTGCAGTATAACATGTCGTCGCTTTCGATTCAATGCTTTCCTTGTGGAAAATCGTTGTTTTGGCGGCCTGCTGCTGTTAATGGCCCCTTCGCAGGCAGATTTTCCCCGTCTCTGGCCCCCAAAAAAAAAGGAGAGGGCCTCTCTTTGGGCCCGCTCCCCTGCCTCTACTCCCCGAAAGCCAGAAGCGCGGCCGGTTGCTCCACCACCACGGTGGCCAGCTGCTTCATCTTGGCCGCAACCTTGATGGCCCAGCGGGGATCCGAAGCGTACTTTTTCCCGATAGCCGCCAGATGAGGACCGTTATAGTGCTTTCCTCCCGGGGTAAGATAGTGGCGGTCCAGAAGCTCGGCCAGGAAATAGATGCTCTCCGCTTTTTGGGAAAAAGTGATCGCCGACCGGTACGGGCTGCCGTCATAGGCCCCCAAGCCGGCCAGGTTGTTCTTGGTCCTGGCGAGGGAAGAGTTGCCCCAGTTGGACTCGTGCACCACAATGGCCGCCAGTACCAGGGCATTGATGCCGTAATCTTCCTCGGCTTTTATGAAAGCCGCTCCCGTGCCCTCCAGCTGGGAGGCTTTAAAATGCCGCCACGCCTTCTCAAAATCCTCCGCCGTAAAACCCGACCGGCTTTTTACCGGCATGGTGACCGCCGTGACCGGCTCCCTGGCCCCTTCACCGCTCCACCGGGAGGGCAGCCCCGAGCCTGCGGGGCCGGCATAAAGCCTTTCCGTGACGATGCGGTAAGTCCGGGCCCTGTGGAAGAGCATCTGCTCCAGGGCCTTGTTGCGCTCCTGCAGCTGCCGCAACTCCCGTTCATATTCCTGCAGTTGCTCCATCAGCTCCAGGTATTCCCTCCGGGTGGCGGTTAATTCGCTAATCACCCGGGCCATGGCCTCCCGCTCCCGCTTCACTTGGGAAAGCTGGAACAGGGACAAGGCCAGGGTTACACTCAACCCCGCCACCACCAAATAGCGGCACCGGGATGCTATCTTCCTCCTCATTTCTCCTCTCTCCCAATCTCCCCGGTATCTTTTTCTCTTTTTGGCGGCCGGTGCCATCGGCCGTGATCCGCCCGGGTCGCTTAAAGATCAAAACTCTATTATGCCCCATCCGCTTTAAAATAAACCCCCGGCCGCCGTCCCTTCATTCCCCAGCCTGTACACAAAAAACGCCGGACTTGGAACGTCCGGCGTTTAATGGAGGGGCTGCCAGGCCTTAATCAGCCGTTATCCAGCATCAGCCTTTCCAGTTCCAGGGGCTCCACAAAAACCCCGTCTTTATACACCCTCATGTTTCCCCCGGATATCTCGTCAATCAAGATGATGCGGCCATCTTTTCCGGCCCGGCCAAACTCCAGCTTGATATCATAGAGCTCCAGGCCTTTTTCCGCCAGTTCCTCTTTAATGATGGCGCTTATCTCCCTGGTTAACCGTTTCACTTCCCGGCACTCTTCCAGGGAGAGGATGCCCAGCATGGCCAGCCCTTCGTCGGTAATGGGCGGATCTCCCCGTTGGTCATCCTTCAGGGTAATCTCCACAAAAGCATCCAGGGGCTGCCCTTCCTGGACGTACCCGCCGTAGCGGCGCAAAAAGCTTCCCACCGCCCGGTAGCGGCAGATCACCTCCACTCCTTTCCCGAATACCTCCGCCGGCAGCACGGTCATCGTCGCCGCTTCAATATCGGCATCGATGTAATGGGTGGGAATCCCCCGGGCCTTCAACTTCTCGAAAAACATTTTGGACAATCTTAAACCGGCTCTGCCGGCCCCTTCCATGGTTAATCCTACGGTATTGGCACCGGGATCAAAAACCCCGTTCTCCCCCGTAACATCGTCCTTAAACTTTAAAAGATAGTTGCCGTCCTCCAGGAGATATACATCCTTGGTTTTTCCCCGGTAGATCAGTTTCATCCGCGCGAACCTCCTCATGGGCGCCGTTTGAATTATATCTTGCTCCCTCTTAGGGAAAGCCGCCTTCCGTTAAAAATAATAACACATTTAGGCCACAATCTGCCATCAACGGCGCGGCCCTGCGCACGCGCTGTGCCACCATGGACTCTTCAAGCAAAGGCCGGACACGGGCCCGAACAACCCGTGCGGCCTTGCGTACACAACGCGCGGGCCGCAAAGCCGGCCCGCGCTGGTTTTCTCTACTTCCTAGGAATTTCGCGCTCCGCAATTCTAAAAGGCATCGCTCACTTTCCATTCTTTCCACACGTTGCCCACCAGCCCGGGATTCGGTTTTAAGGTCTTCTTCCCCGGCTGCCATCCGGAAGGCGTCGCTTCGGTGCCCTTGGATTCCCTGACCAACTGGAAGGCCTGGATCTGGCGCAGAGTCTCGCTAACATTCCTTCCTACCGAAGGCGTTAAAACTTCGAAGCCCTGAATAACGCCGTCGGGATCGATAATAAACCGGCCCCGGGTCTCTACCCCGGCATCGGGGTCATAAATGCCGTACTGCTTGCCAATGCTGCCGTCCTGGTCCGACAACATGGCGAAGGGGATGCCTCCCTCTACCATCTTGGACAGCTCGTGGTCGTTCCACATCTTATGTACGTAAATGCTGTCCACGCTGATCGACAGCACTTCCACGCCCAGTTTCTGAAGCTCCGGGTACTTCTCAGCAACTGCTGAGATTTCCGTTGCTCAGACAAAAGTGAAATCCCCGGGATAGAAACATAAAAGTATCCACTTGCCCAGGTACTCGGAGAGACTGGTCATTACAAATTTGCCCTTATAATATGCTGGCGCCGTAAAATCGGGGGCCGGTTTTCCTACTCTGATCATCTTTTGTTCAACCTCCTCGGGGGGGTTCTGAACTTCCGCGGGTGCGCCACCGGTATCCTTCTTCTTGATTTCCGGCCTTTGACATCCGGGCTTAAACTCTTGGGGCACTTGTTCTACCTCCTTTTCAAGATTAGTAGTTCCCGCACTGTCCTGATCAGAGCAACAGGGGGCCAAGATTAAACCTTCCCAGCACTGCCATAGAAAATTCCTATAGATACATAATAACATATTACTTTTTCAAATGCATCTTTTGGGACAGAATAGCGCCTTAAAAAATGCCGGCCGGGATCTTGAAATTGCCGCTGCCGCTTTGCCTTTTCGCGGTACGGCCGGCGGGCAAGTTCCGGGGCTTCCCCTTGGAGAAAAGGAAGAGGGCTTCATCGAGGGTTATATAATCGCAACAAGCCCGGGCGTCTAGCCGGCATGATCGCCGCCCTTGCTTCACCGGGGGCATGAAAAAGGCCCTCTCAGGAGGGCCTTGCCACTCAATGGCGGAGAGAGTGGGATTCGAACCCACGAGGAGGCTCATCACCCCCTACTCGATTTCGAGTCGAGCGCCTTCGACCAGCTCAGCCATCTCTCCGTGTTTATAATACAACAGGCAAGGGACTTTTGTAAAGGCGCCGCGACAACTCCTCCCAAGACTGGGCCGCCGGAGTTCTCCCATTATTTATGCGATCATGCCTCGCCGGGTCTTTTTAAGACTTTTTTGCTTAAGGAAGGCCTTCCGGCAAAAAGTCCCTTAAAGGGCCTTGAGTTTCCCGCCGGGACTCGGGGCCCCGGGCCTCCCCGCCCGGCCGCCGGCATTCGCCGTTAGCCGCGCCGGGAACGGAAAAATTCCTGCAACAGGGCGGCACAGTCTTCTTCCAGGAGGCCGCCCTCCACCTGCAGGCGGTGATTAAGCCGCTCATCCTGCACCAGGTTATAGAGGCTCCCCGCGGCGCCGCTCTTGGGGTCCCAGGCCCCGAAAACCAGCCGCTCCACCCGGGCCTGGACCAGGGCGCCCGCGCACATGGGACAGGGCTCCAGGGTTACGTAAAGGGTGCAGCCCGGCAGGCGCCAGCCGCCCAACAGCCGGCCCCCCCGGCGCAGCACCAGTATCTCGGCGTGGGCGGTGGCGTCCTTCAGTTCCTCCCTCCGGTTGCGGTCCGCTGCCAGAAGTTCGTCCCCCCTGGCCAGCACCGCCCCGATGGGCACTTCTCCCGCCCGGGCCGCCTCCGCCGCCTGCTCCAGGGCGAGCCTCATAAAGTAAAGATCCCGGTTATCAGCATTCCTTTCCATGAGTTTATTTTACCATAATCGGCCACTCTTTTATTTGGTCGGGCCAAAACATATCGGGCCAAAACAGCTTAACTAAAAAGAAAACGGCCACGGCAACCGCCTCAGGCGGCAGGCATAATTAAAAACAGCACTGCGCCGGCGGCAGCTTCTTGAAAGGCCGACTTTGAGCTCCCGCTGTGTTGGGACGGCTCCCGAGAAGCGAAAAGGATTTTCATATTTTTTTATGGAATGTAGACATAAGATCCCTGAAGCCTTGATGTGATCTGCGAATCTTTTAGGGGGGAGGCCGCAACCGGTGAAAAAGATTTCCATTTTGCTGCTAGCTGCCCTTCTGGCCCTGGGACTTTTGCCTTGCGGATGCGATCGGGAGGGCGAGGAGGCGCCGGACACCCGTCAGGAGGAGAACGGCGACGCTCCCGGCAGCCATGAGCCTCAGGAAGAAGAAGGGGATGAAGAAACGGAAGAGTCCGGCAAGGAAGCCTTGCTGGAGCTGGGCAACTGGAAGATGCCCGCCACTTTTCCGGAACTGGTGGCCATGTTCGGCCAGCTCAAGGTAAGCTACACGATCGAGGATGAGGAGACCATATTCTACTACCGCTTCCTGGGGAGCGAGACCGTGGGGGACCAAACCACGGAAAAAGTAGCCGTCAATGTCAATGAACAGGAGATGATCCTCTGGCTGGCCCGGGACGGCAGCCTGGCCCAGCTGGCCCTTATGGAGGAGATAGTGCCGGCAGCGGACGCCGCCGCAACGGGGGCGGCGGTCATGGATAAGATGGTCAAGCCCTTTGCCCGGGCCGCCGGCTGCCGGATTGATCGGTACCTCTTGGAGCCGGGAGAGAACGCCCGCCTGATAAGCAGTTCAGAGGAGGAGTTTGGCGCCCTAAAAGGAACCCTTTACGCCGTGGAGATAAAAACAGGGACGCCCGATAAGATCACTTATGAATGCCGCCTTGCCGATCTGGGTACCCTCCAGACCGTCATCGGCATGGTGGAAACCAAGGAAGACGGCACCCAGGTATTCCGCTTCGAGATTGAAAACCTGGCCTTCCGCTAAAATTAAGCAATCCCGCCGGCCGGGACGGCCGGCCGGCACCATGCTCCGCAAATTGGCAAGAAGAACAGGTGTTGTTGCTCAAAAGCCCAGAAGGTTTCCGCAAGCAGCTCAATGGACGGCTGTTCAATCAGACTGTTTTCGGAAAAACTACTTAACATGAGCTATTTCAACTCCTAAAGCGCTGCCTAATAAAATCCTGCATCCGGCTGCCGGACAGTTCTATCGTAGCTGCCCCGGTACGCACATAAAACCGTTCAACAGCACCGTCTTTTACAAACACCGGGGATTTACCGCGCAGACATTCTACAACCATTACCCTAACATCCTGGTAATGTTCTTTCTCGGCATTGGAGAACTTGTAGTCCGCATAGCGCAGAAAAATCAGCCAGAACGGGGACAGAGTATTCGGATGAATTCAGCTTGGAGTTGGCCCGCAGTTCATCGGCGGCGCTCCAGAGGCGGGACTCTATTGCGTTGTTGTTATTCTGGCTCATCTCTTTCACCCTAGTATGAATAATTAGTTATTGAGAATTAGCTGCATTTTCTGCACCTACTTATTAGATAAGGATAAAGGATATTCCTGCCGAAAAAGCAATCGGCAGTCGGATTGACAGGGATCATGCATGGGTCGATGATAAAAAAAGGACAGCCTTCAATATGCTGTCCTTGCTTTCTGGTGCGCCCGGCAGGATTTGAACCTGCGACCTCCTGATTCGTAGTCAGTTACTCTATCCGGACTGAGCTACGGGCGCATGTGTGGCGGAGAGAGTGGGATTCGAACCCACGAAGCGGGCTATAAACCCGCTTAATCGCTTAGCAGGCGACCGCCTTCGACCTACTCGGCCATCTCTCCGCGTACTCTCTTGGCGGAGGGGGTGGGATTCGAACCCACGGCCCTTTCGGGTCACCGATTTTCAAGACCGGCTCCTTAAACCGCTCGGACACCCCTCCGGGTGCTCTCAAAGTATAGCACATTGGCGATTGCCCTGTCAATAAGCCGCTCCCCGGCAGCGGCGGCCGCTTCCGCCGGAAAGAGGCCTAGGCCTTCTCGAGGCTGATTACCTCCCGCCCCCCGAAATAGGGACGCAGCACCGGCGGTATGATTACACTGCCGTCCTCCTGCTGGTAATTTTCCAGGATCGCCGCCACGGTTCGGCCGATGGCCACGCCCGAACCGTTCAGGGTATGGACAAAAGCAGCCTTCTGGCCGGCGGCAGGGCGGTAGCGGATAGAGGCCCGCCGGGCCTGAAAGTCGGTAAAGTTGCTGCAGGAGGAGATCTCCCGGTAAGTCTCCGCCGAGGGGAGCCATACCTCCAGGTCATACTTCTTGGCGGCGGCGAAGCCCAAGTCCCCGGTGCACATGAGCACCACCCGGTACGGGAGCTCCAGCAGCTGCAGGACGCGCTCCGCATCCCGGACCAGCTTCTCCAGCTCCTCATCGGAGTCTTCCGGCCGGACAAACTTGACCAGCTCCACCTTGTTGAACTGGTGCTGGCGGATCAATCCCCGGGTGTCTCGCCCGTGGGCCCCGGCCTCTGCCCGGAAGCAGGCGCTGTAGGCCACGTAGTAAATGGGGAGGCGATCCCCGTCGATAATCTCCTCCCGGTGCAGGTTGGTTACCGGCACCTCGGCGGTGGGGATGAGGTAGTGATCCGTCCTCTCCACCTTGAAGGCATCCTCGGCAAACTTGGGCAACTGCCCGGTTCCCACCATGCAGGCGCTGTTGACCATGAACGGCGGGAAGACCTCCCGGTAGCCGTGCTCACTGGTATGCAGGTCGAGCATGAAATTAACCAGCGCCCGCTCCAGCCGGGCCCCGTCGCCGTAGTACAGGGCAAAACGGCTGCCGGA
>LFRQ01000094.1:0-22712 GCA_001512835.1 Clostridia bacterium DTU022
TATAAACCCAATTAGGGTGGTCTTCAATTAAAGAATATCCTACAAAAAGTTGACACTATCTTTGAACCTCCCGCGGTTGCGCGGCCCGAGGCGAATCAGCTATAATAAATAGAGTCTAAGGGAGGCCCGTGCTCATGCATCCGGAACTGGATATAGAGGAAGCCCTCCAGCGGGACGATCTGGTTTTCATCGATGTCCGCACCCCTTCGGAATTCGGCAGGGCATCCATCCCCGGGGCCGTAAATATCCCTTTATTCGACGACCGGCAGTTCCGGGAGCTGGGAGCCATCTACCGGAACCGGGGAGAGAAGGCCGCCCGCCTGGCCGGCCTGGCCCTGGCCGCGCCCAAGCTGCCGGAGCTGGTGGAGCAGATCCGCACCGCCAGCGGCGCGAAAACCCCGCTCATCTACTGCTGGAGAGGGGGGCTGCGCAGCTTAAGCCTGTACCAGATCTTGAACCTGGCGGGAGTGCCGGCCCTGCGCCTGAGGGGAGGCTACCGCGCTTTCCGCCGTTATGTCAATGCCCGGCTCCGGGATTTCTCCCTGCAGAGCGAGATCCTGGTTCTGCACGGCCTTACCGGCGTGGGCAAAACCGCCCTGATCCGGGCCCTGGCCCGGAAAGGCTACGCCGCCCTGGACCTGGAAGGTCTGGCCCGCCACCGCGGCTCGGTCTTCGGTGCCGTGGGCATTCAGCCCCGTTCCCAGCGGGATTTTGAAGCCCTGCTGCTGCAGAAACTGCAGCGCTTTAAAGATTCCCCCTACCTGGTCCTGGAGGGGGAAGGGAAGCGGATCGGCAACATCCACCTCCCTCCCTTCCTGACCCGGGCCATGGAAGAAGGGAAGCACCTGCTGCTGACGGCACCCCTGCCGGTGCGGGTGGAGCGCATCCTGGAGGACTACCTGGCCATACCCCCCTCCCCGGAGGTGGTGGAGGAGATCCGGGAGGCGCTTTTATCCCTGCGCCGCCGCCTGGGCGCCGGCAAGGTGGAGCTTCTGTGCAGCCTGCTGGAGGCGGAAGAGTATCACCAGGTGGCGGAAATCCTCTGTACCGACTATTACGACCGCCTTTACAACGACGCCCGCCCCGAGAGCCGCCCCTTCTTCAAGGTGGTGGACTGCACCAACCTGGACCTGGCCCTGGAGGAAATGGCCCGTCTCATCGAGGAACGCTACGCCGCCTATCCCCTGGCCGATGGAAAGGAGTGTGCCCAATAATGAACCCTTATAACGCTGTCCATGCTCTGGCCGCCGCCCTGCGCCAATCAGAGGAGTACAAAAATTATAAAGAAGCCCAGGAGGCGCTAAAAAACGATCCCTCGGCCAAGAATATGCTCCTGGACTTTCGCCGCCAGCAGCTCCAGCTGCAGAAGCAGCAGCTTTCGGGAATAAGCCTGGCTCCCGAGCAGGTGGAAAAGATGAAGAAGCTTTATGAAATCATCAGCCTGAATTTAATCGTCAGGCGCTTCCTGGAGGCGGAGCACCGCCTGCTCACCCTGTTCCAGGATATCCAGAAGATCATCGCCGAGGTTACCGGGGAGGTCTTTGACCCGGAGCTGCTGGGCTTGGACGAAATTGACGAAAATAGCGAAGGTTCGGAAGAGGAATCATGAAAGGGCAAAAATACCGGGCTCTCCTGGTGGACCTGGACGGCACCTTGCTGGAAATAGATATGCTGCAGTTTATCCCGGCCTTCGTCGCCTGCCTGGAGGGCTATTTTGCCGGGTTTAACATCGGCGACGACTTCTCCCGGCACCTGGTCGCCGCCATAAACAGCGTGATCGATAACCGGGATCCGGAGCGGACCAATGAAGCCGTCTTCTTCGATGAGTTCTGCCGCCGCCTCCAGCTGCCCTACGGCCGGATCCGCCCCCTGGTGGAGCGCTTCTACCAGGAAGAGTTCCCCCGCTTAAGAAAATGGAGCCGGCCGCACCCCGATGCGCCCAGGGTTGTCCAGTCCGCCCGCCGGCAGAAGCTGATCCTGGTCCTGGCCACCAACCCCCTCTTCCCTCGCACTGCCGTGGAGCAGCGCCTGGACTGGGGCGGGCTCTCCGCCGACGATTTTGACCTGATTACCTCCATCGAAAATATGCATTTCTGCAAGCCGCACGCGGAGTATTACCTGGAGATTACCCGGATGATCGGCTGCCCTCCCGAGCAATGCCTGATGGCCGGGAACGACGTGGTGGAAGATCTTAACGCCGCTGCAGCCGGCCTGGATACTTTCCTGGTGGATGATTTTATTCTCCGGCGCGGCCATCACCGGCCGGAGTACAAATACCGGGGCTCCCTCAAGGAACTGGCCGTCTTCATCGACAACCTGGGCTAATCCGACGGCGCTTCCTCCTCCGGCGAAGGCAGCGCCACCTCCGCCAGGATCTGATCATTTTCATCCAGGAAAAGCCAGCTGGATCGGGGACCTATTTTCTCCCGCTCCACCGTCACCACGTGATAGGCCCGGGGGATGCTCTCTACCCGGACTTGAACCTGGACCAGGTCCTCCTCCTGGGGGAAGAGAAGGATATTTTTTATCTCCCCGTTAATTGCCCCAATGGCCAGTTCATGGACCGAGTTGAAGGGATAATCCGGCAGGCCGGGGTAGCTCTCCTTGAACCGCTTCCATTCCTCCAGGGTGGCGATCACCCGGAAGGTCGGGGGAGCGGAGAGTTCTCCCCGGTCGGCGGTCACAAAAGTGAGCAGGTTTTCCAATTGTTCATCGGTTCCCGCTACCGGCTGCTCCGCGCGGAAAAAGTTGTCGTAGATGGAGAGGCTTACCAGCAGGACCAGCAAAAAAAGAAGAGGCAGCAGCCGCCTGGCCTCAATGACAAGGAAACGATTCATCAATCAGACCTCCCCTTCGGTGGAACTCTAACATATTTCTATGCAGAGCCCCCCCAATTATGTCTAGCGAAGGGGAGTTCCAAAAATAAAGTTCTTCTCCTCTCCCTGTACCAGCATTTTAATCTCCCTTCCCCGCCAGCGGCGCCCCTGGCCCTTCAGGGCCACCCGGGCCCGGATATAATCGGGGGTAAAACCCTCGCCGTGCCGGTAGGGCACCACCTTCTCCACCAGCACCTCCTGGATGCTGCCCACGGCTCTCTTCCGGTAGGCGGAGGCCAACTCTTCTCCCAGGGCGATCATCTCCCGGCTCCGCCGCTCTTTTACGGAGGGGGGAGGCTCTCCCTCCATCTCCGCCGCCGCCGTGCCCGGCCGGGGAGAGAATTTGAATACGTGCAGCCTGCTGAACTTCAGCCGGCGCACCAGGTCCATGGTGTTCCGGTGCTGCTCCTCCGTCTCGCCGGGGAAGCCCACGATGACATCGGTGCTTATGGCCAGGCCGGGCAGCTCCTGCCGCAGCCACTGAATCAGGTAGGCATACTCGGCGGCCCGGTACCCCCTGTTCATGCGCTCCAGGACGGCGTCGTCCCCGCTCTGCAGGGGTATATGCAGGTGCGGGCAGATCTTGGAGGAAAGGGCAATTTGCTCCACCAACTCGCCGGTAATATCCATGGGCTCCAGGGAACTGAGGCGCAGGCGCAGCAGCCCCTCCAGCTTCTCCAGCTGCCGCAGCAGAGAAGCCAGGGTGACCCCCTCCAGGTCGCTTCCGTACATGCCCAGGTGAATGCCCGTGAGCACCAGCTCCCGGCAGCCGGCGGCAATCATCTCCCGGGCCCGCTCCAGGACCGCCTGGGGAGGGAGGCTGCGCTGGGGGCCCCTGACCAGGGGAATGATGCAGTAGCTGCAGCGCCGGTTGCAGCCCTCCTGGATCTTCAGAAAGCCGCGAGTGCGGCGGTGCTTCCCGCCGTAGGGCATTACTTCAAATGCAGGCCTTTCCCCGTAGGGACGTACCAGGTTCAAGGGAGCGCCCTCCCGCAGGGACTCCACCAGTTGGGGCAGCTTTTCCCGCCCCTGGGTCCCCACAATCAGGTCCACCCCGGCGATCTTGGCCAGCTCCTCGGGGAAACCCTGGGCGTAGCAGCCGGTAGCCACCACGATCCCCCGGGGGTTGCGCCTTCGGGCCCGGCGGATCATTTTGCGGGACTTGTGATCGCTCAAGTGGGTTACCGTGCAGGTATTAATCACGTAAACATCGGCCACATCCTCGAAATCGGCAACAGTGTACCCCGCCTGCCGGAACAGGGCCTCCAGGGACTCCGTTTCGCAGTAGTTCACTTTGCAACCCAGGGTGTAGAAGGCCACCCTCTTTTTCACGCTCTGCCACCTCCCAGGTCGCCCCAGCGGGCCTGAATCAGGGCCAGGGCCACCACCGCCGCCGTCTCCGTGCGCAGGATCCGCGGCCCCAAGTGAATCCGGTGCGCTCCCGCCCCCGTTAACAGTTCTACTTCCTCCCGGGAAAAGCCCCCCTCGGGACCGATAAAAACAAGAACAGCCCCCGGCCCGGGAAAGGGCTGTTCCCTTAGATCCATGAAGCCGGCCTCCCGCTCCTCTTCCCAGGGAACCAGGGCCAGGCAGCCTTCAATCCATTCCAGGGAATCCGCCAGGCTGTGGAGGCGCTCCACCTGGGGCAAAAAAGCCCGGCGGCACTGGGCGGCGGCGGAACGGGCGATGCTGCGCCAGCGGCGCAGCCTCTTCTCTTCGCGGTCGGGGGTTAGCCGGGGAACGCTGCGTTCCGTCACCAGGGGGATAATGCGCCGGACCCCCAGCTCCACCGCCTGCCGGACCACCAGGTCCATCTTCTCCCCCTTGCTCAAGGAGTGAGCCAGGGTTACTTCCAGGGGGGATTCCGCGGCGGGAAAGGGCCCCGTCACCTGCACCTCCACGCCGGCAGCGCCGCTGGCGGCAATCACCCCGCGGCAAGCCTTCCCCTGCCCGTCGGCCAGGGTAACTTCATCGCCGGGGCGCAGGCGGAGCACCCGGTAGGCATGGAAAGTATCCTCTTCCTTCAAGCGAACCTTCCGGCCCGCTTCCAGCTTTTCGCCTTCCAAAAAAAAATGGGGCATGGCTCCTCCCGGGCTAACCTCCTCTCCCTGGCGGGCCCGCAAAAGCTGTTCAACTGCCGGGAACCCGCCCTGGAAAAGGCTCTCTACTTGCCGCCGCCGAAAGCATCTCTAAAGCGGTTGATAAATCCCTTTTGCTCGCCGGGGCTTACCTTCTCCCCGCTGAGGCGGGCGAACTCTTCCAGCAGCTCTTTCTGCCGCTGGTTCAGCCGCTTCGGTATGGTGATCTTGGTCTTGACCCGCTGGTCTCCCCGGCCTACGCCGCGCAAGCGGGGCATCCCCTTGCCCTTAAGGCGGAAAGTGGTCCCCGGCTGGGTCCCTTCAGGGATGCGCAAAGTAACGGGCCCATCCAGGGTAGGCACTTCCACCTCCGCTCCCAGGGCGGCCTGGACCATGCTGATGGGAAGTTCCAGGATAATATCGTCGTTCTCCCGCCGGAACAGCTTGTGGGGCTTGACGCTGATCACCACGAAGAGATCTCCCGGCGGGCCGCCCCGCAAACCGGCCTCGCCGCCGCCGGCGACCCTTAAGCGGGAGCCCTGGTCCACTCCCGGCGGAATCTTGATCTCGATGGTCTTCTCCCGGACCACCCGTCCCTGGGAACGGCAGGTGGGGCAGGGTTCCTTGATTACTTTTCCTTCCCCCCGGCAGACACTGCAGGTCTGGACGCTTACAAAACGGCCAAAGGCGGTCTCCCGGACCGTTTGCTGCTGCCCGGTGCCGTGGCAGGCGGGACAGGTCTCCGGGCTGGTTCCTGGCTTGGCCCCGCTTCCGTGGCAGTCGGGACAGGTTTCCGTCCGGGGGATCTTGATCTCCCTGGTTCCGCCGTGGTAGGCCTCCTCCAGGGTGATCTCCAAGTCATAGCGCAGGTGGGCCCCTTGTTCGGGGCCCGGCGGGCGGCGCCGCCCGAAGCCTCCCCCTCCGAAGAAGCTCTCGAAGTTCTCGAAAATACTGCCCAGATCCTCGAAGCCGAACCCGAAATCGGCGCCGAAGCCCTGGGGCCCGGCCCCGCCAAAGGATTCGGCGGCATGCCCAAACCGATCGTACTGGGCCCGCTTCTGGGGATCGGAGAGCACGTCGTAGGCCTCTTTTACTTCCTTAAATTTGGCCTCGGCGTCCTTGTCGTTCGGGTTGAAATCAGGGTGATACTTGCGGGCCAGGCGCCGGTAGGCTTTCTTGATCTCTTCCGGGCTGGCCTCCCGGCTAACCCCAAGAACCTCATAGTAATCTCTCTTGGGCATCTATCTCATCCTCTTCCGCGCCGGGCGCGCCTTATTTCCCTTCCCCGTCTTTTACATCGTAATCGGCATCCACCACGTTGTCATCGGCGGGGGACTCTTTCCCCCCTGCGGGTCCGGAGGGCCCGGCCTGCTGCTGCTGCGCCTGCTCGTAAAGCTTGGCGGAAAGTTCGTGCAGGTATCCCGTCAACTTCTCGGAAGCCTGCTTGATCTTCTCCAGGTCCTCCCCCTGGGCAACGCTGCGCAGATCGGCCACCGCCCGGCGTATCTCCTCGGCCTTGGCCGGATCCACCTTGTCTCCCAGATCCTTCAAGCTCTTTTCCGCATTGTAGGCCAGGGAATCGGCCTGGTTGCGGGCATCGGCCAGCTCCCGGCGCTTCCTGTCCTCTTCGGCATACTTCTCCGCCTGGCGCACCATCTCTTCGATCTGGCTCTGATCCAGGCCCGAGGAGGCGGTTATGGTAATGCGCTGCTCCTTGCCGGTGCCCAGGTCCTTGGCGGAAACTTTCACAATGCCGTTGGCATCGATGTCGAAGCTGACCTCGATCTGGGGGACACCCCGCGGTGCCGGCGGGATGCCGTCCAGGATGAAGCGCCCCAGGGTTTTGTTGTCGGCGGCCATGGCCCTTTCTCCCTGCAGCACATGGATCTCCACGCTGGTTTGATTGTCGGCGGCGGTGGAGAAAATCTGCTTTTTAGTGGTGGGTATGGTGGTATTCCGCTCGATAATCTTGGTAAAGACGCCGCCCAAGGTCTCGATCCCCAGGGAGAGGGGAGTTACATCCAGCAGCAGGATATCCTTGGCCTCGCCGCTGAGCACCCCGGCCTGGTAGGCCGCCCCCAGGGCCACCACTTCGTCGGGGTTGACCCCTTTATGGGGCTCCTTGCCCAGGAGCCGCCGGATGGCCTCCTGGACGGCGGGTATCCGGGTGGAGCCGCCCACCAGGATAATCCGGTCAATCTGATCCGGTGTGAGGCCGGCATCGGAGAGCGCCTGCCGGGTGGGCCCCATGGTCTTCTCCACCAGGTCGGCAGTAAGTTCTTCAAACTTGGCCCGGGTCAGGGTCATATCCAGGTGCTTGGGCCCCTCCTGGGTGGCCGTGATGAACGGCAGATTGATGTTGGTGGAGGTCACGCTGGAGAGCTCGATCTTGGCTTTCTCCGCCGCCTCCTTCAGTCTTTGCAGCGCCATGCGGTCCTGGCGCAGGTCAATGCCGTGGTCTTTCTTAAACTCTTCGGCGATATAATCGATGATCCGCTGGTCGAAATCGTCGCCCCCCAGGCGGTTGTTGCCGCTGGTGGCCTTGACCTCCACCACGTCATCGCCCAGCTCCAGGACGGAAACATCAAAGGTCCCGCCCCCCAGGTCGAAAACCAGCACCTTCTGCTCTCCCTTTTTATCCAAGCCGTAGGCCAGGGCTGCGGCTGTAGGCTCGTTAATGATGCGCAGCACTTCCAGCCCGGCGATCTTACCGGCGTCCTTGGTAGCCTGGCGCTGGGAATCGGTAAAATAAGCAGGAACGGTAATAACGGCCTGGGTAACCTTCTCTCCCAGGTAGTTTTCGGCATCCATCTTCAGTTTCTGGAGAATCATGGCCGATATCTCCTGGGGAGTTAATTCCCGGTCATCAATTTTAACCTTGTAATTGCTGCCCATTTCCCGCTTGATGGAGGTGATGGTCCGGTCCGGGTTGGTGATGGCCTGGCGCTTGGCCACCTGGCCCACCAACCGCTGCCCGTCCTTGGTAAAAGCAACCACGGAAGGGGTCACGCGCCCGCCTTCCGCGTTGGGAATAATTTCAGGCTCGTTACCCATCATCACCGCTACTACCGAGTTGGTTGTGCCCAGATCAATACCGATGACTTTTCCCACAGGGAACCCTCCTTCTTATGTCCAAAGCAAATTTAAGTGCCCAACTGTATCGGTAATGGATAAATCCAGCTTTATCGCCGCCGTCTGTTGCTGCCCTGTTTCAGGGGCATCGGCCAAGAACAAAACCGGATCACTCGTTCTGACCGTCCCCCGGCTCACCGGGTTCGGCAGCGGCAGCGGAGCCGACCTTGACCATGGAGGGCCGCAAAACCCGCTGCTTATACAGGTAGCCTTTTTGAAATTCCTCCACCACCACCGGTTCCTCCACCGTCTCCTCTTCCGTTTTCATAACCGCGTGGTGGAACCGGGGATCAAAGGGCTTGCCCAGCGCATCGATGGGGACCACTCCCTGCTGCTCCAGGACCTGGATCAACTGGCGGTAGATCAACTCCACTCCTTCCCGGTAAGCCGGCGGCATATCCTGGAGGGACTGCAGGGCGCGCTCCATATTGTCAACTACCGGCAGCAGCCTGCCCAGAAAATCCTCCAGGGCGTACTCCCGGGCCTCTTCCATGTCTATCCTCACCCGGCGCCGGAAGTTTTCAAAATCGGCCTGCTTGCGCTGCAGGAGATTGATGAGCTCTTCCCTCTCCCGCTCCCAGTTCTCCTTTTCCACGGATTTCTCCGCTTCCCCAGGTTCTTCCGCTGCCCCTTCTCCGGGAAGAGCCGCCGTTTCCTGCTGCTTTGCCTGCTCCTCCATCCCTTCCTCTTTAGAACCGCCGGCGTCTCCTTCAGCCGCCGGCGGCTGCTCCGGGCCCTCCTGGCTCAACTCCTGGTTCAATTCCTTTTCCAAAGCCTCTTCCTCTACTTTTTTCCGCTTGCCCATCTGCCTTCACCAACTCTCTTTTAACATAATACGCGGGGTTTCCATCCCGAGAGCAATCAGTTGCTTAAAATCCGGTTAAGGTGATCCACCAGGCACCGGACCAGGGGAATAACGCGGTCATAATCCATCCGGGTCGGTCCCAGAACCCCCATCGTGCCCAGGGTCTTCCGGTTTATCTTGTAGCAGGCAGTAATCAAAGTACACTCCTGGATGTCCTCGTGGGTGTTCTCCGAGCCGATGCGGACCACCACTTCCTCCGAATCGGTGCTGTCCTCCAGGATCTGGAATAGGGCTTCCTCCTGCTCGAAGAGGGCAAAAAGACGGCGAATCTTCTCTACATTTTTAAACTCCGGCTGGTTCAAGATGTTGGTGGTGCCGTTGAGGTAGACCCGGACATGCTCTTCTTCCTTCAGGCTCTCTTCCAGCAGCAGAAAAGCCTGCTCCAGGATCTCCAGGCGCCGGAACAGATCCCGCTTGAGCTCGTTGATCAGCGAGGTGGTAACCTGGTCTATGGGCAAGCCGTACAGCTTCTGGTTGAGGTAATTTACCACCTGGTGGAGCTCCGCAGGACTGAGAGACTGGGGCAGATCGATCACCTTGTTTTTAATGAAACCGGTGTCGGTAATCAACACCACCAGGCCCCGTTTATGGTCCAGGGGCAGAATGCGCATCTGCCGAAAAGCACTTCTCTGGAACTGCGGCCCCATGATCAGCGTCGTCTGATTGGTAATGGCCGAAAGCACCCGGGCGGCGCTTAAGATAACCTGCTCCACCTCGCGCATCTTCTCGACCTTCAACGCTTCGCTGATCATGCGCCGGTCTTCTTCGGATACATCCGCCGCTTCCATGAGATAATCTACATAATAACGATAGCCTTTTTCCGAGGGAATCCGACCGGCGGAGGTGTGGGGCTGCAGCAGGTAACCCATCTCTTCCAAGTCCGCCATTTCATTGCGGATTGTGGCCGAACTCAGGCCGATGCCCTTGGTCCGGGCCACGGTCCGCGAACCTACCGGCTCGGCAGTGCTGATATAACCGGAGATGACACATTCCAGGATACGCTGCTTTCTTTCGCTGAGCGCCTCCACCTATGGCCACCCCCCTCCCGCTAGCCTTTTGTTAGCACTCTCGCCCTTAGAGTGCTAATCATCCCTTTAAAAATATCATCCTCCCGTTCTTTTGTCAAGATTTCCCCGTTTAAAAATTTTGCCCGGGAAATCCGTTATCCACTGGGAAAGCCTGTCCCGGCAGAGTTCAAAAAAGGAGCCAATCTCTTCCCCGTTGATGGCGACCGATCTCCCGGCAAAGACCAGGGTGCAGCCTTCGCCGGGGCTGAAGCGGACCAGGAAAGCCCCCGGTTCCCTCTCGATGACGGCCAGGTCGGCCAGGCCCCTTTCCGCCAGGTTCAGCCCTCCGTACAGCAGGAGCAAAGCAAGGAGAAGCTGAGAGGTGATCAGCAAAAAAGAGCGCATCGGTCCTTCCCGTTCCCTTGGTTAGTAGCCTGCTGCTATTAACATGAACGGGAAAGCCCCACCCTATTCAGCCTTCCGGGAAGAAGTCATAAAAGGTGCGGGCAAAAGCTTCGGCCAGGTAGGGTACCGCCAGGAGGGATTCCTCCAGGCTGTTTTCGTGGCCTCCGACCTCCACCAGGAGAGAGCAGGGGTGCAGGTCCTGGTTATAGACCAGGTTCTGCTTGAGAACGCCGCGGGAGAGGCCCGGAGCCAGTTCTTCCAGCTCCCGGTGCAGGTCCAGGGCAAAGCGGTAGTTGGCCTCCCAGCCGTCATGCCGGGTTCCCACCACCAGGAGGACCCGGCCGACTTCCTTGCCGTTGATCACGGCGGTAGTTCNNTCGGCGGTAGTTCTCTCCCGCCGCACCCCGTCGCGGTGCAGATCCACCACCACCCGGATATCAGGGTTCCCGGCCAAGATCTCCTTTATGGCGGGGCGGGCCCTCTCATAGGCGGTGGTGCGGGGAAGGTCAAACACCTGGCGGCAATGTTGAACCTGGAAACCGTACTTTCCCTGCAGCAGCTCTACCAGCTCCTGCCCCAGCCTGGCCACGGTAACCTCCAGGTCCTGGCTATAGCGCTGCCGGGAAGTGGGCAAAAAAGACTCGGTTATGTGGGTATGGTACAGCAGCAACTGCGGCTCCCCGGAGGGGCGGAGGGAGAAGCGAGGGGAGAGGATGGGCCTTTCCGCCCGGGAGGGATCCGGTTCCGACCGGCCGGGATCCCGGGTTTCCGCCTTTCCTTCCCGGCCGGTCTCCAGGTCGGGAAGGTACGGCAGGGCTACCGTTCTCAATTCCAGGTTGATAATGGTAAGGGGATTTCTGATATCGACGCCGGTAACGGAGCAAAAAGCCCGGGCTGCCATCTCCTGCAGTTCACCGGGGGCGGCCAGGGGCGGCGGCTCCAGCCCCGGAATGCTTTCCCCCAGCATCTTCTGCAGGAAGCGGGTCTCAGGGGATAGGGCGGCGCTATCACCGGCAACGGCCTCCCGGCCGGGGGCCTCGCCGGCGGAGCCCGCCCCCGGCTCCGCCGCCATCCGCTGGTCGGCCACCGTCAGCCTCCCGAAGAGAAGGAGGGCGGCTACCAAGACCAAAGCCGGCAGCAGGAGCAGCTTCTGCCCCGGGAAAGCTCTTCTTAAGCGCCCAGGCCCCGGAAAAGGACTTCTTAGGCGCTTAAACTTCTTAAATTTAACCCTTGCCCTCCGGGACAAAAAAAATCTCCCCCGCCCAGGAAATGATACTAATATTTATGCGGAGGAGCTGGATTTATGCTACCGGGACTGCTCCTGTTGCGCAAGAGATTTCTGCCGGTACTTGTTAATGGCATCGTGGAGAGCCTCCGCCGACAGGTTCGAACAGTGCATTTTTATCGGAGGAAGGCCGCCCAGTTGCTCCGCCACATCCTTGTTGGTTATGGCCAGGGCTTCATCCAGGGTCTTCCCCTTAGCCATTTCGGTGAGCACGCTGCTGCAAGCGATGGCCGCTCCACAGCCGAAAGTCTTGAATTTGATATCGGTTATGACGTCGTCTTTGACTTTAAGGTATACGGTCATGGTGTCCCCACACTTGAAGTTGCCGCTTTCCCCTACAGCGTCGGCATCCTTGATTTCACCCACATTGCGGGGGTTGGTAAAGTGCTCCATAACTTTTTCGTTATACATGCAAGGCTCCTCCCTTCATTCAACCAGCCTGGCGGATATATTCAGCGAACATATTATATATTGAATACTTCCCCTCCTATTGATGCCGGTGGTACGCGGGGGACATCTCCCGCAACCGCTTCACAATAGGGGGCAGTACGGAGAGCAGGTAATCCACGTCCTCATGGCTGTTGCCCCGGCCCAGGGACAGTCTCAGGGAACCATGGGCGGTCTGGTGATCCAGGCCCATGGCCAGCAGCACGTGGGAGGGATCCAGGGAGCCCGAAGTGCAGGCCGAACCGCTGGAGGCAGCCACTCCTTGCAGATCCAGGCTCAGAAGCAGGGATTCCCCCTCGATATAGTGAAAACTCACGTTCACATTGCCCGGCAGCCTCCGGGTGGGGTGGCCGTTTAAGGTTACCGCCTCCATGGCCGTCAACTCCCGGATCAGCCGGTCGCGCATCTCCTGGAGCAGGCGGGTCTTTTCGGGCAGCTCCTCCACGGCCAGTTCCAGGGCCCGGGCCATCCCCACAATGCCCGCCACGTTCTCCGTCCCCGGGCGCAGCTTGCGCTCCTGGCCGCCGCCCCGGAAAATGGGAGTCAAGGCGGAACCCCGGCGCACGTAGAGGGCGCCCACCCCTTTCGGGCCGTTAAACTTGTGGGCGGAGAGGGAGAGCAAGTCCACCTTTAATTTCTTGACATCAACGGGGATCTGCCCTACCGCCTGCACGGCATCGGTATGGAAAACAATGCCCCGCTCCCGGGCCAGGGCGCCGATCTCCTGAATGGGCTGGATGGTTCCCACCTCGTTGTTGGCCATCATGATGCTAATCAGCACCGTATCCGGGGCGATGGCCGCGGCCACATCCTCGACGCTGACCAGGCCGTACCGGTCTACGGGAAGGAATGTGACCCGGTAGCCGCTCTTCTCTATATCCTTGCAGACATCCAGCACGGCGTGGTGCTCAATAGCAGAGGTAATGATATGCCCGCGGCCCGGGCTTTTTTTAACCGTACCCCAGAGGGCGATGTTGTTCGACTCCGTCCCCCCGGAGGTAAAGTAAATTTCCTCGGGTTCGGCATTCAGAGCCCGGGCCACCTTCTCCCGGGCCTCGTTCACAGCTTTGCGCGCCTCCCGGCCGGGAGTATGAAGACTGGAAGGATTGCCAAAGTGTTCTTTCAAATAAGGCAGCATCGCCTCCAGGGCTTCCTCCCGCAAGGGTGACGTAGCGGCATGATCCATGTAAACCAGCCGGTTCTTCATCTAGCGTTCCCTCCTTACGATAATAATTGGGCCGGTTCCCACTCCATCAAATCGGAAAGGGAGACCCCGTCCAGTACTTCGTTAATGCGGTCCCTCAGGCGTTCCCAGACCTGCTTGGTCTGGCAGCCCTGGCTCCGGGAGCAGGCGCGGCTGCCTTTGTGGCCGCCATCCTCGTGGAGGCAGCTCATGGGGACGATGGGACCTTCCACCGCCCGGACAATGTCACCCACGTTAACCTCTTGGGGAGGACGGCTCAGCATATAGCCGCCTTTGACCCCGCGGACACTCTCAATTAAGCCCGCCCGGCGCAAATCGGGAAAAATCTGCTCCAGGAATTGAAAGGAGATGCCTTCCCGGCGAGCAATTTCTTTTGCAGAGATGGGCCCCTCCTGGTAATGGAGAGCCAGCACCAGCATGGCCCTGACTCCGTATTCTACCCTGGCCGAAAGCCGCATCTTCCATACCTCCGTTATTTTAATTCTGACCTAATTACTCGGATATTATACCTAAAAAATTAACCTTCCCGTAACAGAATAACACCGCCCCCCCAAAATTGTCAATCTATTTTTTCAAAGGCCGCCGCCTCTTCTTTCAAGAAGGGGAGCCTCATTTCTACCTTAATATATAAGGCAAGCAGACGGTAAGGCAAGAAGCCGGAGCCAACCGGCAATTTGGATAAAGCAGGTCCCTTCCGGAAGCAGGGCCTTCATAAAGGGCAGAGAATGTTTTCTTCCTTATGTACTATACTGACCGCCACCAAATTACGGCGATAGCCGACGCGCAGGCCGAAGCGGTTCTTCCTTTACACTATACTGGCCGCCGACATGCTGGCCGCCAACGCCCCTTCCTTTTCCTGCTTTTATACCCGGCCTGCCCCGCCACGGGCCTTCTTCCCATGCGGTCCTTCTGGAAAAGGACCAGGCAGAGATCATCTTCCTGCTCCGCCGCGGACCTTCCCCATGCCCGTCTACCCGCTCTGGAACGGGCTTGGGAACCGCTTCCCGGGGAGGATCTTTTCGGGCAGGCCGCACCCCCCGGCATATTGTTTGACGATATTGCCCTTCTTTTGCTATAGTTTTTACTAAAGCATAGGGGAAGGAGAAACGGAATCCATGGCGGAAAACCTGACCTACAAGATCCTGAGAGAACACCTGGTCTCCGGAGAGCTAAAGCCGGGAAGCGAGATCGGCATTCGCATAGATCAAACCTTGACCCAGGACGCCACGGGAACCATGGCCTACCTGCAGCTGGAGGCCCTGGGAGTGGACCGGGTCAAGACGGAGCTCTCCGTAAGCTACGTGGATCACAATACCCTCCAGGGAAGCTTTGAAAACGCCGACGACCACCGCTACCTGCAGTCGGTGGCCGCCCGCTACGGCATCTACTTTTCCCGCCCGGGCAACGGCATCTGCCACCAGGTGCACCTGGAGCGCTTCGGCGTTCCCGGGAAAACCTTGCTGGGCTCCGACAGCCATACGCCCACGGGAGGCGGGCTGGGGATGCTGGCCATCGGAGCGGGCGGGCTGGACGTGGCCGTGGCCATGGCCGGCGGCCCCTTTTACCTCACCGCCCCGGCGGTGCTTAAAGTAAACCTGGTGGGCCAGCTTCCCCCCTGGGTGGGAGCCAAGGACATCATCCTGGAACTCCTCCGCCGCCTTTCGGTAAAAGGCGGGGTAGGAAAAGTGCTGGAGTATGGGGGACCGGGAGTAGAGCATCTATCCGTCCCGGAACGGGCCACCATCGCCAACATGGGTGCGGAGTTGGGAGCCACCAGCTCCATATTCCCCAGCGACGAGAATACCCGGAAATTCTTGAAAGCCCAGGGGCGGGAGCACCAATTCAGGCCCCTGGCCGCCGATCCGGGCGCCCCATACGACGGCGAGATAACCGTCGATTTGAGCAGCCTGGCACCCCTGGCGGCCTGCCCCCACAGTCCCGATGCCGTGAAGAGCATCGCCGAAATCGGGCCAATAGCCGTGGACCAGGTGGCCATCGGAAGCTGTACCAACTCCTCCTACCGGGACCTGCTCCTGGTCGCGGAAATCCTGAAAGGCAAGGTGGTACATCCCCGGGTCAGCCTGGTAATCGCCCCCGGGTCCCGCCAGGTCTTTCTCATGCTGGCCCGCTCCGGGGCCCTGGCGGAACTCATCGCCTCGGGAGCCCGCATCCTGGAGTCCGCCTGCGGGCCCTGCATCGGCATGGGCCAGGCGCCGCCCACAAGAGGAATATCGGTGCGGACCTTCAACCGCAACTTCGCCGGTCGCAGCGGCACCGCCGACGCCTCGGTCTACCTGACCGGTCCCGCCGCCGCCGCCGCCTCAGCCCTGACGGGAGTCCTCACCGACCCGCGCACCCTGGGGGAATTCCCCCGCTTTTCGGAGCCGGAGCGGTACTTAATCGATGACCGCATGATCATCGCCCCGCCCGAAGATGGAAGGGGCGTGGAGATAATCCGCGGGCCAAACATCAAGCCCCTGCCCGTGCAAGAGCCCCTTCCCCAGCGGCTGGAGATGACTGTTCTTTTGAAAACGGGGGATAACGTCACTACGGACCAGATTATGCCCGCAGGAGCCAAGATCCTGCCCCTGCGCTCCAACATCCCCGCCATCGCCCAGTATGTATTCGCTCCCCTGGACGACACCTTTGCCCGGCGGGCCCTGGAGACGGGCAGCGGCTTAATCCTGGGCGGCGAAAACTACGGGCAGGGTTCCAGCCGGGAGCATGCCGCCCTGGCCCCCATGTACCTGGGGATTAAAGCGGTGCTGGCCAAATCCTTTGCCCGGATCCACCATGCCAACCTGGTCAACTTCGGCATCCTGCCCCTGAAGTTTGTAGACCCGGCCGACTACCAGCGGCTGGAACAGGGGGACCGCCTGGCCATAGAAGATCTTCACCGCCAGCTGGAGCAGAAAGAGATAACCGTTTTAAACAAGACTAAAGACTTTACCTTTGCCGTGCGCCACAACCTGACTCCTCGCCTGCTGGAGATTGTTAAAGCCGGGGGGCTCCTGAACTACACTAAAAACAAAAACAGCCCTTCCGGGGACCTCTCTTGAAGTTAATGGCCGCGGGACGCCCCGGGGAGGCTTATTTAAGCATCGGGGACATTTCGGAGACGCCTTTTTAAACACAAATGGCACCGCTTTTCCGGGGAAGAGCTTCGGACAGAGAGGATGCGGGCTGCCCCGGGGTCTGTCTTCCCTTGCAGGCCATCCCGGGAATCTTTTAATTCTCCTGCAAAAAGAGCTGTTCCCAATTGCTTTTGGGACAGCTCCTTTATTTTTCTCAGGCTATCCAGCGATGTTGATCCTGCAGCAATCCATGAAGACTGAGCCCGGTTATAGCTCCCTCTGGGCCATGGCCGGGCAAGCTGTGCCCGGCGGATACGGCATATACTTCCCCTGGCTATAGGTCCCCGCGGATTCCGTAGGCGGCGGCCACGGCGCCGGCAAAAGGAGATTCGTGGGTCAAGGATACAGCGACGGCGGCAATCCCCCGCTTCCGGGCCAGGGCCGCCGCCCGGCCGTGGAGCTGTACCCGGGGCGGTCTTCCCGGTGCAGAGATCACCTCCACCTCGCGCATGGCCGCCGGCCCGATGCCGCAGCCGATGGCCTTTAAAACCGCCTCCTTGGCCGCAAAACGGGCCGCCAGGGAGGAAAGCAGGTCGCGGCGCCTCCGGAGCAGCTCTTCCTCCCGGGGCGTCAGAATCCGCCGCAAGAAACGGTCCGGGAACCGCCTGTACACTTTGCCGATGCGCGGTATGGAAACCAGGTCCACTCCTACCCCGATAAGCATACTTAAAACCCCTTTGGCCAATTATTTTGCCCCCCTTATTTCCGAGGCCCTTTTCTGAAAACTGTCCCCCTGATTAAGGCCACCAGCTCTTCCCCCCGGGTCACCGAAATCTGGTAAATCCCCGTGGAACGGGTGAGATACTCCTCCTGCGCCGTAGCGGTGAGGCGATCGCCGGGGCGGGTAGCCTTTATAAAGTTGATGCTTACCTGCAGAGCCACCGCCGGCCCCCGGGTATTGGAGGCCAGCCCGAAGGCGGTATCGGCCAGGGCAAAGAGGGCCCCTCCGTGGGTAATGCCGTGGAAATTGGTCATCTCTTCTTTGATCTCCATGCTTACTCGGGCGTAGCCGGCCCGAATTTCCTCCAGTTGGATCCCCAGGGAAAGGGGAAAGCGATCCTGCCGGCGGTAACAGGCCTCGATTTCTGCAGAACAATCTACCTTTTCCATGGCCTAATTCGCTCCCTATCCAGTAATATGGCAATATCCGCCTAATCCCATTTTCCAGGAACCTTTCCGAAAAAACAAGGTTTATCCTAAAAAGAATCCCGGAGCGTCCTCAGGGAGGGTTAAGAAGGGCCGCCCCGTGACCTGGCCGGAGCGGTCCAAAAGACCGCCCCCCGTAAATTGTCCCGGGGCGCCGCCGTTCCTCCCAGTTGCAACCTGTTTTTTCGAGAAAAGAAGCGAAATTCCTGCTCGCGATAAAAACGCTCTTTTTGCCTGCCTTTTTTGCGTTTACTCTTGCTTTTTCGAAATAAATGTGATAAGGTCTATAGGAATCAACCCGGGCAACCGGGGCATTTAGGAGGTATTCTGTTTTATGCAAGGCAGGGTAAAGTGGTTTAACCCTGAAAAAGGGTACGGGTTCATCGAGGTAGAAGAGGGTAGGGACGTTTTTGTCCACTACTCGGAGATCCAAGAAGAAGGCTTCAAAACCCTGGAAGAAGGTCAGATTGTTGAATTCGACATTGTCGAAGGAAACCGCGGGCCTCAGGCGGCAAACGTGGTGAAGTTATAGATTCAGGAAACACCTGAGTTTAGAGTTCAAAACGTTTGACCCAAAAAAGTCGGCAAAATGCCGACTTTTTTTATCGAGGACCGGTCTCCGTTTCTCCCGATTCCAAAAGCATCCGCAGCTGCTTCTTGGCCCGGTAGAGGCGCGATTCGACGGTCTTCAGCGCCACCCCCGCTTCCCGGGCGATTTCCCGGTAGGAGTAGCCGTCCAGGTAGCGGCGCTTCAGGGCATGCCGGTAGCAGGGAGCCAGGAGTTCCAGGATTCCGTGCAGGTACTCCTGCTGCTCCTTTTGCAGCAGCTCTTTCTCCGGCCCCCCTTCCGATTTAAGCTCCACCTGCCGGGTGAACCCCTCCACCCGCCTTTTCTCCCGGCGGTTGGAGCGGAGGTAGTCCAGGGCTTTGTTAACCGCAATGCGCAGCAGCCAGGTGGAGAAGCGGGAGTCCCCCCGGAAAGAAGGCAGAGAACGGTAGGCCTGCCAGAAGGTCTCCTGGGCCAGATCTTCCACCTCGGGACAAGGACCCGTCAGCCGCGCAATGGCCGAATAAACCAGGTCCTGGTACTTTTCCACCAGCCGCTGGTACATCTCCTTCTCTCCCGCCAGAACAGCCTTTATCATATCCAGCTCGTCTGAATGATCCGTTAAATCATGGTTGTTGCCCAAAGACGTTCAACCCTTCAGATTACACTAAAGCTAAGGTAAAGATTAGACGAACTCTCCCCTGGGAGCCCCTCCCGCCTCTCTTTTCCCTCTCCTTCCGGAGCGCCGGCAGACGGTCCTGCTGCCGCTACGGCGATAGCTGCCGCCCCTCCGGGGGTGAGAACAGGCCGCCCCAGGACGCAAGCTCACTGCAGCGCCCGCTGCCGCACCATATCTGCCCTGCCCCCGATTCGGCAGCAGGCAGCCTCCCTCCCCCGGCCGGGGACCTTCCACGGCAATATATACTATGCATCTGCAGCGATAAAATCGCCGCCGAAGCAGAGAGCCGGGCCTTCCGCGGCCCAATATATCTTTTCAGCAACCGCTGAACGAAATCGGCCGGCATGCCGGCAATGGATGTCCTCCGCGGCCGTATACTTGCAGCGCTCACCACCTACAGCCGGGAATATGTCTTGACAGGATCCACTCATTATGTCATTATTGACATAACAGTTATTGAATTAACATCCAACTAAATTTTCGGTAGAGGAAGACGGCTATGACTGCTCCCATGCCCAACGGAGGCAAATTTGTGCAAACGGTTCGCGGAATACTGCCGGTAGAACAGCTGGGTTTCTGCCAATGCCACGAGCATCTCTTCATCGCCAAGGGACAATCCTTCACCGTGAATCCTGCCCTGTGGCTCGACAACCTTGAAAAAACAAAAAGGGAAGTGCTTTCCTTCCGGGACGCCGGCGGCGCTGCCCTGGTGGACGCGCAGCCTGTAGGCTGCGGGCGCATGGCCGATTACCTGCTGGCCACTGCAAAGGAGACCGGCGTCGAAATTATTGCTTCCACCGGTTTTCACAAATTGCAGTTTTACCCGGAGAATCACTGGATCTTTAACGCTGACGAAGATTTCTTGACTTCTCTTTTCCTGGCGGAACTGCGCACCGGCATGTATCTTGACGGGGATCGGCACCTTCCCGTCAAGCAGCTACCAGCCAGGGCGGGGATAATCAAGATCGCCCTGGATAACGTCGGCATAAGCGGCCCTTACATAAAGCTTTTCAAGGCCGCCGCCTGCGCCGCGCTGCATACGGGCACCCCGATACTATGTCATGTGGAAACTGAAAACCACGTATTCAACGCCATCGACTTTTTCTCCAAACAGGGGATTGAGGCCCAGTCGATTATCCTCTGCCATCTGGACCGGGTTAAATGCGATCCCGCCTTTCACCGGGAGGTAGCAAAAAGCGGGGTTTACCTGGAATACGATACCATTGGCCGCTTTAAATATCACAGCGATGAAGAAGAAATTAAGCTGCTCCGGCAAATGCTGGCGTACGGCCTTGAAGACCAGATCCTTCTTGGACTGGACACCACCAGGAAGCGGATGAAATCTTACGGCGGCAGCATCGGTTTGGACTATATTTTAACCGCATTTATTCCCCGGCTTATCAAAAGCGGAGTTCCCGGCAAAACAATTGACAAGCTTACCATCGCCAATCCCCGCCAAGCGCTGGCCCTCAAAGTAAAAGGCGGCCCTGCTCCCGCCGGAACCATGCCTTAATTCTGGGAAAAGGAGAGAGCAAAGATGCAGCATCGGGAAAAAGAAAACGCCTCGATCATGTACTTTATCGGGACAAGCACAAGGCAATCCTCCATTATGCCCCTCTTCCCCCAGTGGATGCGGGCATTGGGCTTCGAGAACGCCAAAATAAAAGGAATCGATCTGGAATTGCACGCCAAGCCCGAAGCATACCGGAAAGCGGTAGCCTTAATAAAAAATGATCCCTCGAGCCGGGGTGCCCTGGTCACAACCCATAAAATTGACTTATATCACGCGGCAAAGGATATGTTCGACTACCTGGACCCCTTTGCCCAAAACCTGGAAGAGCTATCCTGCCTGGCCACAAGAGACGGAAAACTGCTGGGGTACGCCATAGATCCCATCTCCAGCGGGCTGGCCATGAAGGCCTTCATTCCGGAAGGCTTTTGGCAAAAACATAAGGGCGAAGCGCTGATCATGGGGGCCGGAGGAAGCGCCCTGGCGATCTGTACAAATTTGTTGAATAAAGATAACGGTGACAACATCCCCTCCCGGGTGATTATCACCAATCGGAGCCGGCCCCGGTTGGAGAGCGCCCGGAAAAAACTGCAAAAAATGTATCCCCATGCCGTTGTGGAATATCGCCACTGCCCCGAACCAAAGCACAATGATGCCGCCTTAAACTTGCTGAAGCCCTACTCCCTCATCGTTAATGCCACAGGGCTGGGCAAAGACCGGCCGGGATCGCCCATCACCCATGACGGCGAGTTCCCGCCCAACAGCCTGGCCTGGGATTTAAACTACCGGGGGGATCTGCTCTTCCTGCACCAGGCCTCGCGGCAGAAAGAGAAAAAGAGTTTACACATCGAAGACGGCTGGACTTATTTTCTGCATGGATGGACCCAGGTTATCTCGGTGGTATTTGACCTTCAAATCGACGGGGCAACCTTTGACCAACTGGCGAAGATTGCTGCTGCAGAACAACAAAAAAGAACCTGGTAAGCTGGTAAGAGGCGTTTTTCCCTTGCTGAATCTGAAGGCAGCCCTTCCTGTCTACGCCAAAGGAAGACAGGGCTCGTCTTGACGGGGGCACCCCGGCCATGATCCGGGGTGCCCCCTTGCTATTCGGGCAGCCGGTGCAGCGCTTTCAAGCCCCACAACATCGGTCTTATCTCCAACGGCTCCCCGGCGAGAGCCCGGCGGAACAGGTCCATGGCTACTTTGAGCCGGGCTTGAAGCATGGCCTCTCCCGCCTCGGCGGAGGCGCTGCCGGGGGCACCCATGTACGGCTTCATATTCGGGTCAGAGACCCAGCCCAGGGTCGCCGCCAGGTGGTCCATGTCCTTGCCCAGTGCCGGCGAAAAGAAGCCAAAAAACTTGCCCAGCTGGCTGACCGCTTTAACCTTGGGCGGGGGCAGGGAGGCTTCCACCGCGGACCAGTTCTCCCGGACCTGGTCCGGGCTGGCCACCAGCATCAGGGAGGTTTCGTTGGTCCCGGCGTGGGCATCGGCATCGTCGCCGCAGCTGCCGGGTCTCAGCCCGCAATCCCGCAAAAAGCCGGGATCATGCTGGACCATCAGGCGAAATTCCAGGTTAAAGGGATTGACCAGGTAAAAGCGGTATTTCTTCCATGCCTTGCGGGCGGCCACCTCCATGCCCAGCTGGTGCCTGGGACCGCCGTGATTGTCGGCCAGAAAGAGGTAGCGGAATCCCTGGGCCGCCAGCCCCTTGACATAGGCCAGGAGCACCTCCCGCATGACGGGAGCCGGCACCGAAAGGGAGCCCTTTGCCGGCAAGGCGTCGGAGCCAACATACAAGGAGGGCAGGAGAACCAGGGTATAATCGGGATACTCTTCGGCCAAAGCGGCCTGGTAGCGTCGGAGCATCTCTTCGGCAACGAAGACGTCGGTGCCCAGGGGCAGATGGGGACCGTGAACTTCAATGGGGCTGACCGCCATTAAAAATATGGTTTTGGCCCGGTCCAGCTCCTGGAGCTCCGTCAAAGTCATCCGCACATATTCTTTAACCTCTCCCATAACACACCTCCTCTTTCTTCCTTATATTAATTATTCATCCAACGGGGAAACACCTTTTATTTTGCTTTCCTGATGCATTTCAAAACAGCCGGCTGCCCGATCTTTTGCTAAAATTCACAATTCAAGCCTGAAAATTTAAGACCTGGCCCTCTTAAGAATCCTCTCTTGCTCAAATTCACAATTCAAGACCTGACCCCCTTAATACCTCCAAATTCACAATTCAAGACCTGACCCCACAACGGGTACCTGAAGAATAAGGAACCGCCCCACAGGGCGGTTCCTTATTCTTTTCCCCTTGCATCTCCGCTTACATCTCCTGGAGGCGTCCTTTCTCCAGGGCAATATTGAAAAGCTGTTCCTTTTTGTGGCGCGGCGGAGT
>LFRQ01000094.1:22846-23471 GCA_001512835.1 Clostridia bacterium DTU022
GCGTTGATCTTTGCCTCGTTGATGGTGCGAAGAACCCCGCAGCAGCAGCGGCAGCAGTGGCAGAGGTAAGCCGGCCGGTTTAGGACATTGTCTATGGTCAGGACCAGGCCCAGTTTTTTGCTGCGCTCCAGGTTTTTTAACAGTTCGCTGACGGTGGCCGGCCGGCCCAAGCCCTGCCGGACCACCCATTTCCCGGCCTCCCCCAGGGCGGTGCAGACATCTTCCACGGGCGCGTCGCAGACCTTCCCCAGGTGGGAAGCCTTGTGACGGCAGGCGCACATGCTCAGGGCCCCGCCGCCGGCCTGGCGGATGATCTCCGAAGCCTTCTCGTAGCTTAGAACGTGGGTTTCCACCGCCGACGAGATCAGGTGCTCGTAGACCAGGGCTCGGAACAGCTTGGTCCCTCCCCCGAAAACCTCCTCCCGAACCCCATTTTCATTGAAGTAGTCTTCGAAAAGGCGGGACAGTTCTTTTAAATCGAGATCGTCGCGGGTGCGCATGAAAGTATACTCGAAAAAGCCGACCACTATGGGAGACAGCAGGTAGAGCCTTTCGCCCTTGCTGGTGTAGTCCACCACCAGGCCCTTGCGAATCATGCTCTCCAGGATGGCCTTCAGTTCGGCGG
>LFRQ01000100.1:0-2075 GCA_001512835.1 Clostridia bacterium DTU022
GGAACTGGAGGAAGCCGAGGAGCGGCTGGAGCGCCAGGACAACCTGCTCAAGCGGCGGGTGCGGGCCATCTACGAGCGGGGATCCGTTACATACTATGAAGTTCTCCTGAACGCCACTTCCTTTAGCGATTTTCTAACCAGGCTGATCCATCTCCGGACCATTGCTGCCAACGACATGCGCCTCTTGAAAGAATTCCAGGCGGAGCGAGACCGGATCCAGGCGGAGAAGGTTAAGCTGGAGCAGCGCCGGAACGAACTGGAAAGCATGCGGCGCCAGAGCCTGGCCAAGGAGCAGGAGATCCAGCGGACGATGTCCACCCGGGAAGCGGTTCTGGCCGATCTGCAGCAGGAGATCGCCAGCCGCATTAAGGCCATTCAGGAACTGGAGCAAGAGGCGCAGCGCCTGGACAACTCGATCAAGCAGCTCATTAGCGAAAGCAATTTGGGCGGGGTCGTCGGGAAGATGGCCTGGCCCGTGCAGGCTCCCTACTGGATTAGCTCGGGCTTCGGCTGGCGTTCCGATCCCTTTACCGGCGCCAAATCCTATCACGGGGGGATCGATATCGCCACTTACGGCGGCTACAATCCTGTCTTTGCCGCCGCGGACGGCAAGGTGATCTTCTCCGGCATCTCCACCGCCGGCGGCTCCTACAACACGGCTCCCGGATATGATGCCGGCCGCAGCGGCTTGACAGGCTACGGCAGCTATATCATGATCGATCACGGGGGAGGCACCGTTACGGTATACGGCCACCTGAGCCAGCGTTTCGTAGCTGTCGGACAGGTCGTAACCCGCGGGCAGCAGATCGGCCGTGTGGGATCCACCGGGTACAGCACCGGCCCGCACCTTCACTTTGAAGTCCGCGAATACGAAAAGGCGCCTTACCGCTATTACAGCAGCGGAGCCCCCGATTACCGCTACAACCCGATGAATTATTTCTAGGGTCAATAAAGAAATGACCTGGCAGGGGCGGTCCTATGCCGGACCGCCCCTGTTTCATGGCCCCGGGCCCGTTTGTTCCCGGTCCCAAGCCGGCTCTTTGCCCGGGAGCTCGGGACCGCCCTTTTTCCAGGGGCCTTGGCTTGCCTCTTTACCATGGGTTAAACCGGCCTCTTCACCATGGGCCCAGGCCAACCTTTTCCCTGGCACCAGCCCGTCTCCTTCCCCACGGTTCCTGGCCGGTTCTTTTTTCATTGGCCCAGCTCCACCTTTTTCGTCCATGATCCCGGGCCGGCTTTTCCCCTATGATTCAAGCCGGCTTTTTCCAGGGACCCGGGCCCGCCCTGGAGGTTCAAGGAGCACAACCTCCTCTCTTCCCAAAAGTTCAGGGGCTGGGCCCCCTTTCCGGCCGGTCCCTCCGGGAGGCGCCTGCGGCGGGAGGCGCCCCATGCCCGGCGCCTTTTCTGTTTTATCAACGGCCAGTGAAAATGTCACCCCAAAATTGCTTGATTTGGACTGAGAAAATGCCGTTCCTTTCAGCCTGCTTACATGGCGGCAGCATTACAGGCCGATAACACCGCTTTTCTGTTTTTCTGGCATTTTGGTCGGGCTGGAGTTATAATAACTAGACAGTGAATGGAGCATACTCCTTTTAAACTGGTAAAATAATCCGGCAGGAGGCAACGGTGATCCGCTTTCAGAGCATCCGTCTCAAGCATCTCCTGGTCGTCCTGATCGTTCTGCTGATCGCTACCAACCTGTTCACCGCTTATAAATTGGCGGAGCAGAAAACCATGGCTTCCAAGGAAGCTGACGAACCCCGGCAGGAGGAGGAAGAAGAAATGGCACCCCTGCCGGGGCTAAAGGCGTTTACCAGGGTATTCGAACTAATCAGCCGGGATTACTATAAGAGCGTCGAGCCCGAGGACCTGCTCCGGGGGGCTATTCAAGGGATGGTCCAGTCCCTGGAAGACCCCTTGACCAGCTACCTGGATCCCCAGGAATACCAGGAGTTCATAGTACGGACCACCGGTTCTTTTAGTGGAATTGGCGTGCATATTATTGATGTGGACGGCTCCATTATGATCCTGGACCTGATCCCGGGAACCCCGGCGGAGAAGGCGGGGCTCTTTCC
>LFRQ01000100.1:2231-5064 GCA_001512835.1 Clostridia bacterium DTU022
GACAGCTTCACCGGGGAGCAGTTTACCCATCATCTCCAGCAGCTGGAAGAGGAAGGGCTGGAGAAGGGGCTGATCCTGGACCTGCGGGACAACCCGGGAGGGCTTCTGGGCGAGACCCTTAAAGTCTGCAAGCTGCTGGTCCCCGAGGGGGAGATTACCCGCCTGGTGGACCGCTACGGCCAGGTCAGGGAGATTCACTACTCTTATGCCTCTCCCCGCCCCTATCCTATGGTCGTCCTGGTTAACGAAAGAACGGCCAGCGCAGCGGAGATCCTGGCCGGTGCCCTGCAGGATCGAGAGGCCGCCCTGCTGGTGGGCACGAAGACTTACGGGAAAGCCACGGTCCAGAACGTGGCGCGGCTTGACGACGGCGGCGCCTTGCGCCTGACCATCGCCAAGTACGTTACCCCCTCCGGCCGGGATATTCAAGGGCAGGGCCTGGAGCCCGATCTGGAAGTGGAATTCTCCTCCAGCCTTAGATTTTACCGCGCCTTCATTCCCGGCCGCCTGCAGAAGGGCCAGTACGGCGCCGCCGTAAAGCTCCTGCAGGAGATGCTCTTGGAACTGGGCTATTCCGTATCGCCCACCGGCATCTTCGACCAGGCTACCGCTTCCGCTCTTTCCCGCTTCCAGGCGAAGGCCGGGATAGCCGTTAACGGGATCTTTGATGATGTCACCTGGCTGCATTTCCGGGAGGCCTTGGAGGAAGCGGCCCGGGAGCGGGACCCCCAGTTGAAGCGGGCGGAGGAGCTTTTGACCAGTCCCGGAATGTGGGCGCAGTTAAGGAGGTAAGGGGAGCTTGTCGGAAATAGGCCGGATCTTCCTCTTGACTTTTGCTTTTGTCTTTATCAACCCCGTCTTCTGGCTGGTGGTCCTCCTGGTTTTTTTCCAGTACCGGCGGGTGGCCAACCTGGAGCGGGCCATGTTTGGCCGGGTGATCAACCCTGTGGGGCAGCAGGTCCTTACTTCCCTGGGGCTGGGGGTGGCCGGGGGCTTTGTCGTCAGCGCGGTGCTGCTGTTCCTGGGCCTCTCCCTGGAGCACATCGGTTTGTACTTTATCTGGCCGGTAGCCCTCCTTCTGCTCCTGTTTAACCCCCGCTTTCTCTGCTTCTCTTACGCCGGGGGGATTGTCGCCGCCGCGGCCCTGCTGGCCCGCTTTATCTCCGGGAAATTCCCGCACCTGGCCCGGAACGCCCTCCTGGCCGGCCTGGTGGAGATCAATATTCCCGCCCTGCTGGTTCTCATCGCCCTTTTGCACTTGCTGGAGGCGGTGCTGATCTATTTTAGCGGTCACCGGGGGAGCAGCCCCATTTATTTAAAGAAGCCCGGCGGCCAGGTGGTGGGCGGCTTCAGCCTTCAGCGTTTCTGGCCCTTGCCCCTGACGGCGCTGCTGGTTACCGTGGTGCTGCCCTCGGAAGCGGTGGGCGTATCCATGCCCGAGTGGTGGCCCATTATCAAGCCCTCCATCCAGCCGGGCCTGGGAGAGATCCTCCAGTATGCCATTATCCCCGTGGCCGCCGGCCTCGGCTACGCCGACCTGGCCCTCTCTTCCTCGCCCCGGGAAAAGTCGGTTTATTCGGCCCGGATGCTGGCTTTATACAGCGTTGCCCTGCTGTGGGTAGCCCTGGCCTCCCAGGCCTACCCGCCCCTGGCGGTTTTTGGCGCGCTCCTGGCACCCCTGGGCCACGAACTGCTCATTGTATACGGGAACCGGAAAGAGTTTGCCCGGCAGCCCCGCTATGCTTCCGGGGAGCCGGGCGTGGGAATCATGATGGTCCTGGATGATTCCCCGGCGGCCAGGGCCGGATTGAAGGAGGGGGACCGGATCTTAAGGGTTAACGGGATGCCGGTGAACTCCCATGAAGACTTTTTTGAAAAAGTAAAAGAAAGCTACTTTATGGTTCTCCTGGAGGGAACCCGGGGAGGAGCCCCCTTTAGTGTCGTCTTGAACAAGGGCGGTTTCCGGGAGCAGCCGGATCCCGATTCCCTTCCCGTTTCCCGCTCCCGGGCCGATCTTTACCGGGGGGTAAGGCTGGGCCTCATTCTCGTTCCCCCGGCCGCCTCAACCATCTATGTGGAGGTCAAGAAGCCTGACCTTTGGAAGTGGCTGCGGGAAAAACTGGCCTGGAACCACCGCTAGCCCGTTTCCCTTCTGGTTTCCCCAGGGAATACAGTACGGATCCGAGGTGATTATGGGCAATGTTGTCCGCTGCCGTCGCCGCCTTTGTCAGTATTTTTGTAGCCGAATTCGGCGATAAGACGCAGCTGGTTACCCTCTCCCTGGCCTGCCGCTACTCGCCCCTGCAGGTTCTGGCCGGAGCCATGGTGGGCCTGGGCCTGGTCCTGGGGCTGGCGGTGGGAGCGGGGGGATTAATCGCCGCTTATATCCCCACGGCAGCCATTGCCATCGCCTCGGGGCTCTTTTTTGTGCTGATGGGCCTTTATACTCTCTTCCGCCAGGAAGACGAGGAAGTGAAGGAAGCCGGGGGCCGGGCCGGCTTTTACCAGACTGCGGCCCTGATCTTTCTGGCGGAGCTGGGCGATAAGACCCAGATGACCGCCCTGCTCCTGGCGGCCAGCCTGGGCCACCCCCTGGCGGTATTTGCCGGGGCCATGCTGGCCATGCTGGCAAACCACGCCCTGGCCATCTTCCTGGGAGCCCGCCTCTTTAGCCGCATCGATCCCCGCTGGCGCCGCCTGGGCACCGCCTTTCTCTTCATTATCATCGGCCTGGCCATCTTGATTATGCAGCTGGCCGGGGCATAATCCTCTCCCCCTCTGGTTAGAATGGAGGGTACAGGCAGGAGTGAACGCCATGGAGGAGCGAAGGCCG
>LFRQ01000023.1 GCA_001512835.1 Clostridia bacterium DTU022
CGCGGCGTGGAGCGGCGCTTCGAACTCATTTTTGAGAACGATTTCATGATTATCGACGACCACTTTGCCAACAGCGGGAACATCAATGTAACCCTGGAAACCCTGCAGCATATGTCCTACCGCAGCCTGCACATCGTCTATGCCATCCGAGGCAGCCGTGGGGTGACCGTCAACCGGGAAAACGCCGAAACCCTGGCCTCCTGGGCGCCCCGCCTGGGTTTAAAGCAGGTTATCGCCACCTGCAGCGCCGGTCACGTCACGGAAAAAGACCGGGTAACTCCCGAAGAGGTCCAGGTTTTCCAGAAGGTCATGGCCTCCGCCGGCCTGAAGGTCTTCCTTTACCAGGAGCTCCCCGACGCCATCGCCCACGGCCTGGAGCTGGTCAAGCCGGGAGATGTCCTGCTGCTGGCCGGATGCCAGGGCATGGATCACGGAGCCCGCCTGGCCCTGGAGCAGCTGTGCCGGGCCCGCCCTTACCTGGACAAGGAGACGGTCTTTCGGGCCCTGCAGAACCGGGTGGCCGGCACTTAGCCTTGCTTCTCCTTGATCTCTACTCCGCCCATAACTGCCCGGGCCAGTATCCGCACCAGCGGACCTGACCCTTTCCCCACATTATGCTCAATTTTGCGGCTGGTGATGATCCCCCCGTCTTCCTGATCCCGGAAAGTGATGCCTCCCAGCACCGCCGAGCCCTCGTAAATGACAGGCAGTCCCGGCGGAATGGTCACATCAATTCCTCCCATGACAGCAGTTAAATCCAGCACCGTCTCTCCTTCCGGAATTTCCGCCGTGGCTAAATCCAGATCGATTCCGCCCATAAAAGCCAGGTAACTGCCGCTCTTCAATCGGTAGGGAGAACCGCCCACGGTAACACCACCCATAAAAGCAATTCTGCCCTCCCCGGCTGCTTTGCTCCGCAGCAAATTTATACCCAAAAAGATCAACAACAAGGCAAAAACAATACTCCAGAGCAGACCGGTATCTACAATAAACCAACCCAGATTGCGCCCCAGGTATACCACGCCGATACCGATGAGTATCGCCGCGGTCAAGAGCCGGCTCCAGGCGATGCCTCTCCGCCTTTCATCAGAGGCGGCCACGAAAAAAGTGGCCAGGCTGTTCAAACCAAAAATCAGGGGAATCACCGGCCAGTAATCTATCAGGACTGCCAGGTTAATCTCTATCCCGACTACCTTATCCAGTATTATTACCACGCCCAGCCCCAGCATCAGTAAACCCAGCAGCACGCGTCCACTGCGCATCAGTTTCACTCCTTTTTATTGGTAAACCCATTATCCTCTTTATGCACCACCCTGACAATAGTTTTTTCTGCCAGCCATGGGAGCCAAGGGGACAGTGGCTTTGGCACACCTAAAAATATATGTCGGAAGAACCGTCCCCCTGATATATTATGATGGCCCCGGGAAGGCCCGCCGGGCGGCGGTTTCAGCTGCCTCAACCCGCCTGTCTCCTGTTGACTTTTAGATGGGCGCATGCTACAATTTTTAAAGTCCAAGCAAATATGGTGGGTGTAGCTCAGTTGGTTAGAGCGCCAGGTTGTGGCCCTGGAGGCCGTGGGTTCGAGTCCCATCACTCACCCCATTAATGCGCTGGGGCGTAGCCAAGCGGTAAGGCACGGGACTTTGGATCCCGCATTCGTAGGTTCGAATCCTACCGCCTCAGCCATTTTTTTTGGGGGGCTTCAGGCCCCCTTTTTTGCTTCATTTCTTCAATTAATATTTTTAAATTTTAATATCTATGCCCGCCGCGTTGACTTCCTTTCCCTTCCAATAATAAGATGTAGGTATGAACTGATGGCCGGCAAAACCGGCAGGAGGGAGACCTTAAAGACCCGGCCGGCAAGCAACCCATCATTTACAGGCCGGGAAAATAGGGAGGGGAAATGAATTGTCTTCCAAAAGCGATCTCGGTACTTATGTAAACTACGCTTTTGACCAAATCCGACACATTATCGACTCTTTTGGCCCCCGGGATCCGGGCAGCCCGGGGGAGAAGAAGGCCCAGGAATACATTGCCGGCCAGCTGGCCAACTGGACCGACGAAACTAAAATCGAGGAGTTTAAAGTTCATCCCAAGGCTTTCATGGGCTTCATGCCCGTATCCGGGCTGCTCCTCCTGGCTTCCGTAGGGGCGTACTGGCTGGCGCCCGGGGCCGCCCTGGCCCTCTCCGCCCTGGCCCTGCTCATCGCCCTGCTCCAGTTCCTTTTTTACCGCCAGTTCCTGGACCCCTTCTTCCCCCACCGCATCTCCCGCAACGTGATCGGGATCAGGAAGCCTGCGGGCGAAACCAGGAGGCGAATCATTATCAGCGGACATGTCGACGCCGCCTACGAGTGGCGCTATTTCTTCAAGGGCGGCCACTTTCTTCTTAAAGCGGTAATTGCCGGCGCCCTGCTGGGGGCCTTTGGAAAGGTGATCATTGACCTGATCTACTGCATCAGCGCCGGTTTGGCCGCCGGCTCCCCCGAGGGCGTCTGGCGCATACTGGGACTGGTCCAGCTGATTTTCCTCCCCTTCTTTATCGCCATGATCTTCTTCTCTGACTTTCGCACTGTTTCTCCCGGGGCCAACGACAACCTGACGGGAACCTGGGCCGCCCTCTCCGTGATGAAGTACCTCCATGATACCGAGGCCCGCTTCCAAAACACGGAGGTGCGCTGCCTGATCACCGGTTCGGAGGAAGCAGGGCTGCGGGGAGCGAAGGCTTATGCCCGCCGCCACCGGGAAGAGCTTAAGAGCGTGGAAACCATATTCGTCGGCCTGGAGACTTTCCGGGACCTGGAGCATCTCAGCGTCTATAACCGGGACATGAGCGGAACGGTGCGCCACCACGACGGGGTATGCTCCCTGCTCCAGCGGGCCGGGAAAAGATGCGGAATGGATCTTCCCTTGGCCAGCATCTTTTTGGGTTCCTCCGATGCCGCCGCCTTCAGCCAGGCGGGCATCCCCTCGGGAGCCCTGGCGGCCATGGACCCGGCTCCGGCAACCTATTACCACACCCGGCTGGACCACTGGAACAACATGGACCAGGAGTGCTTTGAAATCTCCTTGAGGATTGTCCTGGAGGCAATTAGGCTTTACGATGCAGAAGGGCTGGGCTGACAAGGCAAGGCTAGCCTTCCTGCCTAACTCTATCCAGCCAGGCAAAGAATGTGCGCCACACCGCTTCTTGGTGGTTGGAAAAACGGTGATCCGCTCCGGGGATCCGTTCAATGCTTTTGGGGGCGCCCGCCGCCCGGTAAATGAGTTCCGCCTGGGAGCAGGGCACCACCTGGTCGGCGGTGCCGTGGATGACCAGGAGGGGGCGCGGAGCGATGGCCGCCGCCGCCCGGAGCGGATCATGCCTCTCCAGGTCGCGGAAAAATTCCCGGGAAATATAGAGGGTGCCTTCTTCCCCCGTTAAAGCCACCCTGCTTTGACCGGGAGCCGGCCACTCCCGGACAAAACGGCAAAAGAGGTCTGCCGGCCTGGCCACCGCCGCCCAGGTGCAGACGGCGGCGATGCCGGAATCCTCAGCCGCGTAGCAGAGCGCGGTGGTTCCCCCAAAACTGCGGCCCGTCAGCAGCAGGGGCCCCAGCCCCTGCCGGCGGCACCATTCCACCACGGCGCCCAGATCGGAAATCTGCCTGCTCAAGGTAATCTCCTCAGCCGAGCCTTCGCTCTCTCCGGCACCGCTGAAATCAAAAAGCAGGGTGTGCCAGCCGCGAAGGGCCAAGGCCTCGGCCATGGAGAGAGCCCGGCCGCCTCCCTCCTTGCTCCCGGTAAACCCGTGGCAAACGATAATTACCGGGGCCTCCTCCACGGCAGCCCGGCAGAACAGGGCGGCCATTTTTTGCCCGGAGGCGTTTAAGATGCTTAACCGGTCCCACCGGTAGGCCATAAGCTCGATACCCCCCTTACGGCTGCTATAATTATAACATGGAAGACCAGCAAAAAACGGCCCGGAGGGCCGCTTTGTTCAATGACTGTTTGCCCTATTCGCCTATTTATTTATTTTGGCTTGATGATCTTTAAAGCGGGCAAATCAGCTCTTCCTGGCCAGGTCCAGCTCTATTTTCGGCCCGAACAGGCCGGTAGAGAGGTCCTGCATGAGGTAAACATAGACAATATCGCTATTGACTATTTCCAAGCCCCGGAGATTTAACAAGGGGTGGAGCAGCAAGTTGTACCCCAGCCACCTGGTTATATACTGCACCGGGTGGTCGGCGGGATTAAAGCTCACCCGGGCGGATGCCTTCAATCCGGGGATCCTGTTCTCGATCTTGATGTTATAACTTTTCCCTTCCGGGGTTGCCCCGCCGCCCATTCTGCTAAAGTCCGTTACCGCCAGGTGAAAATTCTTGTCGCCGGACAGGCGGGGATAAAAGTTAAAAACGGTGTTGTTGGTATTGATCACATCAAAGTCAATATACAGGGGGACAAAGTTTATTGCCGCCGGAGTCGTCAATTGGATTAAAGGGTAGCAGACCCCGTCGCTGAAGAAGTAGTAGGCCTGATCCAGGGTGCCAAAACGGCCAAATCCGTATCTTGCCCAAATTAAAAAACTGTTCTCGAAGACAAAGAGAAAAGGACCGGCGATCTTTTTGTCCAGGAAGAATTGCTCCTTAAATTCACAGGGCGTGCCCACCGCCAGCCAGGGTATATGCATGTTAAAAATAAAAAATACATTATCAAAAAAAACGGAGCTTATAATCAGGCCGGCCTCCTCCGAGGCGGTAACTTCCAGCCGCCAGCCCATCTCTTCAACGGGTATCGGCTCCTCATTTTCCGCGATCCCCAGCCGGTCATTTTTCTCGCTGACAAAGGCGGGAACTGGCCGGGTCGAGCTTCTTGAATGGGCGCCGCCCAGGATGGGCCCTGTTCTGACGGGATTTAATTCTTCCCCCGTTTCCGGATGCACGCGGAAGGCGTGAGGCAACTCATGAAAAACATCTTCTGCCATGCCTTATATACTCCTTTCATATTTTTTTCTATCAGGTATGCTATATGTTTATGATAAACCGGCCAGGTTTGTTACTCATGACCCCCGATAATTCAGGTCATACTTTTGCTTAATCCTTTCGGCATACTACCGCAAGCCGATACCTTCTATCAGTGGCGTGCCCTCCCATAGCCCGTTTAAATTTCTTGAGTATATGGGCGGCTTTGGAGCAGCGAGTATAGATATTTTTTTGGCTGATAAATTCCAATTTGTAACCGGAGCCGGATAATAAATTATGCAATGCACTCCAATTAAACAGCGCATTGATATCCATGGTCGGCCTTGACCTTCGGACCCGGTGCAGTTATAATCTTTTTGGGCCATTAGCTCAGCTGGTAGAGCACCTGACTCTTAATCAGGGTGTCCAGGGTTCGAATCCCTGATGGCCCCCCAGAAAGAACGCACAAGCGGCGGGATTCTCCGGGTTCCCGCCGCCTTGCTATTCCGCCGGAATAATCAAAGTTCTATCCCAGCTCTCTCCGGGCAATAACTTTCCTCCCCGGGGTCCGGAGGACCAGAAGCAGGGTCGATTTCGCCCCTCTCCCGCCGTCAAAAACGCCAGTCCTCCCCAGGAAGTCCCTTAATAGCAAGGGTGCCTGGACCTGCACCTTTCTATACCGCTTAAAGCTCCAGGAAATGCTGCCTGCTTCCGCCCTTTTATCCCGCCAGCCCCAGGAGGCGCACAGTCTGGGCCACCACAAAACAGACGGCAAACCCCGCCAGGGTGGGGATTAGGAAAGACAACAGGGTCCACTTCAAGCTCCCCGTCTCCCGGCGTATGGTAAGCAGGGTGGTGCCGCAGGGAAAATGGTTCAGGGTGAAGAGCATGGTGCAGACCGCCGTCAGCCAGGTCCAGCCGTTGGCCACGAAGAGGGCTTGCAGGTCCGCCAAGCTCTCCAGCTCCATTATCGAACCGGAGGAAAGGTAGCCCATGATGATGATGGGGATGACGATCTCGTTGGCGGGGAGGCCCAGCAGAAAGGCCAGGAGAATATAGCCGTCCAGGCCGATGAGCTCCCCCACGGGCTGCAGGAAGGCGGCGGCGTGGTTAACCAGGCTCAAGCCTTTCACCTCCAGGTTTGCCATGAGCCAAATCACCAGGCCCGCCGGCGCCGCTACCAGCACCGCCCGGGCGAGAACAAAGAGGGTGCGGTCCAACATGGAGCGGATCAGGATCCGCCCCACCTGGGGCTTCCGGTAGGGGGGCATCTCCAGAGCAAAGGAAGAGGGCAGCCCCTTGAGGACCGTTTCCGACAATATCCTGGAGACCAGAAGGGTTGCGGCCACGCCCAGGACCACGGCAGCCATGACGGCGGCGGAGGCCAAAAGGTTTTCCCATATCCCGCCCCCCCTGGCCAGGAAGATGGTGGAGAGGGCAATCAGGATAGGGAAGCGGCCGTTGCAAGGAACAAAATTGTTGGTCAAGATGGCAATCATCCGCTCCCGGGGCGACTCGATAATCCGGCAGCTGATTACCCCGGCGGCGTTGCAGCCGAAGCCCATGCACATGGTCAAGGCCTGCTTCCCGTGGGCCCGGGCTTTTTTGAACAGTCCGTCCAGGTTGAAGGCCACCCGGGGCAGGTAGCCCAGGTCTTCCAGCAAGGTAAAAAGGGGGAAGAAGATGGCCATGGGGGGCAGCATGACCGAAACCACCCAGGTCAGGGTCCGGTAGACGCCCTCAATCAGGAGGCCGTAAACCCAACCCTCCCAGCCGGCAGCCACAAAAATATCCGTTAGGCGCTCCTCCAGCCAGAGAAAGCCCGCCGCCAGCAACTCCGAGGGGTAGTTGGCCCCGGCAATAGTAATCCAAAAGATAACCCCCAGCAAGGCCAGCATGATGGGGAAGCCCCACAACCTGGAGGTAACCAGGTCGTCGATTTTACGATCCCAGTGGTCATGCCTCCCCTCCGCCGGGGCCATGGCCCGGGAGCCAATAGCTTCCGCCTTCTTGACAATGGCGGTAGCCGCCCGCTCTCCGGGATTCTCTCCCAGCCGGGCCCGGGCGGTGAGCAGCGCCTGCCGGAGGGGACCGGAAAGGCCCAGGTCCAGGTACTTTTGAAGAGAGTTGATCACCCCCGGATCGCCCTCCAACAAGCGCAAAGCAACCCACCGGCGGCTCAATCCTCTCCCCCCGGGGGAAGCGATGAGGGGCTCCAGGCCGCCCACCGCCGCCTCCAGGTCCCCATCGTAGCAAAGGGAAAGAGGCTCCGGGCGTTCCAAGCCGGAGGCAACCCGGTAAACAGCGGTTTTCAGCTCTTCCAGCCCCCGGCCGGCCCGGGCGTTGGTCCCTACCACCGGAACGCCCAGTTCCCGGGCCAGGGCCGGCAAATCCACGGCGATCTTCTTCCTCTCCGCCTCGTCGATTAAGTTGACGCAGACCACAACTTTATTTGTGATCTCCAGGATTTGCAAAACCAGGATCAGGTTCCGCTCCAGGCAGGTGGCGTCCGTCACCACCACCGTGACATCGGGGCGAGCGAAGCAGATAAAGTTGCGGGCCACCTCTTCCTCCGGGGAATGGGCCAGTAGGGAATATGTACCCGGGAGATCCACCAGGGTAAAATTTTGGCCCTTGAAACTATATCTGCCGGCGGCACTGGCCACGGTTTTCCCGGGCCAGTTGCCCGTGTGCTGCCGGAGGCCGGTCAAGCGGTTGAAGAGGGTGCTCTTTCCCGTATTGGGGTTGCCGGACAAGGCCACCACATAGTCCCCGGGGGGGAGGGGCGGATTCAAGCCCTCTTTTAAAGCGCCAACCCAGGTGGAACGCCCTGTCAACCCCATAAGCCCAGCTCCTTAATCGTCAACGGAAATTGTCTCTACCAATATCCGGGAGGCTTCCTCGGCACGGAGGGCAATAACCGCTCCACGAATCCGGTAGGCGGTGGGGTCCCCGTAAGGGCTTTTCCGCAAAGCTTCCACGGGGGTATCGAGCACCAGTCCCAGGTCCAGCATCCTTCTCCGGGCCGGGCCCTTTTGGGTCAGCATTTTAACCGTTCCGCAGCTGCCGATGGACAGCTTATTTAGCGGGATTAAGCCATTTTTCACCGGATCCACTCCCCAGGTTTTCCTGCCGCGCTTGCCGCCGCGCCAAAAGTTAAAGGCGGGAAAACTTTTTTTCCTTGTCTAATATATGGCCGGCGGGGCTTCTTGGTTACCTCGGCTCCTGCGTTCCGGCCCTCTTGCTTTTGCGCCGCTGCCGGCAAACTTCCGGCTTTGACTCCTTTTTCCGGCCCCAAGAATCCTGTTTTTTCCCCGGGAAAAAGGAAATACTATGGCTGCAGGAGAGTCCTGCAGAAAAACGGCGGAGGGATCTGAGATGGCCAAACGGATAGCAGTCAGCGATTCCCTGGCTCCCATTAAACGGTATCTGCACAACGAAGGGTTCGAAGTGGTAAACATGGAAAGCGACGCCCGGATCAGTGAAAAAGGGATGGGAGATTACGACGCCATCATCGTCTCGGGAATGGATGACAACTTGATGGGCATGGAGGATATCTCCAGCCGGGCGGTGGTCATCAACGCCGCCGGGAAAACTCCCCAGGAGATCTCCGCGGAACTCAGGGAGAAGCTGCTCTGACCCGCGAGATTAACCGGCGGGCCCGGGAGCAACCCATTACGAGAGTTATAGGGGTAAAAAGCAAAATGGGGCCGTCCCCCCGCGGCCGGGGGACGGCCCCGCTTATATAACAACCCCGTATTGATGGGCTAGCTGCCGCTGGAAATCAGAACCAGGTCGCCGTCGCTGTTTAAAGTCCAGTGCCAGGTGGCGGAAGTTCCATCAGACCGGTTGTTCCATTCTTTTCCCTTTTCCTTGTCCCAGGCCGCCAGGGCGGTAGAATTATCGGCATAAACCATGTGCACCGCGGCGGAGTCGATTAAGGCGCCCCTGTCGGTGACTTCAAAATGCAGCGGCAGGGAGGTGTTTTCCACGGAGGGATAGAGAACCAGCTCTTTTTCGCCGTCACCTGCATCATAGGTAACAGAGAGGGAAGCCGAGACGACGGCCGGCGAGCCCGAAGCCGCGGCTGCGGCGGCAACCAGTCCGGCGGTTATAAGCACCGCCGCCAGCAGGGAGATTACCAGAGGATATTTATTCTTCATCCTTTAGCCTCCTTGGCCTGCATTGCCTTGCTCGACAATAGAACTATAACACCGGCCGGTGACAGCGAAGTAGCAGGCTAATCACAAACCAGTTATATTTGTTATTATTACTTCTGCAAATATTATTTGAGCAAAAAATAAACCGGGCCGCCCCAGGGGAACACCTCCCGGAGACTGGCCCGTAGATAAATTATCCCCGCCGCCGGCTAAATCTCCTCCAGCTTCAGCCGGTCTCCCACTTCTGTGCCGGTTTCCCGGAAGGTGCCGGCGGGGGCCTCAATTACGTAGCTGGCTTTTCTGACAAAAGGGCTGAAGCGGAAGGGGGGCATCTCCCGGATAAGGCAGCAGACGGTATCCTCCCGGTCTACAAAAGCCACATCGATGGGAAAGGACATACCCACGGTATGGACGGACTGGCAGGGCTTGATAATCATCCCGCTTCCCGACGGCAGCTCCCGCCGCCCCAGCAGCCCCTTCAGGCGCTGGAACAGCTTGTCGGCCACCTGGGCCCTGGCCAGGAGCACGCAGCCCTTGGAGAGGTTCAGCACCCTTTGCGTCTTCATTCTTCCAAGACCTTTCCCGCCAGGATATTTACCCCTTCGCCCTTCCCTCTAAACCAGCGGGTGCTGTAATAGTTGATATAGCGGAAGACAAAGCCCCCGGACTTGAAAGTGTCCTCGTGGAAAAGTTCCTTGCCGGTGTACAAGGCTCCCTCAAACTCGATTACTCCCGGCTCGCTGCACTGCAGCACAAAGCTAACGGGGACTTGCCGCTGGAACAGCCCTTTCCACCCCTGCAAAAAGCGGGGCCCCTTCAAGTTGAGATAGGACTTGATGGTAAAGTGGTAATTATGCCGGTAGTCGGCGCCCTCAAGATGGAAATCGGCCTTTTGATCTTCGTGGAAGGCAATGAGCACCTTGTCCTTGCCCAGTTTCCACAAGGGGAGCTTTTTGGAGGCGATCACGCTCTCCTCCTGATCTGCTGCCTTCCAGTAAATGAGGGAGCCCTCCACCTTGTTCTGGGGGAGAACATAAACCCGGTACAGGATCAGCCCGCCGGCATAGAAAAAGGCCGCCAGCAGCAGTACTATCCCCCCCGCAGCTGCCAGGAGGCGGCCCCGGAGCTCAAGCCACCTCCGCGCATATTCGCCCCGGGTTACAATCTCCACGGGCAGCTCCAGCAAGGAGGGCTCAATGGTCGTCAGGGCATTTTCGGAGGCAAGGTAAAGGGGCATGATGTAGCTGCCCGCCTCCAGGCTGTCGCTAAGATCCAGCTCCAGGGTAAAGGTCCCGGTTTCACCGGGCTCCAGGGTTAATTTCGCCTGGCGGAGAGTGCCGATCTCGCTGCTGCTGCCGTTTAAGTACAGCTCTTCGCGGAAAGAAGAGTTGTTCTCCACGGCGACGGGGTAAGAGATGCGGCCGCCCTTTAAGGCAAAATACCTGTTCCCGGGGACCAGGGTTAGCTTTATGTTCCCGGGAGGAAAGGCCCTGAAAAAGCCCAGCCTTTTCTCCAGGAAAAATTCCGTGCCGCGGAATTCGCCCCGCACCTGGATAAAAGCCTCGAAAGCTCCTTCCCGGCCAAAAACAAGCCGGTTGGACCAGATCCCGTCCTGGGCTTTAACATTGCCGTGTTCTTCAAAATTCCCGCTGTCATGCAGGGGAAGGAATACCCGGGAGCCGTCCTCATAGTTCATAACCATCTGAAAATTATCCACCTTCAGTTCCCGCCCCTGGGCAATCCTTTGCCCGGCCAACTCCAGGGAAGCGGAGACGATAACCTCTTCCCCCAACCGGAAATCATCCCCGGGCCGGAAATCGGTGCTCAAAGCCGGCAGCAGCTTGACGTAGACCGTGGCGGCGGAGGTGCTGATTACCTTGCCCTCCAAAAGCAAGCGCACCAGCAGCTGGTAAGCCCCCATGGCATCCACCTGCTGGTAGCTTCCCCGGAAAATACCCTTTTCGCCTTTCGCCAGGGGAATCACCTCCGGGGAAGAGCGGCCCGGCTTGGTCAGGAGCAGCTCAACCTTAAAAGGTAAATCTTTCAGGGCTCCCCCCCGGGTAACCTCCACTTCAAACTCCAGGGGCTCATGCAGGGGATGCTGGGAAGAGGGCAGCGGCTGTTTAAGCCAGGCTTTCAAAAAGAGATCGCTGTCGGCCATTACATCCACGGGCCCGCCGCCGGAGACGGTAAAGCGCCAATCGCCAAATAGAGCCGCTTCCGGCTGGTGCAGAACAATAAGGGTGCTCCCCTCCTCTTCAATTGCTGAAAGCCCCTTAATTTCTCCCGGCCGGGCCTCTTCGCCCCGGGGGGTATAGAGGGCGGCCTTGAAACTACCGGCCTTCCCGGCCACCACCAGGTTGACCTGCCGGATATAATCATCCACCCGGAAAGTAAAGGAACGCTCCGCCCCGGTTATGCCCCTTTCCTCCAGGAGCAGGTTCCGGTTCTTCAGCTTCCCCAGCAGGGTAAAAAAGGTAACCATCAGCTCCCCGGGATCCTGCAGCCGGTACGATTCCCCCAGGGTATCCAGGGAGATCTTGCTGATCAACCCGGGATCGATTTCCTCGCTGAAACCTACCGTGTAGACGGGATAGCGGTGCAGGGCAAAGTCGGCAACCAGTTTCCAGAGGGCCTCCATGTAGCCCTCCATGTAGGCTTTATTCCTGCGGAGGCCGGGTCCCGGGTCAGGCTCGCCGTCGGTAAGGAAGACCACCGCCGGGCGGGCCCCTTCCGTCTTTCCATCTCGCAGCTGCCGGAAAGCCTCTTCCAGGGCGGCGTTAAAATCGGTATAGCCCCTGGGGGTCAGCTTGGAGGAGAGGACTTCCTTAAAATGCTCCTTGTTCCGGGAATCTTTGACCTGCTGGAGGGGAAAGAGCACTTCCGCTTCGTCGCTGAAGACGATGGCGCTGAAATAATCGTCCGGTCCCAGCAAGTCGACAAAGACCCGGGCGGCCGTCTCCCTCAGGCCCTGGGGATCCGTCTCCCTCATGCTGGCGGAGACATCGACGACCAGGACCACGGCTACGTTCTCCGGTGCCGGAAGAGCCTGATTTCCGGCCGAGCCGGCGGCACCGCCCAAGGGCGCCAAGGCCAGGGCCAGCACTGTTAACAGAATCAGGCCTTTTTTCCCTGACACACCTGCACCAACCTCTCTCCCTTACATCTTCGAAAACATTTCCAGGATGCGGATCGCGGCCGGCCCCAAGAGGACCACAAAGAGAGCCGGAAAGATGAAGAAAATCAGGGGGAAAAGCATTTTCAGAGGAGCTTTCATGGCCATCTCCTCGGCCCGCTGTCTCCTCTTTTCGCGCATGGTTGCCGCCTGGATATGAAGGGTCTTGCTGATGCTGGCCCCCAGCTGCTCCGCCTGGATTACCGCGCTGACAAAAGTACTGAGATCGTCCACCCCGGCCCGTTCGGCCAGGGCGCGCAGGGCCTCCGTCCGGGTCTTCCCCATCCGCACCTCTTCCAGGGTGCGGCTGATCTCCTTGCTCAATTCCCCGGGCATCTTCTCCGCCACCTTCTTCAAGGCGGAGTCGAAGCCCAGGCCCGCTTCCACGCTGACCAGGAGAAGATCCAGCATATCGGGCATGTTTTTCTGGATCTCCTTCTGGCGCCTGGCGATGCGGGAGTTGAGCATCAGGACCGGGAGGTAAAAGCCGAATAGAGCCGCTGCAATCATCAGGACGATGGTTTTTTGCGGTTCCAGCCCCGCCAGCCGCCCCAAGGCGAGGACCAGGACCGGGAAGGCAACCCCCAGGGAAAGCATCAGGAGGACAATGTTATTGAACGTAAAGTTATAGGGGTTGCCCGCAAAAACAATCTTCTTCTTCATCGACTCCTTGATCTCCCGGGGGGCCAGGTTCCCCAGAGCGTCGGCTATTTTCTGGTAAAAGGGGCGCAAAATCCGCTCATAAAAGGAGCGCTGGTACTCATCTTCGCCACCCACGTCGCCCATCCTGGCAATCTGAGACAACCGATCGGCCATCTGCAGCTTCCCCTGGAAAATAAACCCGTAGAGAAGGAGAACCGCCAGGACCACGGTGGCAAAGAGAAGCAGGCTTAGCAACCAAGCCATGATTTCACCCTCTTTAATTATACCAATTATACCTCAATATTGACGATCCTGCTGATAATAAACACCCCGATGATCTGCAAAAGCAGGGCCGCCCCCAGCAGCAGGTAGCCGATGGGCTCCCGGACCAGGGTAAGGATGTAATCGGGGTTCATTACGTAAATAATGGCGAACATGCCCGGGGGGAGCAGGAGCACAATCATGGCGGAAAATCTCTGCTGGGCGGTCATCACCCTGATCTGACCCTTGATACGCACCCGCTCCCGGATGGTATGCTCGATCTTGTCCAGGATCTCGGCCAGGTTCCCCCCCACCTGCCTCTGGATCAGCATGGCGGTGACCGCCAGGTCGATATCTTCATTGTCCGTCCTGGTGGAAAGATCCAGCAGGGCCTCCTCCATGGGCTTGCCCAGGCGGTTCTCCATGATCACCCGGCCAAACTCCTGGGCAATGGGCGGCTCCATCTCCCGGCTGACCACTTCCATGGCCTGGGGGAAGCTGTACCCGGCCCGGAGACCGTTGCTCATGATGCTGAGGGCTTCCGGCAGTTGTTGATTCAAGATTTGCATCCGCTTGTTTTTCTTTCTCTCCACGTAGAGATCGGGGGCTTTCAGCCCCAGGAGACCCCCGGCCAGGGCCAGGATCCAGCTTTCGGATAGCAGGTAGACCAGGAGAAAGAGCCCTGCTCCCAAGACCACGGCCAGACCCACCAGTTCTTCCGCCCGGAGAAAGATATGGGCCTGGACCAGCTTCTGCTGGATATTGCGGAAAAAGTAGCGGCGGGGCAGGGCGCGGCCCAACAAGGCCAGGAAAGAGAGCAGCGTCTCTTTCAGGTCGCCCTTCCCGGTCTCCCCGCTGTCGCCGGGGGCGGCCCGGCTAACGTCGGTGGATCCCTGCAAGCGCTCCAGGACCGCCAAGCGGGAGGCAAAAAGGGTACTGTACAGCCAGACCACCAGGGAAGCGATGGTTATAAAGCCGCCGGTTAAGATCAGGAATTTCAGCACGATCAAATCCTCCTGCGCGCCGGTTCAAAGTCCGCCACTTCAAATATCTCCTTGGGGACGATCTCCCCGTGAGCTTGCAGCTTCTCCATGAAGGTGGGGATAATCCCCGTGGCCACGTGCCGCCCGGTCACCCGGCCCTTTTCGTTGAAACCGGTATGCTTGAAGACAAATATATCCTGCATGGTCACCGTGTCGCCTTCCATCCCCATTACCTGGGTAACGTTGGTGACCTTCCTGGAGCCGTCGGAAAAGCGCACCGTCTGGATGATCAAGTCGATGGCGGAAGAGATCTGCTCCCGGATGGCCCGGTGGGGCAGCTCCATCCCCGCCATCATGACCATGGTCTCCAGGCGGGCCAGGGCGTCCCGGGGGTTGTTGGCGTGGAGGGTGGTCAGGGATCCGTCGTGGCCGGTATTCATCGCCTGCAGCATGTCCAGGGCTTCGCCGCCGCGCACCTCCCCCACTACGATGCGGTCCGGGCGCATGCGCAGGGAGTTGATCACCAGTTCCCGGATACCCACGCGCCCCTTCCCCTCGATATTGGCAGGGCGGCTCTCCAGGGTGACCACGTGCTCCTGCCGGAGCTGCAGCTCCGCCGCGTCCTCGATGGTGATAATGCGCTCGCCGGGAGGGATAAAGCTGGAGAGCACATTGAGCAGGGTCGTCTTTCCGCTCCCGGTGCCACCCGAGACGATTATGTTTAGCCGCCCCCGGACGCATGATTTTAGGAAGCGGGCAATCTCCCGGTTCAGAGTCCCGAAGGAGATCAGGTCTTCCAGGGTCAGGGGGTCCACGGAAAACTTGCGAATGGTAAGGGTGGGCCCCTTAACCGCCAGGGGCGGGATGATAGCATTAACCCGGGAGCCGTCGGGCAAGCGGGCATCCACCATGGGAGAGCTTTCATCGATCCGGCGCCCCAAGGGGGTGATAATGCGCTCGATGACGTGCAGAACGTGGGCGTCGTTGCGGAAAGTGACATCGGTCTTCTCGATGCGCCCTTTTTTCTCCACGTAGACCTGGCTATAGCCGTTGACCATGATCTCGGATACATCGGGGTCCTGGATCAGCGGCTCGATGGGCCCGTAGCCGAAGATTTCATCCATGATCTGCCGGGTTATCTTCAGCTTGTCAGCCTGAGAAAAGTGGCGTCCCACCTGCTCCAGCACCCGCTCCAGGGTATCGGCAACCTGCTCCTGGATCTTCTTCTTTTGGTAGTCATCCAGCCGATCGGGAAGACGGGTATTGTCCATCCGGTCGATCACCTGGCGCAAAGTCTCCACGGTGACCTCCTCCATCTCTTTTTTCCGGTCCACGGCTTTCTCCCGGTTTGGAGATGGAGGCCGGGCCGCCGGCTCCGGCCAGGCATAGGGCTCCTTGTTAAACATCCACCATTCCTCCTTTGCCCGCTCCTTTACTTGTTAGAGGCCTTCCTTCTCGTGGACGATGCTCCCGCTGGAGATGCGGCGGGCCATCTCCATGATGCCGCGGCTGACTTTATGGCGCGGCGACATCTGGACCAGCGGGATACCCTTGTTCAGGGAGGAAGCTACCAGCTTGTGCTCTGCGGGCAAAACGCTGTACAGCTTATAGCTTAAAGTAGTCTCCACGTCCCGGGGCTTAATCTCGCCGCCCATTTCCGCCTTGTTAAGCACCAGCTTAATCTTGTCCTTGGGAAAATTGGCCTCGTGAAAGGCCAGCAGGCAGGCTTTCACGTTGCGGACCGCCGCCACCTCGGGGGTAACTACCAGGAAGAGCTGGTCGGCCATCTGAAAAACGGGGTCGGCCGGGTCGTAGAAGCGGTCCGGCATATCCAGCACGATATAGTCAAAGCTGCTTTGCATGAGCCTTAAGATCTCTTTGATGTGGTCCGCCGAGATAAATTCCGCCGGCTGCGGCTGGGCATTGGCCGGCAGCAGCTTCACCCCGGAATCGTGGGAGATCAGGTAACCCTCCAGGAGATCCTGGTCCAGGTAGCGGATATCATCCACCAGGCTGAAAATGGTATAGCGGGGAATAACGTTCATGGCCAGGGCCGCGTTGCCGAAGTCCAGGTCCAGGTCCACCAGGGCTACCCGCCCCCCGGTCTGCCGGGCCAGGGAGACGGCCAGGTTGGTGGCCAGAAAAGTTTTGCCCACCCCTCCCTTGGTGCTGAATACAGTCAGGACCTGGCCCTGGCTGGGGCCCAGCTTCTTCCTTGCCTTGCGCTCCCTCTGCTGCTCCGCCCGGCGCTCCTGGGCCACCTGATAGCAGCGGTAGACGGAATCCACCAGCTTGGCAGGATCGAAGGGGTAGATGAGCACGTCCCTGGCTCCGGCAAAGATGGCCCGGCGCATGTTCTCCTCCCGCAGCTCCCGCTCCAGGATAATAACCGACTTCTCCGGGTAGCTCCTGGCGATCTTGGAGGCCAGGCCGAGGCCGTCGCCGGAAACGTAGGCCCCCACAATGACCACCGCCGGGTCCGTTTTTTCAATTTCCTCCATGGCCTCGTCGGCGGTCTCCACCTCCGCCGCCAGGGAGATATATTCGATATTAAGGAAAGCCTCGCCGATGGCTTCTCTCTCTTCGGGGTCGTCGTTAACCACTAAAACCTTGATCATATCCACAGCCGGTCACCTCTCTTTATAAGTGTCGAAGTTTCTCCGGTTATAGTAGCCCGGTTCGACCACCTCGTCGTCCAGGGGCGAACGCAGGGTGAAGTGGAAGGTGCCTTTAATGACGGCATAGGCCAGCACTTCGGCCTGTCCCGGGGTGACCGCCAGGGTCAGGGTGCTGACCACCTCCCGCTCCTGGTCGTCTTTCTCGGCAGTGGTGGCTCCGACAGCCAGAACCTGGATATTTTGAAAAGTGGTATAAGTGGTGGTGCCGCTGTCCTCTTCGCTGTAGCTGATTAAAATGTCGATGCGATCCCCGGGGGCAACAAAGCCCGCCACACCGCTAACTTCTCCCGCGGGAATAGATATAGCGCGCATGCCTTCCGGTATCCGGTAAGAGAGGGTGGCCTTCCGTCCTTCCAGGTAGACTCTCGGCTTAAGAACCTGCTCCCCGGCCAGTATTTCCGCCTTGGAGACCCCCTCCACCACTTCCTCCAGCTTCCGGGCCGCTTCCGGGTGAACGGATTCCGTGGGGACGGATTTAACTTCCAGCATCTCCTCCTGGATGCGGGTATGGGCGGGGATGGTGCTCCTGGCGACAACCACGTTGGTATAAGACACCGTAGCCAGGGAAGGCTTCTCCAGGCTGCGCAGGTAAAGGTTCAGGGCCACCACCGTAATCAGGCCCATGATAATGGCGATTATTAATACACGCCGGTTGACTTTCACAAAGAGCCACCCCTTTCCCTAGAAAGAAACAAATTCCGCCTTTCACTTAATCAGCCTGACCACCAGGGCTCCGAAATCCCGGCTGGGATCCTGGGTGATCTTGTTAACATCCGCTACGGGCAAGATGCGATCCTCCAAAAATTCGCCGATAATGGTGCCCTTGGGATATTCATCGTCATCGTGAACGGGATTGGGCTTTTGGGGATAACCGCCGTACATCTTTTTGACATTGGGCACCGGGCAATTTTTATCGGGATCCCAGTTCAAATCGGACCACTCCGAACCATAGGAATAGTACAAACCCCCGACCTTCTTGTACTCTTCCGTGATTACGTCTATCAGCCGGAAATAGGCAAAGCCGATCACCCTAATTTTGGTTGTCCCACTTACGTCGGTAAACTCGTCGGTAATGGGGATTAGCCCTTCCATGGTGATGCTGTTATCTCTGGGATCGGCCACCTTTTTCATCCGGTCTTCAATGCCCCAAATGAGCTGGTTGCCCGCCTTGCCCGTATATGTATAAATCTCGGCAAAATCTTCCTCCTCGCCGGTTTGGACCCGTAAAGACAAGCTCTTTCTGCCCCGGAAAATATCCGCCACGGCGCTCTCCCCCTGGGAGCCGTCATTGGGTCTTAGAAAGCCCCAGTTCCCCGGGGCCAGCTTGTCGTTGCCGAGAGTTACCTGGACCCCCAGCTCAATATTGCTGTCGTGCCTGATGGGTAAAATGTTGCTGCCGTCCAGGGGGAAGCCGTAAACCGCCGTGGCAGAGGCGTACACCTTTTGACCCTCGAAGCCCAGCAGCTTGCCGAAGGTGTATTCCACGTTGCAGCCCACCCTGGCCACCACCGCTTTCAGGTTTTCCCCGTTATGCTCCACGGTTTCGATGGTGATGCTATCGATAAAATCGGCGCCGTTTTCCAGGGCAAAACTTTCCGCCTTAGCGATGGCCGCCGCCTCGGCCAGGGGAGCTTCCTGCTTCCGGTTGTAGGCCAGCTCCATGGCGCCGGCCAGGGCGGCGGCATCCGCCGCCGTAACCATCCTGCGCCGCTCCTGGGCCACGAAGCCCACATCGATTACCAGGGCCGTGAAACCAAAGAGGATCGTGGCCATCAGCGCCACCCATACCAGGGCGGCTCCCCTTTCATTGCGCAGATCGAAGCACCGTTTCATCGGCCTTTACCCCCTTTGTCAGGCCGCCGGGCCTTTTTCCCCGGCCCGACGGGCGCGGCGCTGTATGGTGCCGCTCCTTTCAACATGCTTTCGGATTTCGCCGCCTTAAGGCCGGGTCGCCCGGGAGAGGGACCGTCCTGCCAACGGCCAGCGGGCAAGCCCCGCCTCCTTAAGGCCTAGTTACCCGTGTCAAATCTCAGCTCCTGGCGCATCGTGGCCCGCTGGGTAATTTCGTAGGGGCCGGCTACGAAAAACCCCACCAGGGGCTCCATGGTGGCGGTCACCGTTACCACCACCGCCCCGCTGATTGCCCCTTCCTCGCCATCCGTAGGACGGGTGACCTTGATCTCCTGGACCGTAACCGCCGTTCCGCTGACATGCTCCTGGACGGCGCTAATGATTTCCTCCTGCACATTTGATACCGCCGCTACCCGGGCCCCTTCCCGGGCGGAACTGGTTACCAGGATATGGCCGTTAAAAAGCCAGCCGAATTCCATGATGGCCAAAACAATCAAAAGGAGGATGGGTAAAACAAGGGCAAATTCCACTATGGATTGCCCCTGCTCGTCCTTTTTCAACTTCGTAACCAGCTCCAGTATTTTCCCTATCATTAGGACCAACTCTTTGCTTTCATTTTTCAGAACAGGTTCAAAAGTGGATCCATATATCCACCGGGATTAAACAGGGCCACGAGGGTTCCCAGGGCTATGGGAACCGCGTAGGGCATGTAAACCGGGCCGGCTCTCCCCTCTTTTTCCCCGGACCCGGATTTTTTTTCGGCCAGCTCATCCAATCGTCTCCCCAGGGAAACGGAGAGGTACCTGGCAGTAAGCAGAGCAATAGTGCGCAAACCCTTGGCCACCAGCGCCGGAAACCTGCCCCTGGCCAGAAGTACGGCCACAGCCATGGCGCCTCCAAAAATAACCGACAGGATGGCCGCCGCCACCAGGAAACGCAACCCGGTCAGGGCTCCGATCGCCCCCATCAGTTTCACGTCGCCGCCCCCCATCCCTCCCAGGAGGAAGGGGATCACGAAAATACCGATACCGGCAAGCAAACCCAGGAGGCTCTCCCATAGTCCTGTCCACCCGCTGTCGACGGCATAGGACAGCAACCCCCAAACCATAGCCGGAATGGTTAAGTAATTGGGGATTCTTCTCCGGGTCAGATCAAAGTAAACCGCCCCCATCAAGAGCAGGATTAAAATATATTCATTCAAGGATAAGTCCATGGAACCGCTCCCCGCATTCTTTTCACCAATACCTCAGCTGGAACTTGCGGCTGGATGCTTATTTAAAAAGGTGGCATGCTGCCGCCCCTTGCTGGATCGCCATTCCAACCAGGCGACGGGCCCGGCTAAAAAAGGGACAGGCCTGCCCGGAGGGCAGGCCTGTGCAAAGGCAAACTATTCTTCTACCACTTCCCCCATCTCGCCGGTGATCTTGTTGAATACCGCCGAGATTTCATCGCCCAGCAAGAAAATTACCCCCAGGACAACGATGGCAATTGCCGCCAGAATCAAGGCGTACTCGGCCATGGTCTGGCCCGAATCATCTTTAATGAGTTTTTTTAAGAAACGTAACATTGAGGATTCCCCCTTTTCAGTATTGATTTTCATTCCCCACAAGACGCCCCGCTCTCAACATCTTCCCTGGGTTGCACCCACACCCGTTATCCACGAACTTCTATTTCTATTAATCGGGTATATAATTACTGGCTTCTCACCACCTTAATAGCGTATTTCCGGAGGCGATCATCAATTAAAGGATGAAATTTGACCAGGTGGCCTGCAGATCGCCTCCTTTGTAGTTAATCCTGATGGGCTGATCCGCCGTGTAGGTTTCCACCACATGACTGGCATGGGGGAAGGAGGCAAAGTAGCGGAAAGTCAGGTCCACGGGGACCCATCCAAGCCCGTCTACGTAGAACTCCGCCCAGCTGTGTCTCACCCCGGCCAGGGAGCCCGGCGCAATATTGCCGCTCTGGGGCCTCTTGAAACCGGTAACCACCCGGGCAGTCAACCCCATGCTGCGGGCCTTGTCCACGAAAACCAGGGAGAGGGCATGGCAGTTCCCGTTGCCGGGGGTGGCGTTAAAAGCCTGCCTGGCCAGCTCGATGGTCTCGTTGGTGGACTTGATGGAGACCGGCCTGATGGTAATGTCGTAGTTAACGGCCAGCACTACCGATTCTCCCGGCTCCAGATCCCCAAGATGAAAGAGCCCTACCCGGCCGGAGGTGGATACAATGGGGTGGCTTGTCCCCGTCAGGACCGTAGTCTGGTACGGAGAATCGTTTTCCAGCATGGGCAGTTGCAGGCGAATGTTTTTCGTGGTTTCGCTGCCGGTGTTGGTAACTTTTACCTCGGTCCTGAATTTTACCTTATAGCTCGGCCCCCAGACGTAGGAAACAGGTTCAGGTTTAGGAGCCGGCTGGGGTTCTTGCTTCGGAGCGGAGGCCGGCTGCGGCTTCTGTTCCGTTGCCGGGGCTGTCTTCGGCTGTTGCTTCGAAACGGCCGGCTGCGGCTTGGGAGTAGGAGCAGTAGAGGGCGCAGCTTTGGAGCTGCTTGCCGGCCGCTCTTGATCGGAATTCTGGGCTAGCTGCTCTTTCGGCTGGAGTGCAGGATCGGGCTGTTGAGCAGGCTCGCCGGCCTCCTCTTCTTCCGCATTATTTTGATCAGGCAGCGCCTCGGGAACATTGTTATCGCCCTTTTCTTTATCTTCTCCGGCAGCAAGGAGAGAACTGTTTATCCAGCCGGCATCTTTTTGGGCAACAGGTTGCGATAACTCCGGAGCACCGATGCTGCCCTTAACGCTGCCCATAGTCAGCAGGTGAAGGGCTATAACAGCTAAGGCGACGATCTTCAGCAGTTGAGGTATTTTTTTCATTCTCGGCTCCCCCTTTTGAGGGGCCGACCGCCAACAGTAAATGCCCTGTCTTTCGGCAGCCTGGCGATCATGGCCCACTTGATTGGACTTTAGACCCGTGGCTTTGCGTCCCCACCTTTCGATGGGTTTGCCTTTATCGGTCAGGTTGTTTTATCTTAATTGTCTTAACAAAAAATCCCCGGCCAGGCCGAGGATACAAGTATAGATAATAAAACCCTGTTTCGGCAGCCTGGCGATCATAGCTTGGACTGTTCCAAGCTTTAGACCCGTGGCTTTGCGTCCCCACCTTTCGATGGGTTTGCCCTTGTCGGTCAGGTTACAACTGACACTTATTCTATTTTCTAATGTGATTATAATGTGATCAGAAAAATATGTCAAGTATTTTTTCGCTTTTTTTGTAAAAATTTTTATCAAGCTAATTATATGCAGCGAACCAACCCATGCAACTTTAACAAAACAGCAAGCATATTAATAAAACTTTCTCCAGGATGGCGTGCCTAAGCCCGCTGGGGCCAAAAAACCAACTTGGGTACCGGCATCTCCGGTAGGTTCCTTCAGGATGGGCCCCTTTCACCGCCACGCGTTCCAGGCCAGGCCTAAGAAAAGAAGGCCAATATTGATAAAAAAGCCCGGTCAGATCGGGCTTGCCAAGCCGGCCCCAAAAAAATTCCGGCCCGGTTGAACTTAAAACCGGGCCGGGCTTTACGTCCCATTATTATATTGTCAATTCTTCCTGGACAGCACAGCAATATTTTCCCCGCCGTTTAGGCCTGGTCAGGATGCCGGCGTTTCCGGAGCTCAATCAAAGCCAGAGCTATAACAATCAGGGGAATAAGCACCAGAACGGAAACCGGCAGCTGCGATCCTGATGTGCCCGGATGTTTCCCCGGCGTTTCCGGAGTTTCGGGAGGAACAACCAACTCTTCATCAGGCTCCTCATCGGTGGGGGTGGTTTCCGGCTCATCGGGCGGAACTACGATCCCCTCTTCCTCGGTTTCGGCGTGGAAGATGAGCTGCCCCGTTAAGGACCGGCCCAGGTAGTCGGTGCCGGAAGGTATTTTAAAGGTGAAGTTAATGGGGAGGCTTTGCCCACCGGCTTCTATGGCCAGGCGATCCAGAGGCAGCCAATCCTGGGAAGGAGAGCCCAGGCCCAGGCTTACAACGCCGGCTTCATATAAAGCCTGCAGGTCGCCTGTAAGAGTATACCAGACATGGATGGTCCCTTCAGTAAGGTTATCCAGCCGGCAGAGATCTTCATAAGAGTATGTACTGTTTGGCTGAAAGCCGTACATCTGCTCGCCGACACCCATGCCCGGCATAAAGACCAGGCGGTCACTTTGAACCTGGACCGTCAAGTTTTTGCTGGTATCGGTCTTTACCACGGAAAAGATGGGAGGGTCCGACGGAACGGACAATGGCGGGCTGGCCAGGACAACTACACTCCCCGAAAGGATTAACCAGAAAACAAGGATCAGCTTAATCGCTCTTGACATTTAACCCTTTCCTTTTTTAGTTTAATCTAGCTGTTAGATTGCCTCTACCCCCGGTAAAGGGTCATTACAGGTTCCGCCGTTGCCGACAGCAAACCGCTGGGAGGCCGGTTTTGGCGTGGAAATTTGCTGTTTAATTATATTACGGGAGGGGTTATTAAACAAGCTGAAATTAGTTTAATTAAGGTAGGAAAAAAGAATTATTTTTTCTAATTCAAAAGTAGTACGCCGTGAAAAAATCGGAGACGCGGCTGCGCCAATCCTATATTCTAATTCCAAATAAAATTAACCCGGGAGAAGATTATCTTCCTCTCCCGGGTATAAATAGTCTCCTGTCTCTGGGTTTAAGCAGCGGAACTGTTACAAGCAGCCTTATTGGGCTTCGGCCTCAACTACTAGGGTCCAGTTATAGTCGTCAAGAGGAGCTTTGCCAGTTGTTACTTTTATGTCAATACTTGCCCATGCATTAGTAGCTGAACTTAAATAGTAAACATCAACTGCATTATTAGAACTAAGTTTTAGCCAAGTTTTAGTACCGGGTTTGCGAACATATACTTCCGGTTGAATAGCTTGAGGATCATCTTGAGGAGGTGCAGCAGACAACTCTACTGTTGATTGGGCATGGCTATTATTCTGTTCATCAAGTCTTAACCTTACTTGTATATTTCTTTCAGAGTTGTTCTTCACCATAAATAAACCATCCCATACGTATTCGCTCCGCCTGTTTAACCCAAACAATTCGTCATTCTTGCCAATATTTAAATTAAATTTTAGTTCTCCTTCGTCCAAGTAAGCAGCTTTATGATTGCGAAGCCCAGGTTTTAAAGCTAACAAGGCCTTGTCAGTAGAAACCACCTTAAGTATAAAATCATTTTCTACCGTTGCGGCCGAATACGCCAGCGCGGCAATGACTCCCGCCACCGCAAGCACCGATACAATAACAACAATCCCGACTTTTTTCATCTCTCTCCCTCTTTCTTACTTTATTTATTAGTTTAAATTTTAGTCCAATTATAATAATAATAAGATTAGTTTTTACTTGCATCACACCTAAAAAGAATATTTGGGCATCTTTATGAGTGATTTGTGATAATTCTAA
>LFRQ01000103.1 GCA_001512835.1 Clostridia bacterium DTU022
GGCTCCGCCGTGGAACCGGAGGTAAACTGCAGGACGGCCAGGCGGTGGGGGTCGTCGGGGACATCCCGGTAGTCCTTCGCCGTCGGCTTTCCCGGCCCGGGCTGAATTTCGTTCAGCATGACCACCGGGGGGTCGCCGGGTTCGGGCCGGCAATAGGCCGCCAGGCTGGGATCCAGGAGCAGCATGCGGGCCTCCCCGTGCTGCAGCTGCAGCCTGGTCTGCTTCATGAAGTCTTCCAGGGAAGTGAAGCGCAAGGGAATGGGCAGCACAATCACGCAGCCCCCCGCCAGCCAGATCCCCTGGATGGCGGTAACCAGCGCCCGGGTAGTGGGACCCAGGAGGGCGATATGATCCCCGGGGACTACTCCCCGGGCCTGCAGGGAGGCGGCTACCGCCAGGGCCTCCTGGTGCATCTGGGCCCAGCTAATGGTTACCGGCTTCGCCCCGGGACCTCCCGCCGCCGAACCCACAAAGGTTATGCCATAAGGACTGCTGGCCGCTCTCCGGATCCTGGGCAGCAGGGGCTCGGCCAAAGGGCCGCCGGCATCGCCTCCTCCCCGGCCCCTCACTTCCTTCTTCCGGCCGTGATTTAAAGAATCCGACCCCTCCCCCTTCTGAGGCCGGGTAAAAGTTACGGGAGCTTTTTCCACTGCCTACGCCTCCTTATTTGAGACTAAGAGAAATATCCTGGTTGTTTTACATTAATATTACGAATTTTCTATTGAATTTCCTTTTTAAGGCTTGGCCTTATTTTTCCGCAAGCTTGAGGCGCGGCTTTCCTTGGCTGAAGCCGCCCCGGAAGAGGGCCGGGGAGAGAAGGAAACACAGCTGAGGCAAGCAAGGATGATTCGTTGAAGACAAGCCGGCCGGCTGTATGGGCAAGCCGGCCGTGAAAGAAGCGGCGGCGCTCCCGGCCTTAAGGGCAGCCAGGGTTCCGGGGCGCCCTTCGGGTCGAAGCCCCGAAGCCGCGGCGCCGGCCCGTGGAAAAGTGGGGGCCGGGGCCGGCCAGGCTTAATCGCTCAACTCGATGGCGTCGGTGGGACATTCTTCCGCCGCCTCCCGGCAGCAGTCTTCCTGCTCCTCCGGAACCTGGCTGACGATTACTACCGCCTTATCATCCGCCAGTTGAAAGACCTCCGGGCATAACTCGGCACAGAGCCCGCAGTAGATGCACTCGTCATTAACCAGCGCTTTCATCCCATCAGCCTCCTTGGATCGCTCATGGCCTTAATATTAACTTTTTCCCTAGGGCTTATACCCGGGCTGCCGGCACCGGCCCGTCCTGGAAAGCAAAAAAAATAGAGTAATTATAAAAATTACTCTATTAAAAAGGATCCCGTTGGATTAACCTATTTTTTATTTTTTATTTTTGGAAGGCCTTGTTATTTTTCTTGGCCAAGTGCTCCAGAAGGTACGGATTCAAGACCTTAATATAGGTCCCTTTCATACCCAGGGAGCGGGACTCGATTACCCCGGCGCTTTCAAACTTGCGCAGGGCATTGACGATAACCGAGCGGGTGATCCCCAGCTGGTCGGCGATCTTGCTGGCTACCAGCAGCCCTTCATCGCCGCCCAACTCTTCGAAGATATGTTCCACCGCTTCCAGCTCGGAGTAGGATAGGGTGGCGATGGCCAGCTGGACAACGGCCTTGTTGCGCGCCTCCTCCTCGATCTTCTCGGCTTTCGACCTGAGGATCTCCATCCCCACTACCGTGGCCCCGGTTTCCGCCAGGATCAGGTCCTCGTCATCGAAGAGCTCGCTAAAGCGGGCCAGCATTAAGGTGCCCAGCCTCTTTCCACTTCCGACGATGGGTATAATGGTGATAATCTTGTCGGAGAAGCGGCACTCTTCCGTATCAATAAACACGCAGTCATTCTTCTTGGGTTTCAGGTTAACCCGGGATTCATCAGTCTTCAGGAGAAACTCGTTGTATCTCTCGGGGAAGCGCCCCTGTTCAAGCACGCTGCTAACCATAAGGTCGCATTCGAAATCATCCACGAGGGAGTACCCCAGAATTTCTCCCTGGCGGTCCACTACGTAGATATTGGCATTGATTACGTTCTTTAGAACATCTGCCACCTCTTGAAAATCTACGTGCTGGCCTGCCGTTTTCTGTAGAATTTTGTTGATGCGACGGGTCTTCTCAAGCAAAGGAGAAGAGATCACATCTTTCACCTACCTTCCTTAGCTTCATTATAGGATATATTTGCTTAAATCTTTATTGTTAACAATTTTTCGTAATTTATTCCTGACGTACTCGCCGTCAATAACTATTTCCCTTTGTTCGACCTCCGGCAGCTCAAAGGAAACGTCTTCCAACACTTTCTCCAAGATGGTATAGAGGCGGCGTGCTCCAATGTTCTCCAACTCCTGGTTCAACAGACAAGCGGTTCGCGCCAGTTCATCAATAGAATCGTCTGTAAAAGTTATTTTCACTCCTTCCGTTTCCAGTAGTGCGGTGTACTGCTTGATCAGAGCATTCTGGGTCTCCGTTAAGATGCGCTTAAAATCCTCCTCTCCCAGGCTGTTCAGCTCCACCCGGATGGGAAAACGCCCCTGCAGCTCCGGGATCAGATCCGACGGCTTGGTCATGTGAAAGGCTCCGGCGGCGATGAACAAGATATGGTCCGTCTTTACCGGCCCATACTTGGTAACCACCGTAGACCCCTCTACGATGGGGAGGATATCCCGTTGAACGCCTTCTCGGGAGACGTCGGGCCCGCCCCGGTAATCTTTGCCGGCAATCTTGTCGATCTCGTCCAGAAAGACGATCCCCAGCTGCTCTGCTCTTTCCACCGCCTCGCTAACAACTGCATCCATATCTATGAGTTTCTGGGCTTCCTCCTGCTGCAGGATTACCCGGGCTTCCTTAACGGCGAGCTTGCGCTTCTTCTTGCGGACGGGCATGATGTTGCCCAGCAGGTCCTGCAAATTGATCCCCATCTCCTCCATGCCCTGGCCGGAGAAGATCTCCACCATGGGGAGGCGCCG
>LFRQ01000006.1 GCA_001512835.1 Clostridia bacterium DTU022
TCTTGTTTTGCACCGCCGGCTTTTTCTCCGCCGGCACCCATTCTTGTGCCTGGCTTCGGGGCGCGGCCGCCGGTTCGGCAGGCAGCCGCTGGAGGTAGCGGCTGGAAGCGACGGTCAGCACCGCCAGACAGGTCGGTAGGCCGCTGGCAGCGACAAGCAGGTTGGCAATCAAGCCGGCAAGCAGCGGCCGGCAGGCCTACTGGCAGCAAGGGACAGACCTGCAGGAACCGCAGGCAGACCGGCTTGCCTGCCGACAAAACGGTCTACCGTCTTTCCGCCACCGCCCCTTTTAGCTATTCTACCAGTGATGACGCCGCCGGGGAAGGGGCAATTTCTTCTGGAGCCGCCTGCAGTCTTTCCTGGGCGTTCTGCCGGGGAAGCCCAAGCATGCCTGCCGGAGGAAAAGGGGCCGGCGGGAAGAGGTAGGTGGGAAGGGCCCATCAGGACAAGATCTCTCGGTCTTATGGGGCGCTGCGGCGGCCGCATAGACGGCGGCGAAGGGATAAAATAGGGATAAAATAAAAGAAAAGCAGGAAGGGATACCCATGAGCCTGGAAGGTGTTTCTCCTCTTTATCTCTCCTTGAAGCCGGAGGAGCGCCGGGAGCGGGCCCGGAAGCTGGAACGCTTGATGGAGGAGTGCGTCCTCTGCCCGCGCCGCTGCCGCACCCGCCGGAGCACCGGGGAGCGGGGGCGCTGCGGCGCTCCAGGAAAGGCCGTGGTGGACAGCTTCTTCCCCCACCGGGGGGAGGAGCGGGTTCTCTCCGGCTACCGGGGTTCGGGGACCATCTTTTTCGTGCACTGCAACCTGGAGTGCGTCTTCTGCCAGAACTGGACCATCAGTCGAGGGAAGGTGTCGGGGGATGAGGTCTCTCCCCGGGAACTGGCGGAGATGATGCTCTCCCTCCAGGAGCAGGGCTGCCATAATATCAACCTGGTGACCCCCACCCCGTACGTGGCGGCCATCGCGGCAGCCATCGACTACGCCGCCGAGGGCGGCTTGCGCCTCCCCATCGTCTACAACAGCAGCGGCTACGAATCGACGGCGGTGTTGAAGCTGCTCCAGGGACTGATCGACATCTATATGCCCGATGCCAAGTACGGCTCCGACGAAAAGGGGGAGCGCTACTCGGGAATCCCGGACTACTATAGCCGCCTTAAGGAGGCCTTGAAGGAGATGCAGCGGCAGGTGGGAGACCTGGCGCTGGACCAGGAGGGCCTGGCTTATCGGGGCCTGCTGGTCCGCCACCTGGTCCTGCCCGGAGGGGAGGCGGGGACGGAGGAGCTGGTGCGCTTCCTGAAAGAAGAGATCTCCCCCCGCTGCGCCGTCAATATCATGGCCCAGTACTACCCGGCTTACCGGGCTGCCGGCTACCCTCCCCTGGACCGCCGCCCCACCCGGGAGGAGTACCTGGCCGCCCGGGATCTGGCCCGCCGGGCCGGCCTGTGCTTGATGGATTAGCCCTTTTGGGGCGGCAGGTTTGCCTGTTTGGCTATCCCTGCTGGGCCGGTCTCCGATTGCTTTGACCAGCTTCTCCAAGGTGCTCCGCCCGATGGAGTGGCTTTCCAGGGCCGGCCGCGCTTGATCGATTAACTCTCCCGGTTTCTGCTGATCGTCTGCCCCGATGGGCGGCTTCCGGGGTGATCGACCTGCCGTGATGGGGCGGCCTGGCCAAATCGAATATTCCCGCTGGGTTGTCCTCGGCCAGATCTACTGGTTCCCGCCGGCCGGTCCCTCCTAATTGACTGGCTTAGGGCCGGTTCCCGGTCTGATGGACTTGCCGTCATGGGGGGCTTCTATCAATTAACCCAATGCTTGCCCTAATGCTTGGTTTCGATTAGTTATAAAGTGGTCCGGCAGAAGGCATAAAATCGGGGCTGTCCTCAAGTTGGCAAGGACAGCCCCGAAGATCCAGGCTATCTTTCGTGCTGTTTTAGTATGGACGGCGGCTAACTTTGCCGTTCGGCCTTTATAAATTCATCAAACTCTTTCTCTATTTCCTCATCCGGCTTGCTGGTAAGCAGGCTGACCACTACAATAAAAATTACCGATATTACAAAGGCCGGAAGCAGCTCATACAAGTCAATGTATGTTTTTATGAAATTGCGCCAGACCAGAACGGAGATGCCTCCCGCCAGTATGCCGGCCAGGGTGCCCTGCCAGTTCATTCTCTTCCAGTAGAGCGACATTAGAATGGCGGGGCCAAAGGCCGCTCCAAAACCGGCCCAGGCGTAGGCAACCAGGTCAAAGACCGAACTGTCGGGGTTGCGGGCGATAATAAAAGCGATCACCGCGATGATCAAAACGCTGATGCGGCTGACCCAGATGGTGTTTTGTTCGTTAATTTTGTTGCGGAACAGGTTTTTGCCTATATCCTCCGAAATGGCCGAGGAGGTGACCAGCAGCTGCGAGTCGGCGGTACTCATAATCGCGGCCAACACTGCCGTCAAGAGCAGGCCTGCCAGGATGGCGGCAATGGGGCCGGTAAGCAGATGCTGGACCATGTAGATAAATATTTTTTCTCCGTCCATGGCCATCAATTCTTCCGCTGATACGATTGTTGACATGAATGCTTTGCCGATTACTCCCAGGACAACGGCGGAAAAGAGGGTGACTACTACCCAGACCATGGCGATCCTGCGGGCGGGCTTGATGTGTTCGGCCTTTTCAATGCCCATAAAGCGGACCAGGATGTGCGGCTGCCCAAAGTATCCCAGCCCCCACGCGGCGATTGAAATAATTCCCAGGGCCCCCAGGCCTCTTCCGATGCCGGTCCATTCGGCAAATCCCAAGCCCTCCGCGGCATCGGTGAGCGCTGCCGCCAGGTTAAAGGTCTCCGCCAATCCACCGAGCTTGGTTACGGCCAAAACCGGGAGGATAATCAGGGCGAGGAACATTAACGTTCCCTGGATCAAGTCAGTCCAGCAGACAGCCAGGAAGCCGCCTAAAAATGTATATAGTACGATGACCAGGGCGCCAATCAGCAGCGCAATCTTATAGTCCAGGCCAAATACGGCGTTAAACAGTTTCGCTCCCGCGGAGAATTGGGCCGCAGTGTAGATCAGGAAAAAGATTACAATAAACAAGGCCGCTATGATTCTAATCAGGTGAGTCTTATCTCTAAACCGGTTTTCAAGGTATGTGGGGATCGTGATTGAATTTCCCGATTTCTCCGAGTAATTTCTTAGCCTCTTGGCGAGGAACAGCCAGTTTAAGTATGTTCCGATGGCCAAGCCCAGTGCCGTCCAGAATGCTTCAGCCAGCCCCAAATTTTTTGTAAGTAGAAATGCCGTGCCGGGAAGCCCCATCATCAACCAGCCGCTCATGTCCGAGGCCTGGGCGCTCATGGAGGTGACCCAAAAGTTGAGTTTTCTGCCGCCTAAGTAATAATCGGTTTGACTCTTATTTGCCCTGTAAAAGTAGATGCCTATTGCGAGCATTACAAGCAGATAGAGAACAAATACTGCAGCATGAATAATCTGATCCATCTTCTTTTTCTCTCCCTATAAAAAAATATAGAACTTAATTTATTAGTATACACTATTTAGTTAATCCTGAAAAACACCTTAAAAAAATGCCCAAAAAATCGAATTTCCCTCTCCTCCT
>LFRQ01000019.1:0-1651 GCA_001512835.1 Clostridia bacterium DTU022
TGGTGCGGCTGTCGGCGGGGTTGTCGAAAAGCTGCCCCGTTTCGCCCATCTCCACCACGGAGCCCTGGTAGAGAAAGATTACCAGGTGGGCCAGGCGGCGCGCCTGAAAGATATTATGGGTAACCATGATAATGGTCATGCCCGAGTCGCGGTTGAGCTGGACAATCAGCTTCTCCATCAGCTCCACGTTGGCGGGATCCAGGTTGGCGGTGGGCTCGTCCAGGAGCAGCAGCTCGGGATTAAAGGCTACGGCCCGGGCCAAGGCCACCCGCTGGGCTTCCCCTCCGGAGAGGGTATCCGCCCGGCGCTCGGCCATCTCCCGCATCCCCACCTGCTCCAGCAAAGCCCCCACCCGGCCGGCAATTTCCTTCTGCTTAAAGCCGCGGGCTTTCAAGCCGTAGGCCACGTTTTCCCGCACGCTGGTCTTGAAGAGAACCGGCTTTTGAAAAACCAGGGTCATGCGCCGCTGCAGGGAGAGCCGGGCGGCGCTGTTCTCCGGCACGGGCTGCCCGTCAAAGCGGATTTCGCCGCTGTCCGGGGGGGTGATCAGGTTTAGAATGCGCAGCAGGGTACTTTTCCCGGCACCGCTGGGTCCAATGATCCCGTAAATCTTCCCCCTCTCCAGGGAGAGGCGCGGGATGTTGAGGACCTCCCGGGTGTAGCGCTTGGTCAGGTTTTCGATTTCGATGAAATACTTATTACTCATGGCGCTCCCCCCCTCCTCTTTGAAAGCGGTAGAGCAGTGAGTTTATCAGGAAGGCCAGGAGCAGGAGGATGAGCCCCAGCCCGATGGCAAATTCAAAGTTGCCTTTCCCCGTTTCCAAAACAATGGCTGTAGTCATAACCCGGGTATGGCCTTCGATGTTGCCGCCCACCATCATAACCGCCCCCACTTCGGCGACAACGCGGCCGAACCCGGTGATGATGGCGCCCAGAATGGAGATGCGGGACTCCCGGATCACCGTCCAGGCCGCCAGCCCCCTGCCCGCCCCCAGGGTGCGGGCGGTTTCCTCCACCTCTCGGCCGGTGGACCTAACCGCCACCATGGTCAGGCCGGTGACAATGGGGAGCGCCAGGCATACCTGGGCGATAATCATCGCCGTGGGCGTGTAGAGAAGGCCCAGGACCCCCAGGGGTCCCTGGCGGGAAAGCAGCAGGTAGATAAGCAGCCCGGCTACTACCGGGGGAAGCCCCATCAGGGTAAAGATAATCTTGCTGATCAAGCGGGTCTTCCTCTCCTCCTTTAAGCCCAGGAAGGAGCCCAGGGGCACTCCCAGAAGCGTGCTGATGATGATGGCCGCTCCGGAAACCTGGAGGGAGAGGAGCACTATGCGCATAAGGTCGGGATCCAGGGTGATGATCAGTTTAAAGGCTTGAATGATTCCTTCCAGCAGGGGGGGCATAAAATCCTCCTTGCTCGGGCCGGATCCGCCGGCCTTTTAATGGGCCTGGGCTGGCCCGGTAAAAAAACCTGCCGCCCTGCCGTTGGCAAGGGCGGCAGTAGAACAAAGGTGGCTATTCCTGGATGCCAAGTCCGGGGAAGAAGAGCTGTTCGCCTTTTACCTTGAAGGAAGCGATCCGTTCCTGCCCCTCTTCGGACATGAGGAAATCGATATATTTTTTCGCCAGATCATATTTCACATGCTCGTGC
>LFRQ01000019.1:1747-2776 GCA_001512835.1 Clostridia bacterium DTU022
GCAACGCGCAGGGTATCGCCCATGCCCTGTCCGACGGCGTTGTACCACTCTTTCCCTTCCACCTCGACCCCGGCCTGCTCCCACAGGCGCAGCTCCAGGCGGTGGGTTCCGGAATCGTCGCCCCGGGAAACAAAAGTGCTGCCTTTCTCGGCAATCGCCTTCAGGGCTTCCACGGCGTCTTTCATCCCTTTGATCCCGGCGGGATCAGCCGCCGGCCCCAGGATGATAAAGTCGTTATACATCACGTCCTGGCGGTCAACAAAATATCCTTCCTCCACCAACTGCAGCTCCGAAGCCCGGTCGTGAACCAGCAGCACATCGGCGTCTCCCCGCTTGCCCAATTCCAGGGCCTGTCCTGTTCCCTTGGGGGTGACCTTCACTTCGATCCCGGTCTTTTCCGTAAAGGCCTCGTTCAGGTAATCCAGCAAGCCGGTATCGTAAGTGCTGGTCGTGGTGGCCAGCATGATTTCGCCGCCCGTCTCCTCCTGCTTCTGGCCGCATCCCGCCAAAACCAGGCCTAGAACCAGGACCGCAATCAAGCCGGTCAAAAAGGATTTCCGTTTTAAAAGTTGCACCATAATCTTCCTTTCTTTTTTTATTTTGCCAAAATTTACCGAAGACTTTTCTCTTCGATACTGACCCCGCTCTTATAGACCCCCCCTTTCCAGGAACTCCCTTCAAAGTTCCGGCAATAAAAATCGCTACCCCCAATGCGGAGCAGCGATCTGGATCCACCTTCTTTCCACACCGGGAGGCATAACCGTTTCCAGTCATACCCTAACGCCCGCGGGCCTTAACCGAAGCTTTAGACGCCGCGGATCGAAGGCGCTTTTCTATTTAATTGGCTTTTGATGCCGCAGGTCGAAGACCTTTCTCTGGCACTTATCTATACTATTTAACTGCACTTATTGTTCCGCCGCCGCTGCCGGAAAATTCCGGCAGCCTGGCTTATTAGTAATTATAATGAAAACACTTGGCCGCCGCAAGCCTTTTCCGCCCACCCGGCCGGCGGGAATATCTGCCGGTTTT
>LFRQ01000052.1 GCA_001512835.1 Clostridia bacterium DTU022
ATGAAGGCCTCCCTGGAGGTGGCCAAGTGCATCTTCTGCTGCCAGTGCGTGGATTCTTGTCCCCGGAAATGCTTGTCTTACACCCAGGAGATCGACCTTTCCAGCTTGAACAAGGATGAGCTTGTGGTGCAGCTTTAATGGAGATGCGGGATTATTTGAAGCGCCTTATCCGGCCAGGCCAGAAAATCGCCGTGCTGGGCGTCGGGTCGACCCTCCGGTCGGACGATGCCGCCGGCATGTACTTTATCGAACTGCTGGAAAGCCTGGTAAAAAAGGAGAATGTCCTTTTGATTGCCGGCTCTACGGCGCCGGAGAATTTCACCGGGGTGATCAAGAATTTTGCCCCTGACATACTTTTTATCGTGGACGCCGCCCATGTAGGGGGCGCGCCTGGAGAAGCAAGAGTGATCCCCGTGGAGGATATAAGCGGCATCTCCTTTTCCACCCATATGCTCCCGCTGCCGGTACTGCTGAAGTACCTGGAGGCGGAAGTAACGTGTGAAGTAATCTGCATCGGCATACAGCCCAAGTGCACGGAAGCCGGCTTTTCCCTCAGCGAAGAAGTAAGAGAGGGGACGGAGCGCCTGGCGGAAGATTTTTATCGCACTTTGATAACAGTTTAATGACGGCTGAAAGGGAGTATCCCTTTAACTGAAAAACCGGCAGATATTCCCGCCGGCCGGGTGGGCGGAAAAGGCTTGCGGCGGCCAAGTGTTT
>LFRQ01000086.1 GCA_001512835.1 Clostridia bacterium DTU022
TTTGAGGGCCCCGGCTACCGAATCTACCCCACCTACCACCCGGCGGCGGTGCTGCGGGGCACGGTGAAGGCGGAGCTGCCTGCGGCCGATTTAAAAGCCGCCGCCAGGTTGCTTTTATAAACTTAAGGTTTAGGGGTCAGGTCTTGAAACATAGGGTTTCTTAAATTTCAAGACCTGCCTTTCTATTGTCTGTCCTAATTATAGTTTATTATTAACCTCTTCTCTTCCTTCTTTTCTTCAAGTCCCTGGTGTACCGGCAATCCGGGTAGTTGGGGCAGGCCAGGAAAAAGCCGTTTTTACCCTGCTTGATTCGGAGGCTGATTGTGATGCCCCTTTTTGCACATTCCGGGCACAGGTCATCATCCCCCGAAGGAAAGTCTTCATCAAGGTTATAATAACTGATAAGCTGTTCTGCGGTTTTCGGCCCTGCGAAGCGGCGCATGTGCTCCTGAGAAGTATGGTGGCTCAGGATGTTCAAACTTCCCTCCCAGGTGATTTTGCGGTCGATCACTGCAATCTTCTGGTGCATTTTGCTGAGTTGAATCACCTGGATACCCATTTCTTGAAGAAGACCAATTGCCTTCTCCGCCTTCTCCTTCAAGCCGCCGACTTGCTCCGAAGGAGGCCGAGTAAATAATCGGATCTTCACTCCCCTGTCAAGCAGCGTTTTAAAGCAGTTCTGCAGCCTGCCTGTCCGCTGCATTGCAACAAAGGGGCTCATGATCACAACACTCTCCCATGCCGAAAGCAGGTCGGCGGTAAAAACGGGCCAGAAATCTTTTTCGGAATAGATTGAGCTGTCCAAATCATCCACAAAGGCTGCCGGTTGTGCCAGGGCAGCCGCCCATTTTTCAAAGTTGTCCACCAGGAAACTGTCATCAATCGTTTCCGAGGAGATGACATATCCCTGCTCGCTAAAAATATCGACAATCCTGCAAAGGACTGAATCGCAGCTGTAGGTTTCGAGAATATAATTTCTATTTCCCAGAAGAAACATCTTGTGTCTGGCCCTGGTGAGGGCTACGTTGGCCAGCAGCCGTGCCTCGTAGCCGTCCGGTCTCTTGTCGTCTAGCATGGACCATTTTTTGTTACCGAAACCCTCCACCGTATCCAAAATGATAATAGGCTCTTCGCCCCCCTGAAAGGTGTGGACTGTATTAACGCGAATCCGGTCCCGGATACCCATATCTTCTGCAATTTTGGCGATCAAGCGGGCTTGAGCATTGTATGGGGAAATTATCCCTATCCGCTCAACCTGTTCGCAACCGGAATATAGTTCCAGCAGTTGGCGGGCCAGAGCAGCCGCCACAAAGGCATGGTAAAGGTTGAAGCGCCCGCCATAGGCAAGCTGGCTTCCCCAGGGGTTCGCCTCTTCGGTGTTGACGAAAATTAATGGATGCTCTCCGCTTAAAGAATCCCTTAGCACAAGCTCATTGGTGCATTCGGCATTTTTCAGTTCGCCCTCATAGAACAGCTCGTTGGATATGCTTGCAATTGCGGGGTGCATGCGGTACTGGGTATTGAGAAAAGAAACCCTGTCGTCCGACTTGGCCGCATACACTGAATCGATATGGAGCACGTTGAAAATGCTCCTGCCAAGCCATTTTTTCGCCGGCTCTTCTTCGGAAATGCAGATGGGAGGCAGCTGCAAGAAATCGCCGACCACGGTAATAAATGAAGTCGCCTTTCCGGCAGCCCAATATAAATAGGGCAGCGGCGCCATGCTGGATTCATCCACGATGAGCACATCAAAGGGACTGTCGGGAAAGTCCTTGGACGAGAAGGTTTTGGTAAGGGTAGTAGCAACGAGCGTGGCCTTGTTGAGGATTTCCTTTTGAATCTCGCTCAAAGCTTTGTCGATATCGGCAATTAGGGAGTTAAGTTTATTAAGGCGCCTTTTGCGGCTTTTCTTCTGTTTCTCCAGTTGTTCGGGATCCCAGTCGTGTTCATGGAATAAAGCAGACAGCTCAGCCGTCAACTCGCTCATCTCTTCCTCTATAGCTTTTATATCGGCTTTGGACTGCCGGCAGCTTAGTTCCAGTTCATTTTTTTCCTGCTTTAGGGACTCCAGGGTAGCGGTTTGCCTCTCTATTTCGCGCCGAATTCTGTCCGGGTTAAGAGCCAGGAAGAAGCGTTTCAAAGTGCCGGCTTCTTCAGCTTTCGCCAGTTTGATCTCGTTTTGCCGCCTTTCGGCGACAAGAGAGTTAATTGAGCGATCTAGTTCGCGACAGCGGGCATCCTCTTCCCGGAGCAGTTCGCCCAGTTCCTTTTTTCTTCGGAGCAAACTGTCAATTTCTTCCTGTTTCGATGATATCTCTTTGCAAAGAGCTAGAAAGGCTTCAATGGCTTTAAGCTCGGACTCCAGCGCCGCTCTCTTTTTAATAAGAGACTCACCCAACATGGAGGCAACATTTTCAAGCATAACCAGGGGGTATTTTTCTTCCAGGGTCATCTTGTAGGGCATGCCCAAACGAATCAGCCGGCCTTCCTGGTAAAAAGGGGTGTCTTTTAGCTGGTAAGCAATCTTTTCCAAGGCTTCATCAACGGCTGTGTTGGCATGAGACACCAGCAGCACGCGCCGCCCTGCGTTGAGGTGAGCCTCCACCGCTTTGGCGATGGTTTTCGTCTTTCCCGTCCCCGGGGGTCCCCAGATAACCGCCAGGGAACGGCTGAACGAAGCCTCAATGGCTCGCTCCTGGGATTGATTGGGCGGGTCGGGATGAGGCTCGTAGCGCAACTCTTCATTACCGGCTGCTTTCTCAGAAATGCCGGCGAACAAAGCCCTGCTTGTTTCAAACAATTTATTCGCCAAAGGCTTGGCTTCTTCAAATTTTTTGCAGAGCATTTCGAGGAGAAACCAGAGGTTCGTCTGGATAACCGCCTCGGGTATCTGCGGTCCAAAATTCTCCTCCAGGGCCAGGTAAACTTCCAGCCCCTTTACCGAGATGATCTGGCAATTGTACTTCCTACCGTCAATCTCTATCTCCGCAGGGGTATCGTCCAAGGCGGCAAGAATGCTTTCCAGTTGAAAGTGGTAAACCCACAGTCCCTCCGTTCTCTTAAGCAAGCGGCCGTTAAAAAGCCGCACCGTACTGCCGCCACGGCGCATTTTCTGTGCCTTGATCTCTTGCAGCAGGGCTTGAATGAATTCTGAAATAAGATGGTCCAATGGCATGGATAACCTCATTATTGCATTAACTTGGTACTTTTCAGAAAAACCAAAAAAGGTGTAATTTATTTCGTTTAACAGCAATGCTTTTCCTGCAACTCTATCGTGTGTGGGACTAATCTGGTTTAGAAAAACTTATATTTCAAGACTTGACCCCATGGAGGACTGTAAGGATCAACTTTTTCTTGAGGGAATTTCATTTAGGCGGTCAATATAGTCCTGGGGCAAATTATGCTCCCGGGCGCCTTGGACAAATAAATTCTTGTACCAATCAAACGGAACAGGATCGCCAGTTAGCTTGTCGGATTGATAAGTTTGCGCTTCCAGCCGTTTGCCGTTGGGTAAAGTAATACTAATGTTAATACGTTTGTAACCGCCTTCAATGCGGTCCAAGTCGCTCAGGTGTTTGCTGTCAACTTCATAAAGAACACCCCAGACAACGTCACCGGGTTGCAGCGTTTCGATTAACAGGCAAGCCAAGGCCATAATCGCAAACCCTGCATAATTATCTTTATCGATTTTAGCCATATAATTAAAAATCTGCCTTAAATACGATCGCGCAAAATGTTAATCCCTTTCAACCAATCTTCTTCCCCACTTTCCGGGGTCAGTTTGAGATTTTTCTAATCACTTGCCCGATAGTGTGGAGATATGCGTATATCCACCATTTCTTCTCACACCTGCAGATTGTTTGCCTCCAGGAACTCGTCCACCGTGTTGAAAGCGTTGAAAAACAGAGGCGTGCCGGCAAAAGAGAGCGGGCTCACCGGGCCGATGGTCATGAAGGAGTACTGGCGGTCGGAAATATCGAAAGCGGAGTGAGGGTCACGGAAAAGCTGGTAAAGGTCCAGGGCCGGGCCAGCCGAGCCGACCAGCTGCCGCAGGGAAACAAACTCCTGGCCCAAGGCCAAGCCGAAGCCGAAGAAGAAGATGCGCAGCTGCTGCAGAATCTCGGTATGCAGGCTGGAGAGGGTCTGGCTGATGAAAAGCCAGCCCAAGCCGTACTTGCGGGTGGTGCGGGCGGCGTCGATGAGCACACCGCGCACCGCTCGCGCGGCATCATCCTCCGGGGGGAGGTCCCGCGGCGCCAGGCGGTGGGCTTCGTCAATCACCACGAGGGCGTTAAGGTTTTCTTCTCGCTTAAAGAAGTTTTCGGCAATCAAATTCAAACCGTCCAGCAGCCTTTTAATCACCAGGGCCTGGATCGTGTCGTTCCAGAACATCCCTTCGGCCTGCTCCCGGGAGAGATCCACTACCAGGATTGGCCTCTGCTCCGCCTCAGGATTAAGCAGCCAGCTCAATGCCCGCTCTACGCTTCTTGCGCCGGTCCGATCTGCCCGAAACAGCTCGGCTACCGGCCGCCAGAGTTCATCATAAAAAACATCTTTATTTGCTTCCGCCAGCATAGTGGCAAAACGGGCCCTGGGCGCCTCGGAGCGGTAAAACACCATCTGCACCCGCTCATCAGAGAGGATCTCCCAGGCCCGTTCGAAGGAAGCACGCTCGTGCAAGTCGACCAGTTTGACCCTAGCTTTCCTTAACCTGTCTGCCAGCACATTACAAGCGATCTCCCGGTTCTCCCCCTTGGGAACCGTCAACTCGGTAAAGAAATCGGACTCGAAAAGAATCTGCTCAAAGAGCTCCCAGCGGTCCAGCACCAGGTTGCGCACGGTCAACACTACTGCCTGCTTGCCCATCTTTTTGAGCAGCGCCAGCAGCGGCAATTGAAACTCCCCGCTGCCCTGGCCACGCAAATCCTTGGCAAACTCTCCCTGGGGATCGATCACCAGCAGGGCCATTTTGGGATAGCGGGCGTAAGCCAGCAGGATCATCTTGGCCAGGACCGACTTGCCCGAGCCTGTCTTTCCGAAAATGCCCACATGGTAGGCCTCACCGGCGCCCTGCGGCCCCCGGTCGAAGTGCTTGAACCAGAGGGGCAGCTTGGGCCGGGACCCGTAGACACGCCCCAGGTAGAAGATCTGGTCCCGGTAAGGGCTCAGCACCTCGTTCAAAATCTCGTCGGTAACCATGTGCACCGGCGTCCCCGTGGCCGGAACCGTGCCCAGGATGCTCGGCTCGTAGCCGTGCCCTCCCCCCTGCTTGAATACGGCGCTAATGGTCATCTTCCCCAGGTGGGTATCCTGCCGCTCGCTTACCGCCTCCACCCGACCGCGTTGCCGGATCAGACTGCGCATGGTCGGGTCTTCGTGCCAGATGTTGCGCAGTTCGATCTCCGTGATCTGCCCCAGAGCGTAATGGGGGGCCTCGTCTTGGGGAAACTCCAACAACGCCAACTCGCCCACCAGCTTGCGGGTTGCCGCCGTGCCCATGATATCCAGGGCCAGCTGGGAAGTGGAAGAGGGAGAACCGATCACCCCCAGGCGCTCCGCCCCGGTAATCAAAGCCCTCATCCTGTCGTTATCAGGCATGAACAATCACCTCCCCGATTCGCTGCGGTAGCCGTGCAGGGCAAAAAAGACCTCCTCGATATCCCCGGTGTAGTGCTCCGCCACTCGCTGCGTAGCCACCTGCCGGAAAGTGGGAATGGAGCGGGCCAGCGCCTTTACCATGCGGTCGGCCAGGTAAAGAGGATACGGTTCCAGCATCGCCGCCGTAGCGCACTGGTGCTTGATCCCCTGCAGCAGCACCGCCAACCTATGTTTGTTGGCGGCGACGGAGGCGGCTGTCTCGATGCGCAGGGCGGGCACATGCTCGTGGGGCTTGTAGTAAAACACCTGCAACTGCTGAAGCCCCCGGAGGATTGTCTCCGCCGTCCTCTCCACGCCCGGCGCCATTTGCCGCAACGGTCTGACATTTAAATGCCACTCATACTGCGGCGGCTCCAGCGGCATCGGCCGGGTCAGTTCCCCCGCTTTCAACAGGTGAGTCAACATCCCCCGGTCATCCATCCCGGGAGCCCAGCCCAGCTGCCGGCCGATTTCCGCCCGCGTGGTATACTTGGGGGTGCCAATAAATATCTTGTCGGAACGCCGCGACTGCAGCATCTCCGCGTACGCTTCAAGATATTCCGCCGCCCTGTTCAGAAATTCCTGGGCACACTTAAGCTCAGCAACCTCCGGCGCTTTATTCACGGCCTGGTTGAAGTAGATGAGGGGCAGGGTCAGGGTCCCGTCGAACATGACCAGGTCGTGGGGCGCCTTGGCCGCCAGGAGCACCTCTCCGCCCATCATCATCGCCCGCAGGACCGTAGCCGTATCGGGATGATGGGGCTCCGATTCGACAAAGACAAGGTGCCGCGGCTGCCCCCAGAATCGTTTTTCCGACGGAGGCACCAGGCCCTCCACCACCACGGAGGCCGCCGCCACCAGGTCAACGGTCAACAGCCGTTCGATGGCGTACGACCCGTCCGCCCCGCAGGTGGTCGGCAGCGGAGGGTAGCCCAGCTCGGATTCGTGCAGGAGCAGGCCGCTTTTCTCCAAGAGCGCGCGGTAGGACTCTCTTTCCTCCCTCATTTTCTGAAAGCTGTCGATCAGCTTGTCGCCGACGGCAGTGGTGTGCTTGATTACCTCCTCCACCAGGTCTGCCGGCAGATTGTCAAAAAGAGTTTTCTCTTCAGGCATTGCCTCCACCCCCCGGCCATAGCCGCCAGCTCTCCGGGTTGAAATCCAGGTAGCGACGATCCCGCTCGGCCCGCGGCAGCAGCCAGCGCTCCCGGAACCAGGCAAAGATGTCGTCGGCAGGCTGGTTAAAGGGGCGCAGATGCGAATCTTCGCCCCGCAAAAATTCCCGCGTGTTTTTGGCCAGAGGGATGACAAAGATCTCCCGGCGTATCTGGTGGAAAGCCATCTTCCAGGAAAGCCCCACCTCCTGGAGCACCTTGCGGATAACCTCCCGCCGGTTGCGAAAACCCTTCCCCCATAGTTCGTTTTTGGCCGTGGGCTCACAGTGGCGTCTGGCGAACTGGACCAGGTACTCGTAAAGCCCGTTGGAAAAGTGGAAATCCCCCGAGCCGGCGGTGAAGCCCACGCTTAGGTACATCGGCCGGTCGTGATACTTGAGGCGGTTATAGATGGAAGAGCGGCCCAAGGCGGAGGTGGTGGTGATCATGGCCAGCTGCCCGTCGTGGCGGGAGCCGCTGATCGTCGACCGCCTGTCCCGGTACTTTTCACGGAATGCCTGCCGCACTTCGTTGCTGGCGGCGAGCATGGCTACCAGCTTGCCCCCCAGCAGATAGCTGTACGGCGGCACCGCCCCCAGGACAAAGGCATCCATCACATGCTTCAAGCGCTCTCTTCGCTTTTCAACGGTCCACCCCACCCACTCATCCCTGGCCTTCACGCTGAACACCGGGTCGCCTAGGCCGAACAGCCCCATCAACTTCCCGTTGTATTCATCAAAAACAAGGTAGCGCAGCCGCCGCCCGTACCCTGACGACACCGGGATGCTCCAGTGCAGGCAGGCATAGCGAAAGAGCAGCTCCTCCACGCTGCCCCTTTTAACCTGTTGCAACCGAGGTTTAATTTTCTCTGGAACAACCTCCCTGCCGGAAGCAATCATGGCCAGAAGCTCGTCCTCACGCCGTTTCAGATGCTCGGACACCCGCTCCCGCTTGCTTGCCATGGCCGCGGCATGCAACTGCCGGACCTGTCGTTTATCAATCATTTCAGGCAAAGATATTAAACCGTCAACCACCAGAAAACCCTGGGAAGTTAACGAAGAGATGATCTTATCCTCCATCTCTTTCTTTTCATCAATGATCACACATTCAGAATCTATAGCCATAAAAAATCACCAATACTAATTTTCTTCTTATTGCTACAATTTCCTTTTATTTCTCTTAAATAATAAAAAACAGGCATGTAGCCTGTTTTTGATATTTCTTTTTCTATATTTATTCTGATAAGAACATCCCAAACAACAAACTGATACTTTTCATATTGTTGGCTTCTCCTCTATTCCTAAAGATCATCTTCACTGGCGTTACCAGATTTATTGTTGATTAATATATAAATAAATCAATATATCTTAAAAACATTTAACTTTTAAGGTTTTATTAAACAAACCCAATT
>LFRQ01000118.1 GCA_001512835.1 Clostridia bacterium DTU022
CCATGCCGCTGCTTATTTTACAGGGAGAGCGGGACTACCAGGTGACCATGGAAGATTTCGCCCTCTGGCAGGAGCACCTGGCCGGCAGCGAGCATGTAAAATGCAAGTCCTATCCCGGGCTGAACCACCTCTTCATGGAAGGAGAAGGGCCCGGCCGCCCCGAAGAATATTTTGCCCGGCCCGGCCATATATCTGGAGAGGTAGTCGACGATATTGCTCACTGGATTAACAGCCGCTAGGGCTGCCGGAGGAACGGGAAGGCTGCCGGCGCAGCGCGCTTGATCCGGGACCATTAACGGCCGGCAGAATTTGTGGAGGAAAGCCAAATGAAGTGGTTGAACAAGCTGGAACGCCGGTACGGCCGTTATGCCGTCAAGAACTTGATGCTCTATATAATCGGCCTTAACGCCCTCATTTTTGTCTGGGTCCAGATCGACCCGGCCGCCTATCACCTCCTGGTTCTGCACCCTTCCCTGGTTCTCCGGGGAGAGCTGTGGAGGCTGGTCACCTTCATCTTTATTCCGCCCACCTTCTCGCCTCTCTGGCTGATCTTTACCCTCTACTTTTACTACCTGGTGGGCAGCGGGCTGGAGCAGGCCTGGGGTTCTTTTAAGTTTAACGTCTACTACCTGGTGGGCATGATCGCCACCATCCTGGCCGCTTTTATTACCGGGCACGGGGCGACGGGGGTCTACCTGAACCTCTCCCTCTTTTTTGCTTTTGCCACCCTCTACCCGGATTTTCAGGTCCTGCTTTTCTTCATTCTCCCCGTAAAGGTAAAGTACCTGGCCTGGCTTAATGCCGCCTTCCTGGGCTACACGCTTCTATTTAGTCCCTGGCCTTTGAAAGTGGCCGCCCTGGCTTCGGTGTTGAACTACTTTATCTTCTTCGGGGAGGATATCTTCCGGCAGGTTAAGCTCAAAAACCAGGTTTGGCGCAACCGCAGGCGCTTCTTTGCTGAAGTAAACAAGGCCCGGAGAAATAGAAAATAGCCAGGGGGCGGCAAACCTGCTCCACGTCCGCGGCAGGAATAACTTCTTCGGCCGGGTAGTGGCAGCGAAAGATAGTATCGCAGGAGCAATGTCCATGTAGGGCATAATCTTTTTCCGCCAGGCGCTCCGCCCCTGGCACCGCCGCTTATAAAAAAGCCCGTCCCGCAAATAAAATGAGGTAATTACTTCTGCTTTTTCTCCCAGGAGAGACGCAAGCTGGCGCCCCCTAGTGCCAGTTTCTGTATACTGCTGGTATAACTTTCTCTGCCGGGGAATATATTTCTACGTAAATAAACTTTGACTAGGTATTCAGGAGGTGCGCCG
>LFRQ01000068.1 GCA_001512835.1 Clostridia bacterium DTU022
CTACAACAATACACCGCTGGAGCCGGAAGCCAAAAAAGAGCTCTTCCAGCGCATTATTGCCAATACGCCTATGGGGCTTATGCTGACCGCCAGAATAACCACCAACTACCTGCAGCTAAAGAATATGTACTATCAGCGCCGGAATCATAAGCTGGAAGAATGGCAAATTTTCTGCGCCTGGATGAGGGGGCTGCCCTACTTTTGCGAATTTACCGGCTGCGACAGCGAAACAGCCCCCAGCCGGGCCGGCAGTTCATAATAACTGTAAGAACTGTAACGATATAACATTGCGCCGCATATAATGCACTGCATCCCGGAAAAAGCCTCCCAGAGGCAGGTGTAGTTCGGGGGTAGGCCTCCCTTGGTTCAAGGGAGGCCTACCCCTTTGGTGTATTTTTTGCCTGTGCCCAGTTTGTAAATCACCGGTTGTGTGCAAGAAGATTCCCTGCCGCCATATGAAAGAGCTGCCGGCCAGAAGTAGTCAAATCACTATTTAACTATTTATGAGAAAAAAGAAGAGGACAGCCTGTTTCTCTCAAAACCCGGTCTGCCCTCTTTTCCTGGTCGGAGCGGCGGGATTTGAACCCGCGACCTCTTGGTCCCGAACCAAGCGCGCTGCCAAGCTGCGCTACGCCCCGTCGGCTTATAGTATTATAACCGTTTCAATAGGCTGATGTAAAGGGCCAACCTTCTTCAAATGCCGGAAACCCTTTCTGCACGGTCCTCGACCCGGAGTGCAGCGGCAGTTGTTGCCGGCTTCCCTGCCGGCGCCCTCCCCGAAGGAACGGGAGTGGCCTCCGGGGAGGAACAGTATGAAATGAAGACAACTGCCGCATAATAGTTTTGATTGCCGGGGCGGGAGGTATTATGAAAGGAAAGGTTGTTCCCCTCAAGGTTAGAGCTAAACCGGCAGGCCCGAGCCTGATAAGGGACTGGCCGGAGATCAAGGAGCTGCTCCAACCCTATATAACGGAAATGGAGCTTTGCCTTCATCAAGAGATCACGAAAGCACCGGACCTGATCAAAGATTATTTGCTGGCCCAAGCGGCCCGGGGAGAGCGCCTCTGTCCGGGACTATTTTTGGCTACGGTCAAAGCGGGCGGGGGTGAGCCTCAAGAAGACTGGCCGCGGCTCTCGGCGGCCCTGGAGGCGCTGCACCTGGCTCTTAAAATGCACCGCTCTTTAGGGAGAGGAGAGGAAGGGATGCCTGCGGCCACGGCCGTTCTGTGCGGCGACTTCTGTTTCAGTCTGGCTTTATCCCTCTGTGCCGACGTCCCCATTTTTGTAAAAGGAATGGCGGAGGTGATCTCCCGATCTGCAGCGGCCGCCGTCAATATGCCGGGTCCCGGATCCGGCCTGGAATCGTGGAGGAGGTTTGTTTTGCAGCGAATCAGCAGCGGAAGCGCCTCCCTGCTAGCTCTGGCTTGTTCCCTGGGGGCCTGGCAGTCCCGGCTGGAGCTCTGGCAAAACGAAGCCCTGGCTTTTTTCGGCCATTACCTGGGCATGGGCTGGCGCCTGCGCCAGGAGATATCCCTCTTGGAACGGGATTTAAGAGAGAAGAAGGAGAAGCTGGAGATTAACATGCCCCTGGTTTACATAATCGAACGGAGTCCCCGGCGGCATCAGATGCTGGCTTTGCTGGGAAAAAACGGCGGCCTGCTGCCGGGGAAGCTGGTCCGCGGCGAAAATTTCTGCAAGGGGGATTATGAAGACTACGTCAATGCTGTGGCCGGGAGCTGTTTTGACAAAGCCCGGGAATACCTGGAGCAGCTTACCGGCAGCCTCGACCGCCAGATTCTTTCCCGCTTTATCGGCTAGCTTCTCTCCTTGGAAAGCCTGTGCTGAAGATCAATTCGTGCTTCCGGAACAATCCCGGCCCTGGTGGTGCCCACATATAATGGGGAGAGGTGTGGCTGCCAGGGTGAGGGGCCAAGGCTGCAAAAGGAAGCAAAAACCGCTTTGGTGCGAGCATTAATTGTTTAATCATCCGCTATTTTGCAATTCCAAAAGGAATTTTAGATCTTACTGTCGAAATTTACTTGCAAAAGGAGGCGGTTTTATGTCGGTAGAGTTAGGTCGACGGATTAAGGCTTTGCGCCGCTTAAAACGGGTAACCCAGCAGGAGTTGGCCTCCCGGATCAAGGTCTCGGTGACTACTTTGAGCAGTATCGAACGCGGGCAGAAGGTGCCGCCTCCCCAGTTGCTGGAAAACATCGCTTTAAACCTGAACGTCTCAGGAGAAGAGCTCTTTATTCTGCCCAAAGAGTCAGAACCGGAGAAGGTTGACTAGGGGAACGCGGGAGAAACAGGCTATGCAAATCGGCCCTGTTGTTGTTGAGCCGGAGCTGGTGCTTGCTCCCATGGCCGGTATTACCGATCATCCTTTCCGGTTGCTGGTGAAAGAGCAGGGTTGTGGGCTTGTATTTTCCGAAATGATCAGCGCCAAGGGCCTGGTTTATGGAGGGAAGGCCTACCGCAACCTGCTTTTTTTTGTTGAAGAGGAACGTCCCATCGCTTTTCAAATATTTGGTTCTGATCCCGCCGTCATGGCCCAGGCGGCCCGGATACTCCAAGAGTGGGGCGCCGACCTGATTGACCTGAACCTGGGCTGCCCGGCCCCGAAAATTCTGCGCAACGGCGAAGGAGGAGCGCTGTTAAAGGATCCCGCCCGCTGTGCCTCCATAATCCGGTCCGTGGTGGAAGCGGTGGAGATCCCGGTGACCGTTAAAATTCGCAAGGGCTACGACGAATATAACCAAAATGCCGTTGAGATTGCCCTCTTGGCCCAGGAATCCGGGGCCAAGGCGGTTACGGTCCACGGCCGAACGGTAAAGCAAGGATTCCAGGGGAAGGCGGATTGGGATATAATTAAGGAAGTCAGCTCCGCCTTGGAGATCCCGGTCATCGGAAACGGCGATGTTACCACGGCCCAGGAGGCCTTCCAGCTGCAGGATTACAGCCGGTGCGCTGCCGTGATGATCGGGCGGGCCGCCCGGGGCAACCCTTGGATTTTTAAACAGGCCCGGGCATGGATGAAAGAGAAAAGGCTTCTTCCGGAGCCCTCCCTGGAGGAACGCAAGGCCATGGCTTTGCGCCATCTCCAGCTGCAGGTCGAGTTTAAGGGTGAAAAGACTGCCGTCCTGGAGATGCGCAAACATATGTCCTGGTATTTTAAAAGTTTTCCCGGTGCCGCAGCGGCAAGAGAACGGCTGCGGCGGGCGGAAAAGGCATCGGAAATGGCGGCCTTGGTTCAAAGCATAGAACCAAATCATTTTTAGGAGGTTGGTAACCCTTGTGCCAGTCCCACGCTTATCTTGTGGAGGCCAACGGCGAGGAGACTCTAGTTATGGAAGATGTCAGTGTGTTAAAACCCAAGGGCGACACCATCGTTCTAATCGGCATGTTCGGCGAACAAAAAGAGATCAAAGCCCGGATTAAGGAACTGCAGCTGACGGAGCACCGCATCCTGCTGGAGAAGAGCTAAAGACCTGAAGAATAACCGCTATATTATTAACCGGGGCTGCTCTTTTTAGAGCAGCCCCGGCTTTGTTTTTGTTTAGGAGCTGCGGCCACCGGGGAAGTCTTCTGGGGCGCGGGCTGCGCCGGGGACAGGGCCGGCTTTCGGTAGGCGATGATGCGGCGGCCCGGTTTATATTTACCTGCCGCCAATGGCTATTTGCCTGCCGCCAAATTTGTATTTTTCTGTTGCCAAAGAGGAAAAGTAGGTGGTAGAATATAGCTGTATACAAAAATGTGCACAAAGGAGGCGGGCCGTGCAGTTCGAGCAGGTTTTCCGCATCGGCGACAAGCTGGTCAGCTTTGACCGGGCGGTGCGCATAGTGAAGCAGGTCCTGGAGCTGCGGGCCCAGGGTCATTCGCAGCAGGAGGTTTCCCGTATTCTCAACCTGGACCGCAGCTTTATTTCCCGGCTGGAAACGGCGGGAGAGATACGCAAGGGGAAGCGGGTGGCGGTAATCGGCTTTCCTGTTAAAAACAGGGAGCAGCTGGTGGAGATCTGCCATGACCTGGGGCTGGACTTTTACTTGATTCTCACGGATGCCCAGCGCTGGAAGCTGGTTGAAGACCGGCAGGCGATGGATTTTTTTAACGAGATCATGGAAATTATCGCCGGGCTGAAAAATTTTGATGCCCTGGTTTTGCTGACTTCGGAGCGCTGGTATCGCCTGGCGGAGGCCATTTTGGACCTGCAAATCATCTTTGTTAACCTGGGACCGACTCCGGTAAAAGAGGACCGGTTTGTCGATCCGGAACGGTTCCGCGAGATGCTGGAGCAGGTGATTGAAACAAACCCGGAAGGGGAGGAGTCATCATGAAGCATGTAGTAGGAATCAGCCTGGGTTCATCCAAGAGGGACCATGCCGTGACCATAAATCTCCTGGGCCAGGAATGCCGGGTAGAGCGCATCGGTACCGACGGGGATTTTGAGAAGCTAAGCGACTACATTGCCCGGATGGACGGGAAAGTTGATGCCTTTGGCCTGGGAGGGATTGACCTTTATGTCTTCTCTCTTCACCGGCGCTACGTGATCCGCGACGCCGCCCGGCTGGTGAAGGCGGCCAAGCGCACTCCCGTGGTTGACGGTTCGGGTTTGAAGAATGTTTTGGAGCGCAGAGCCATAAAATATTTGGCGGAACATACCGATCTTCTAAAGCCGAACCTCCGAGTCCTGGTGATGAGCGCCATGGACCGCTTCGGCATGTCCCAGGCTCTTGAGGAATTGGGGCTGAAGGTAATGTATGGAGACTGGGCTTTTCTGGTAGGGCTTCCCGGGAGATTCAAATCCCTGCGCCAGGTGGCCTTTGCCGCCAGCATACTGGCGCCTATCATCGTGAGATTGCCTTTCCACTTGATTTATCCCACAGGGGAGAAGCAGTCGGAGAACCGCCCCCGATATGAGAAATATTTCTACGAGGCCGACTTGATTGCCGGAGATTTTCACTTTATCCATCGCTTCATCCCTCCGGAGCTCCCCGGCCGGATTGTGATTACCAACACCGTAACCCAGGATGATATCCAGTTTCTCCGGGAACGGAAGATCAAGACCCTGGTGACCACTACTCCGGAGATGGAGGGCCGTTCCTTCGGGACCAATGTCATCGAGGCGCTCATGGTCGCCCTCTCCGGCAACAACCGAGAGTTGACGGCAGAGGAGTATGACCAGATGATCACCAAGCTGGATTTTAAGCCGCGGATCGTAAATCTCTAGGAAAAGAGACGGCATGGAGACAACCTTTGCCTATATCGCCGACCCGGTAAACCTGGAGCAACTCTATTCCGGGTTCAAGCTCTCCTTTTGGTCGGCCGCTTCTTTATCCCGGGTACACCTGAAGATGCCTCCCCGTTTTCTGGGCGAACTAAGCTGGGAGAGTTCCCCCGGGCGCTGTCGGGGAAGGGGCCTGGTGGTTACCGGCAACCTGACCCGCCGGCACCTGGAAGGCTTGCCGCGACGGTTCGTGTTGAAAAGGCTGCAGCAGGCCGTGAAGTTGGCCGCCGCCCGCGGGGCGCGCCTGGTGGGCCTGGGTCCTCTTTCCCCTTTTCAAGAGGAGGCCGGCCTTATTCTCTCCCGCTTTCCTGGCCTGGCGCTGACCACCGGCCGCAGCATGGCCTTGGCCGCGGCCTGGGAAGGCTTAAGGAAGATTTTCCTGCTCCTGGACTTGGAACCGGAGGAGGCACAAGTGGCCGTTGTCGGAGCCGCCTCGCCCCGGGGCGCCCTCTTCTCCCACTTCCTGGCCCGCCAGGGGATAAACTATCTCAGCCTTCTGGATCCGGATCAACACCGCTTGGATAGCCTGGCCCGCCTTATCTTGCGGGATACCGGGGTGGCCGGCAAGGTCTCCACCCAGGTGGCCAGGGTCCTCTCCCGGGCGGATATTGTGGTCTTTGGCG
>LFRQ01000047.1 GCA_001512835.1 Clostridia bacterium DTU022
TCTTCTCCACAATGATTGTTTCGAAGCTCACGAGTAAACCCACCTTCTTTCTTTAATATTAAATCTTGTTTATATATTTTATTAAATTCATTATATTTCACAAATATCCTTCACCGTATTAACATTATTTTGGTTATAATCCATATGCTTGCCAGGCCGGCGAATCGTTCAAAGGCGTTTCTGCCTTTGGCCTACCCAGCATCAACCTATATAGCTTTTACTTTAAGCTTTGTTGTTTTTGGCCGCCCCTTTTATGTACAAAAAACGGAAGACCTTCCCCGGGAGGGTGCTCCCGGGAGAACTGGGGCAGGATTCCCCCTCTGCTTCGCTCCCGCACTCCGTTTTTCCTTATTCCCTCGCGGATATTTTGTTTCGGGGAGCAAAAACTATGACAGCAGGACAGCGTGGGCCAAAGAGGAACCGCTGAACCGGCGGTTCCAGCCCAAAGGCATAGATCCCCTAACTTAAAAGAAGGTGTCAACATGAAGCCTTTAATATACTTGGAAGAAGCCCTGCGCCAGAAAGAACAGGCCTTGATCCAGTACGTCAGGTACATGCGGGAAGCCCAGGACAGCCAAAATGCGGAGATAGCCGCCCTTTTCGCCGACCTGGCCAAGGCGGAGGAGAAACATATTGTCGTTATCCGGGACCAGCTAGCCAGACTCTCCGGCAACAAAGATCTGCTTAACCGGTACCAGCAGATCAGCCGGGACTACGCCCAGCACCCCGAGGAAGCCCTGGAGCATTAAGCCGGGATCGGCAAGCCCCGGCTTTTATATTTTTATGTGGACTCAAGCTTTCTCTATTTTCCCCATGCCCGCCCGGCACCTCCCCAAACCCCAGGGGAAAAGCCCTGCCCGATTCGGGCTTAACAAAGCCCGGTCAGCCAACCCCCTCCAGCAAAATCCCTTTTGTCAAAAAAGTTGACAAAGTTGACGTGCCTGGCACCTAGCGGTTGGGGCGGGGCTGGGTTTGCATCAGGCAAAACAAGGCCGCCAGGAAGGAGAAGGCGGACCCGCAAAGGTAGGCGTATTTTAAGCCGCCCAGGAAGGAGATGGCCGCCGCCCCGCTGAGGCGCTCCTGGAGCATGACCGCCGGGGGCACCAGGGAATATAAAATCAGCCCGGCGGCGGCAATCCCCAGGGCCATCCCCGTGTTGCGGGCCGTGGCCAGGATCCCCGATGCCACCCCCAGGTGCGGCCGGGGGGCGCTGCCCATGACGGCGCTGTTGTTGGGGGATTGAAAGATCCCCGTCCCCAGTCCAAAAAGGGAAAGCCGCCAGGCCACGGTGAAGGTGGAAGCCTCCGCGGGCAGAAAGGCCATGGCGGCCAGGGCGGCGGCACAGATCGCCGCTCCGGCAGTAGCAAGCCCCCTGGAGCCCAGGCGGTCGGACAGGCTCCCGCTAAAGGGGGCGACAGCCATCACCGTCAAGGGAGAACAGGTCATGAGCAGCCCTATTTTATCCGGGGTGTAGTGGACCACCCGCTGAAGATAAAAAGGGGTCAGGAAAACCAGGATGTACTGGGAAGCAAAATTGAGCAGGGAGCCGGCGGTGCCCAGGCTGAAAGTCCTGTTTTTAAAGAGGGAAAGATTCACCATGGGCTGGGGCGTGCGCCTCTCAATATGGAGGAAGCAGGCCCCGGCGATAACAGCCACCGCGGCGGCGGCAGCCGTGGCCGGCCCTATCCCCCCATGCTGCACCTGGTTGAAGAAAAAGAGAAAAGAGAAAAGGCAGATAAAGGCGGACACGGCACCGGCGATATCCATGCGCCCCGGCTTGCCCTTCAACTCGGGGATAACCTGCCCGGCCCACAGGAGCGCAGCCAGGCCGATGGGAATATTGATTAAAAAAACCAGCCGCCAGGACCAGAGGGTGGTCAGCAGCCCGCCCAGGGTGGGGCCCAGGGCCAATCCGGCGGAGACGCTGATGGCGTTAATCCCCAGGGCTCGCCCCCGCTCATGGGGCTGGAAAACAGCGGTGAGAATGGCAAAAGGCACGGACATCATCATGCCGGCGCCTATGCCCTGGAGGGCGCGAAAGGCGATCAGCCAGTAGATGGTGGGCGACAGCCCGCAGAAAGCGGAAGTAACCACAAAGCAGGCCAGCCCCCAGAGGTAGACCCGCTTATAGCCCAGGATGTCTCCCAGGCGGCCGTAAAACAGCAGCAGGCTGCTGATGGTAAGAAGGTAGATCAGGGGCACCCACTGCGCCGTGGCAATGGGGGCGTGGAAATATTCGGCCATGGTCGGCAAAATAACGTTGACAATGCTGGCGTCAATGGGTCCCATAATCCCGCCCAGCATTACGGCGGCCAGCACCTTGTAGCGCTGCCGGCTTAGCGCCGCTGCTTCTTCCAGCTTCGAGGACACGTCGATTACCTCTTCTCGGTTATTGTTGGTGCCATCAAGTATTACGTAAGTATAGCCCTATTCTCTCCGGGATGTCAACCGCATTACTCCATCTGGAGGGACTGGTAGAAGAGAGGCGTGGCCGGGCTGGTCACCGTGGGGTCTGTGAGCACGTTGAGGCAGGCCGGCTTGCCCGAAGCGAAGGCCCGCTGCAGGGCGGGAATAATCTTTTCATCCTTTGCAACCAGCTCTCCGTAGCCGCCCAGGGCCTCCACCATCTTTTCGTAAGGGCGCACCCCCAGTTCCGCGCAGGTGACCCGGTCCGGGCCGATGGAGAATTCCTGGCTGTGCTTGATCATCCCCCAGGCACAGTCGTTGTTAATTACGCAGACTACCGGGATATGGTGGCGGACCATGCTATCGAACTCCATGGCGTTAAAGCCGAAAGAACCGTCGCCGTTTAACAGAAGCACCTTCTTGTCCGGGTTGGCCAGCTGGGCGGCCATGGCAAAGGGGATTCCCGTCCCCAGGCAGCCCAGGAGGCCTGAAGAAGTACCGATCACCCCCGCCCGGTGGCGCGACATGAAGCCGGTGAGGCCGAAATATGCGGTATCCCCTCCGTCAACCACGTAGTAAGCATCGTCCCCGACAAACTTCCGGATTTGGGCGGCAAGGCGAATGGGGTGAATGGGGTAGGCCGCCGTCTCCCGGGTTCTCAATTCGTAATCCAGCATGGAGCGGCTGGCCGCCCGCAGGGTGCTTAGCCACCGGCTATGGTCCCTTTCTTCCACC
>LFRQ01000011.1 GCA_001512835.1 Clostridia bacterium DTU022
GTGCCCCGCAGCACCGCCGCCGGGTGGTAGGTGGGGTAGATTCGGTAGCCGGGGCCCTCAAACCAGCGCCCCCTCACTTCGGCCAGCTTCGCTTTCGGTTCAAGGATGTTTTGCACCGCCACCAACCCCAGGCAGACCACAACCTGGGGCTTAATCAGCGCCAGCTGTTTTTCCAGCCAGGGCCGGCAGGCAGCCAGCTCGCTGCGATAGGGGTTGCGGTTTTTGGGCGGCCGGCATTTCACCGAACCGGTGATGAAAACATCCTGCCGCGTCAAGCCTGCTGCGTCCAGCAGCCGATCCAGGACTTCGCCGGCCCGTCCCACGAATGGTCTGCCGTATGCATCCTCCTGAGCCCCCGGTGCTTCCCCCAGGAGGAAGATTTTCGCGGCGGGGTTTCCCTCACCAAAGACCACCGACTGCCTGGACATGGCCAGGCAGCAGTTCCGGCATTCTTTGCACATTCTTTGCAAGGCTTCCAGGCTGCTTATATTCTCCGTCACTTTTTACGCTCCATGTATCGGGAGGACTTTCCCTTGGCTTTTCTGAGAGTGATTATGTCTTCGGCAGCTTTAAATTACCATAAGTCTGCATAAAAAGTATATACCTGATTTGGCCTAAAGAGAGTATTTTACGTGACGATGGTCAGGTCTTGGGTTAAACAGGGGGTTAAGTCATGAAATATAAGCTTTTTTATTATAGAGGGGCAGATCTTAGAGTAGTACCAGGTTTTCGTTGCTATAGTCTGGAAGAGGAATCTTTGCCCAGTTCAGGCTATGATTCCGCACGGAGGGCTAATAATTAAAAGCGATTACGATTACTTGGGCGATTGGTGATTAATAATTTAAATATATCAGGTGGGCGGCACCTTTAAGATAGCTCCTCCTCCCTCATATTGACATATTTTGCCATGTTTCAACAACATAGAATATAGAAAATAAAAAAAGAGCGTTCCTTCGCTTCATACTTTGCTATAATAAGAGACGAATATGGGTTTCGGTGCAGTATTGTTTTCCGGATTAACAATAGATAGATCAGAAGAACCGTCCCTGTGATATATATGTGGTATAAATATATCAAAAGAACCGTCTCCGTGATATATAATAGAGGAGCCTGGAGGGATTTACACTGCAGAGGCTGTCGTTGCCGGTGTTAATTTTTGTTGCCCTATTGTTGTTCTTCACCCCAGTGGCCCAGGCTTTGGAAAATCCGGGATTGCAAAATGCAGAAGGGGCAGTCTTGATGGCGGAACCCGGGGGGAAAGTTCTCTATGAGAAAAACTCCCAGAAGCGCTTCTTCCCCGCGAGCACTACCAAGGTCATGACGGCACTGCTGCTCCTGGAACATGCCGCGCCGGAAGAGACGGTTACTGCCGGGGAAGAAGTTTTTATGGTCGGACCGGACAGCAGTACCTCCGGCATAACCTTAGGTGACCGCATCAGGGTTAGGGATTTGCTCTACGCCATGTTGCTGCCCTCGGGAAACGAAGCCGCTTACGCCGCTGCGGTTTATGTCGCCAGGAAGGCTTCCGGGCAGCCGGAGCTGCCGGTTCGGGAAGCCCTGGAATATTTTGCCGGGATGATGAACGACCGGGCCCGGAAGCTGGGCGCCGTGAACACTCATTTTGCCAATCCCGACGGCTATCACGATCCCGATCACTATACTACCGCCTTCGATCTTGCCCTGATCGCCCGGGAGGCGCTAAATAAAGAATTGCTCCGAGAAGCGGCCGGGACCAGGTCTCATCAGGCAACCATAATGCGCAACGGCGAACCGATTACCCTGGAATGGGTCAACACCAACTGGCTGCTGCACCCGGATCTGCCCCAGTATTATCCCCGGGCTACGGGGTTAAAAACCGGCTATACTCCCGAGGCCGGCGCGACCCTGGTGGCTACGGCAGTGGACAAGGACCTGGAACTGATTGTTGTCCTGATGAACAGCACAACGAGGAGCCGCTGCCAGGAGGCCGCCTCCCTCTTTGATTACGGTTTTGACCACTTCCGGCTCCACCGCCTGGTGGAGAAGGGAGAGGTCGTGGCCGTAGCCGATCTGACGGGGCAGGCTAAAGATGAAGAGGAGAAGGTGCCGGCCCTGGCCGCCGCCGGCTTCAGCGAGGTACTGCCTGTGGAAGATATCCCGCGGATCAAAAAAACCGTTGCCTGGGAAAGCAGCCTGCTGTCCGAGTCCGGAGAGGCGCTGCAAGCTCCCCTGGAGGAAGGAGACGTGATCGGCCTGGCCACTTATACCCTGGACGGCAAGGTCTTGTTTAAAACGAAGCTCCTGAGCGGCAGCGACGTGCGGGCCTATGCCCCCTCCCCCTGGATAAGGCGCGCTTTGCCCGCCGTTATTTTGCTCGGCCTGTTTGGCGTGGTTAGATGGCGGTGGCGCAGACCGGCCTTCCTGCGGCGCCGCCGTCGTAAAACGGATAGTATACAAGGGGGATGGTTCCATATATCAGGGGGACGGTTCCGATGATATATTGCCGGTATTAAGCAGGGACGAATAGGGCCGGGTCTCGAAATACATTTTTTGCAGCCAAGACCCGGCCTTTTTAAATTCTATGTCAGTCAGGGTTCGGTCCCAATGATGTATTCACGGTATAAATATATCAGGAGTACTGTTATTTTTATATTGCCGTCATGTAATAAGAAATTAGGGATAGGGCCTGAAACATGCAGGCATAGAAGGATAATTATGGAAATAGGGGAAATATAAAGGAATAAGAGATTAGGCCTTTGAAATATTGGATATTAAAGGGGCATAGAAAAAAAAGAAAAATAAGGTAAGGGGCCAGGTCTTGAATATTAAGGTTTCTGGCCAAAGTCAAGACCTGACCCCTCATTATTTCTCTCTCTCTTGTTTTGACCCCCTTTTTCCTATATCCCATAACAGAGATAAAATCGCTAAATCCGCCTTTAAGAGCAGCCTGTCGAGCTTCTCCTGCTCTCCTGGGTCAACAGGCCACTGCTCTTCTGGGTCACAGGCCACGAGGGTTAGGGGGGAGCGCCGGCAAGCGCCGGCAGTGGCAGCGCTTCTGCTATCCTCCGCGCCCGCAAACCCGTAACTAGTGCTGGAAAGTTGAAGGGGCTGCCGCCCCAGGATTTATTATGCCACCGTTGTTGACTCCCAAGGAGGCAGCTCCCTTCCCACGGATTACTCCATGGGATACTGGCGCCCATGGCTACTGGGATGCCTGCAGCGATTTGCAGACATTGGTTACGGACTTGAACTCCTCCAGTTCCTTAAGAAACTTGTCTGCTTCCCGGCGGACGTGGTCCGTCAGAAGAGGATCCGGAATTGTACTTAGCACCCGGCAGAGGACAACCAGCTCGTGGGCGGTGGCCTTGAAGTCCCGCAGCTCGTTGGTCCTGTCGTTAACTTCGAAAATAAAGCGGACTGCGGCGTTGAAGAACCGGGGATCCGATTCGGACATGGACTCCAGATCGCGGGCTGTCTCCAGCAAGTTGCGAAATACCTCCAGCAGCGCTTCCGCCTGGGTGATCAATGAGCGCTCAGAAGGATCCAGCAGGTGGATTATAAACTCGATATGCTCTTTCATCTGGCGGAGCCAGAATGCTGCTCTCTCCAAGATCTCTTGGATCGTGCTTAAAGGTTGCAGCGGTTTCTCAAGAAGCTCCAGGAAGTGGACGGCCTCGCGAGTGATATGATCCACAAACAGCGGGAAGATCGAAGCCCGCACCTTGCACTGGATAAGCAGCAGCAGCACTCCGCGCTGGAAGGCGATCAGCGCTTTTACAGCGGCGATGATCTTTCTCAGCAGCTCGGGGTCAATAACTTTGGCCTTTTTTACTTTTTCCTCCAATGCCCCAAACTGCTTGACGAAAGATTCCGCTTCGGCAATTAAAGCGGTTTGATCACAGGGCAAGCCTAAGGCAATGAACTGGGCATGTTCTTTCATGATGGTTACCCAAAAAGCGGATTTCCTGCAGGCGGCCGTTGGTAATTTTATTCCGATCCTTAAAGTCAGAGTATTCCTCCAGCCCTTGATTTTCCAGATCCATAAATGTTCCCTCCTTAGTAATAGTCAGTAGTAGTCCGGCATCTATTATCCTAAAGATCGATAGATTCCGGCTGATTTGATTTAAAAAAGTGCTATACTACTTTCCATCATATTCAGCTGCAAGGACTAGAGTTACAACTCATATGCAAACAATTTCATAAAGAATATTGCATGCGGTTGAGACACATATTCCAATAACAGCTTATGGATTTAACCGTTGAAGAAGGGAAGGAGATCTTGCCGCATGAAGATTGTAGCAGAGACGCCCCGCCGGCATATAATGCACTAGACATTTTTGAGGAGGAGATAAATTTGTCCCAAGCGATTCCCCCTCCGCCGCCGGTGTGCTCTGGCTTTATTTACGCGGTGCAAAGGGGAGATACTCTTTTTGGCATTGCCGGGCGCTTCAACGTTCCCTTAAACAGTTTAATTGCCGCCAACCCGCAGATAACCAATCCAGACTTGATTTTTCCCGGGCAGCAAATTTGCATCCCTGTCCCCATACCCATTGTAGAATGCTGCCTGCTGCTGTTCAGGACGGCCAACGTGCCGGTGCTGCCCGATGCGGAAGCCGGCGGCGTGGCCCGGGTGTTCCAGGTTCCGCAAAGTCCTGGAAATGTACTGGTGGCCGCCATCGGGCTGCCTCCGCCGCAAGTGCTGGGCGGCAGCATCTATGTGGCCTGGATTCGCCGTCCCCCGCAATCCCCAATACCGTTTCAACTGCTGCAGACGGCGCCCGTGGTAATCGAGCCGGGGGTTTGGGTTGGAGCCATCGTCTTCGGCCCCGGCGAACAGTTTGCTCCCTTCCAGGACATCATCGTTACGGCGGAGTTGGCTTTCCCAGTTATCCAGCCCAACCTGGACCGCATTGCCTTAATCGGTCTTTTTGAACAGTGCCGCTCCTAGCAAGGGGGAGGGGTTGCCTAAAAAGGCAGCCCTTTTTTTACTTTGAGTATTTTTTTGTATTTTTCGCGGCAGTATTTGTAGTATATTTGTAATATAAAAAGCGGAACAGGGGGTCAGGTCTTGAAATATAAGATCAGATTTGTTGACAAATAAGAAGGAGTTGGATTGCTTGGGTTTTGTTTATGGATTTATGAAAAAACTATAATTCAAGACCTGACCCCTTAGCTTCTTAGCTTATATTTCAAGACCTGACCCTCTAAAGACCCCTAAAAGTAAAAGCAAGGAGGCAAAACGTATGGGCTGGATAATAGGCGGCATTGTTCTTCTAATCCTGGTAATGCTGGTGGTTATCTACAACCGGCTGGTAACCCTGCGGCAGAGATTGAAAAATGCCTGGGCGCAGATCGAGGTGCAGTTGAAGAGGCGCTATGACCTGATTCCGAACCTGGTAGCCACGGTGAAAGGATACGCCGCGCATGAGAAAGAGACCCTGGAGCGGGTTACCGAGGCCCGGAGCATGGCCATGAACGCGAAAAATGTTCAAGAGCAGGCCGGGGCGGAAAATGCCCTTACCGGGGCCTTGCGGCAGCTATTTGCCCTGGCCGAAAGCTACCCCGAGCTCAAGGCCAACACCAACTTCCTGCAGCTCCAGGAAGAGCTGTCCAACACCGAGAGCAAGATTGCTTTTTCCCGTCAGTTCTACAACGATACCGTTCTGAAGTATAATACGGCCATTCAGAAGTTCCCCACGGTTTTGGTGGCCGGCATGTTCGGCTTTCACCAGGAGGATTACTTTGACCTGGCCGAGGAAGCGGAAGCCCGCCGGCCGGTAAAGGTCGAATTTTAGGTGAAACATGCAAAAAGAAAAACAATATAACAGCAGACTGATTGGTTGGCGCGGCGGGTTTCCTTTTAAGGTCCTGCTCTGCTTAGGTTTGCTGCTGTTTTTCCTGGCGCAGCTTCCCGCGCCGGCTTGCGCCGATGGAGACCGCTCATATTATTTCCCCCGGGTGCTAATCGAAGCGGAGGTCCATCCCGACGGCTCCATGACCGTAGTGGAAGAGCGCACCTTCAGCTTTAAAGGGCGCTACCGGGGCGCCTGGCAGTACATTTATTTGAAGGACAACGCCTCCATCAAAGACGTGCAGGTTAGCGAGCAGGGGGAGGCTTACCGGCAGGAGGCTCCCGGGACGCAAGACATCCCGGGTATCTTCTACGTGGAGGAGCGCCCCGACCGCATCTACATTGACTGGAGCTTTGAAGCGTTCAATGAAGAGCGCACCTTTACCATTTCCTATACGGTGGAGAATGCGGTATTGGTCCACCAGGATGTGGCCGAGTTGAATTACCAGTTTATCGGGGGCGAATCCGAGGTGCGCACGGACCGGGCCAGGGTTGTTTTAACCCTGCCCGAAGGCGCCGCCGCCGAGGGCCTGCGCGCCTGGGGGCACGGGCCCCTTCACGGAGAGGTCTCCATAGAAGGACCTAACCGGGTGGTTTGGGATATTGAAGGCCTGCCCCCGCGCACTTTCCTGGAAGGAAGAGTGGCTTTCCCGAAGCAGCTGGTTCCGCAGTGCACCAACCTCTCCGGCAAAGAAGGGCTTCCCGGGATCCTGGCCCAGGAGGAGGAATGGGCCGACCGCGCCAACCGGCAGCGCCTGCTGGACCGGGTCAATGTTTGGGCCGGCTTTGGGATCTTGGCGGCGGCCATTGTTTTCTACCTGCTGCTGCGGCGCAAAGCGCTCAACCATCCCCAGGCTTTTCGGGGAGACTACTACCGGGAGCTGCCGGGGGATTATTCGCCGGCGGAAGCCGGCTACTTTTTCCGTATGGGGCGCACCGCCCCGGAAGACATAACGGCAACCATGCTGGACTTGGCGCGGCGGGGGCACCTGCGCCTGGAGGAGTACCAGGAAGAAAAGGGGCTTGTCTTCAAGCGCTCCCACACTGACTACCGGGCTTATCCCGAGGAAGGCCGCGATCAACTGGCGCCCCACGAGTCAGCGCTGTACAATTTCATTTTTAAAGAGGTGGCGCGGCAAGGCGGGGAGGGCGTTGCCTTTAGCGAAATCGAAGGGTACGCCAAACGCAGCCGCGTCAGCACGGCTATTTTTTACAAGAGATGGGGCGATGAGATCAAGGCGCTGGTGGAAAAGCTGGGCCTTTTCGGCCCTACGATTTGGTCCGGGATCATCATCAGCCTGGCTCTGATTGTCGTCGGGTTTATTTTGATCATGAAAGAGTTTATGGCCATTACCGGCTTTGTGATTATCTTTACAGGGTTCTTGCTTCTGATTCTGATGGCGATGCTCAAGAATCTTACCCCTACCGGGGCGGATCATTACGCCAAGTGGAAAGCCTTCAAGCGGTTTCTCTTGCACTTTTCCGAGCTGGATCGCTCCACCATCCCGGCCCTGGAGATTTGGGAACATTACCTGGTTTATGCCGTTGCCCTGGGCGTAGCCAAACAGGTAATGAAGCAGCTGGAGGTGGTTTATCCCCAGCTTAAGGATAAAAGCTACCTGGCCGGCACGGCCTGGCACCGCATGGGACTGCTCTCCGCTGCCGGAGGGTTCAACGACCTCACTTCGGTGATGCAGCAGTCTTTCCGCAGCGCCTTTAGCTCAACTTCTTCCGGCTCCGGCAAGGGCGGCGGCTTCTCAGGAGGCGGAGGGGGCGGCGGAGGCGGCGGCGTGGGCGCCCGATAGAAAAGGGGTCAGGTCTTGAAATGTGAATTTTGGGCAAAAAAGGGTCAGGTCTTGAAATGTGAAAATTGTTGATTAGGCCCTGCTTTCCAGCGGTAAAAAGTTGGCTTTTTTTGCTGGATATATTGACGACTAATGTTAACCAATTCAGCGACTTCGTAAAAAGTTAGCTTTTGTTTTGCTGGATTTATGGTTAAAAGCTTATATCTCAAGACTTGACCCCCAGCAATATTTAAAGCTGACCCAAGGCCCGATCTAAAGTGAACCAAATTGCATGCTGAATTTTTTTAAAAGCAGGTGTCAGGTCTTGAATTTAGTAAAAATAGGGGGCAGAGCAAATTAGGAGGGTCAGGTCTTGCAAATTAGGAGGGTCAGGTCTTGAATTTAGAAAAAGTTTATAATTCAAGACCTGATTCTATACCTGGGTCAAAAATTCAAAATTCAAGACCTGACCCCCAGGGGATATGGGTCAAAAATTCAAAATTCAAGACCTGACCCCCAGGGGATAATAATTTGTATTAAAAAAAGGGGACGGGGGCCTAGTGTAGAATTAACCAAACAGATGCTGCCGGATTGGATCAATGGATGGTGGGAAAATGAGAACAGGTGAAAGGATGATCTAAATTGAAAAGGGATGAGTTTCTCGAAAGCGGCTATGTGCCCGAGTTTATCCAGTGGCTGGAAACGAAGCTGGATAAGCCGGGCACTTTTGAACACAGTTTCTACCTGGAGAAAGCGGGAAAAGAGTGGCGATGCGGCTGCCTGTACGAGGCTTTTCAAGCGTACTGGTGGCCTTTTAGTTTAATCGACCCCGTCAGCGGGGAGAAGGTTTCGGGAGAGGGATTTGAAGAGACTTTTGCTTTTCTGACGCGTCTGGCGGAAGCTTTCCGGCGCAGCGTCGGGGAAGGAGATGTGGCTGCCACGCAGCAATGTGCCCTGGCGGCGCTGGAATGGGGCGGTGCCCTGCCCAAAAACCGGGAGCGGATTCTGGAGATGGGGCCCAGGATCTGTTCCTATTTCCGGGATGTCAGCCACCGCCTGGATTTAGCGAAAGTGACCCTGGGGGACCATTACGATATCCGCTCCAACGCCGGGTTTACCAAGCTCCATTTTCTGCTGGTAGACGACCTGATCATGTATGACGGCCGGGTGGGGGCGGCCATGGGATTTTTGGTGCGCCGCTTCTGTGAAGAGAAAGGCCTGGAGGCGGTACCCGACAGCCTGCGCTTCTCTTTCGGCCGGGACCGGGGGGATAAGCCGGGTTCTTCCAAGTATCATCGCCGGGACCCCAGCGACGGCCCCTACAGATTCCCCGAGTTCACCGGCGACCGCTGGCGGCATTTAAACGACAATATCAAGGCCAGCTGGCTGCTGAAAGCGGTGGCCGACAGCACCGGCTCGCGTTTCAAGGAGCTGCCCCAGGAGCCTCTGCTGAACAAGCGCCTGACCGCCCTGCAGTCCGCCTTATTCATGCTGGGGTACGATGTCCGGACGGGCGTCGACAGTGCCCGCCCTGCCTGACAGCAGGCCCGGCGTCGGGTGCCGTGCCGGGCAGTGCCGTGAAGAGAAAAAGTCTTTAAGGAAAAAGTCGAAACAGAAAATCTAACGGAAATAGGCTTGCAGGAAAGAGTTTGCCAGCAAAGGTCTATAATGAAAAATACTTTACGAAAAAGGCTGTTTGCCTAAAAGCGGCGCTTGGGCGCCTGGAGCACATAAAGGAAGCCGGGCTAAAGGCGCTGGGGAAAGAAATGCCGCCTCATGGCAGCGAGATGGTTGAACGGTCCGTTATCGGACGGCAGTCCACCGCCCAGCTGTCCCAAGCGGGACCTCCCTTGTTGACAGTATACGAGAAATAGGATCGCCGGCATACCCGCCAGGGAAGCACGGAAGCAGCGAAGGAAAGAAGTGTTCTCCCGGCCGGGGGAGCCGGCATTCCTTTATTAATGCGGATTGCTGCTGAAAAAATGGCGGGATCGCGATATAATTTTACTGATAGAAATAATTGACTTCCAAGAGCGAGGCAGGTGCAGCAAGGATGGATCTGAACAGGTTCACCATAAAATCGCGGGAGGCGCTGGCGGCGGCCCAGCAGATCGCCGTGGACAGCCACCACCAGGTCGTGGGGCCGAACCACCTGATGGCGGCGCTTCTGGACCAGAAGGAGGGGATTGCCCCCCGCCTGCTCCAGCAGGCCGGGGTGAACCCGGAGCTGTTCCGGACGGAACTGCAGGAACTGCTCAATAAAATACCCAAAGTTTACGGCTACCAGGGCCTCCTGCAGATGAGCACCTCCCTGGCCCGGGTGCTGAGCCGGGCGGAGCGGGAGGCGCAAGCCCTCAAGGATGACTACATCAGCGTGGAGCATCTCCTCCTGGCCCTGGCGGAGGAGGGGGAGCCGGACCTGAAGCAGCTGTTCCAGCGCCTGGGGCTGGAGCGGGACAAGCTGCTGCTGGCGATGCGGGCGGTGCGCGGCTCCCAGCGCATTACCAGCGATAATCCCGAGGGGACCTTCGAGGCCCTGCAGCGCTACGGGCGGGACCTGACCGCCCTGGCCCGGGAAGGGAAGCTGGACCCGGTCATCGGGCGGGATGAGGAGATCCGGCGGGTGATGGAGATCCTCTCCCGCCGGACCAAGAACAACCCGGTCCTGATCGGCGATCCCGGGGTGGGGAAGACGGCCATTGTGGAAGGGCTGGCCCGGCGGATCGTGGCCGGCGACGTCCCCGAGGGCTTGAAGAACAAGCAGGTAATCGCCCTGGACATGGGCGCCCTGCTGGCAGGGGCCAAGTACCGGGGCGAGTTCGAGGAGCGGCTCAAGGCGGTGCTGAAGGAGGTACAGGAATCCTCCGGGCGAGTAATTCTCTTCATCGACGAGCTGCACTCGGTGGTGGGCGCGGGAGCGGCGGAAGGGGCCATGGACGCCGGCAACCTGCTGAAGCCGGCCCTGGCCCGGGGCGAGCTGCGGGCCATCGGCGCCACCACCACCGACGAGTACCGCCGCTACATCGAAAAGGACGCCGCCCTGGAGCGGCGCTTCCAGCCGGTGCTCATCGACCAACCCTCGGTGGAGGATACCATCTCCATCCTGCGCGGGCTAAAGGAGCGCTACGAGGTGCACCACGGCGTGCGCATCCAGGACGCGGCCCTTATTGCCGCGGCGGTGCTCTCGGATCGCTATATTACCGACCGCTTCCTCCCCGACAAGGCCATCGACCTCATCGACGAGGCCTCGGCCCGGCTGCGCACCCAGATCGACAGCATGCCCGCCGCTCTGGACGAGATAAACCGCAAGGTGATGCAGCTGGAGATCGAAGAGGCGGCCTTGAAAAAGGAGAGCGACCCGGCTTCGAAGGAGCGCCTGGAGAAGCTGCAAAAAGAGCTGGCGGACCTGCGCAGCGAGCTCAAGGTCATGCAAGCCCAGTGGCAGGCGGAGAAGGAGTCCATCGGGCGGGTGCGGGAGTTAAAGCGGACCTTGGAAGAGGTGCGCCACGAAATCGAGAAAGCGGAGCGGGAGTACGACCTGAACCGCGTCGCCGAGCTGAAATACGGCCGCCTGGGCGAGCTGGAGCGGCAGCTGAAAGAAGAGGAGGAGAAGCTGGCCGGGAAGCAGAAGCACGAGGCGCTGCTTAGGGAAGAGGTTACCGAGGAGGAGATCGCCAGCGTGGTCAGCCGCTGGACAGGGATCCCGGTAAGCCGGCTGGTGGAAGGAGAGAAGGAGAAGCTGGTGCGGCTGGAGGAGATACTCCACCGCCGGGTGGTGGGCCAGGAGGAAGCGGTAAAGGCCGTGGCCGACGCGGTAATCCGCGCTCGCAGCGGGATCAAGGACCCCAACCGCCCCGTGGGCAGCTTCATCTTCCTGGGCCCTACCGGCGTGGGGAAGACGGAGCTCTGCCGCGCCCTGGCGGAAGCCATCTTCGACGATGAGCGCAACATGGTCCGGCTGGACATGTCGGAATACATGGAGAAGCATTCCGTGGCCCGGCTCATTGGGGCGCCCCCCGGCTACGTGGGCTACGAGGAGGGGGGCCAGCTCACCGAGGCCGTCCGGCGCAAGCCGTACACCGTGGTGCTGTTCGACGAAATCGAGAAGGCCCACCCCGAAGTCTTCAACACCTTGCTGCAGATCCTGGAGGACGGCCGCCTCACCGACGGCAAGGGGCGGCTGGTGGACTTCAAGAATACCATCCTGATCATGACCTCCAACATCGGCAGCCAGGAGATCCTGGCTTTCCAGGAACGGGGGGGCGGCGACTACAAGGCCATGGAAGAAAGGGTGCTGCGGCTGCTGCGGCAGCATTTCCGGCCGGAGTTCCTCAACCGGGTGGATGAAATCATCGTCTTCCGGGCCCTGGAGAGGGAGCAGTTGAAGGAGATCGCCGGGCTGATGCTGCGGAACCTGGGGGAGCGGCTGCGGAAGACCGCCGGCTTTGCCCTGGAATGGACCGACGAAGTATTGAGCTACCTGGCGGAAAAGGGATACGACCCCGCCTACGGGGCCCGGCCCCTGCGCCGCCTGATCCAGCAGGAGGTAGAGACGCCCTTGTCCCGGAAAATTGTCCAGGGAGAGATCGTGCCGGGGAGTACCGTCAAGCTGGACCGGGGTCCCGACGCCCTGGTTTTCCACTGAGCGGCAGGGCTGCCCTGCCCATGGGCATCATCAGGCATCGACCTTGGCGTCCCGATGCCCTTGTTTCACTGGGCGGGCGGGCGAGCGCTCCTGCCGTTTTCCGGCCCCTGGGGTTCAGGTTGCCTCTTGTCGTCGCGGGAAACTCGAACCTCTGGCCTCCTGCGCGTCAAGCAGGCGCCTGGGGTTCAGGGCGCTCTCTTGTCATGGCGGGAAATCCCCGTCGAATGCCGAGTATTGATAATATTCCGGGTTTTGGGATATACCGTTTTGCCGGGATGGCCGGCTTCTGGGGCCGGTTCTGGAAGAACGCCGCCCGGGCCGCTCTGTTCTTTCGACGGCCCGGGCATAATTATGCCCAAGGAGCAGGATAATTGGGAGCAGAACCGGCTGCACGGGGAACCTGGGTCAGCAGCTCGTATCCCCCTGCGGTTATCAGCACCGTATCGGAATGGCGGCAGCCGCCGACTCAAAAAGTAGGGAGAGGAAAAAGAAACTGGGAGGGGGGAGCACTTGCCCGTTTCCTTCTCTTCCCCGGAATGAAAAAGAGAGCTTGGGGAAAAACAATAAAAGCAGTTTCAGTCTTGCCAGGCTTTTTCTTTTTACTTTTTCTTTTTACTGTTTTTCAATAAGGAGCAGCTTATGTCCGCGACCACACTGGCCGGCGGGAAATATGCCCGCGAGCTTAAGCAGGTAGAGGGGATCGTAAAGAAGTCCATGGAGGGGGCTTCCGGCCGGTTAAAAGCCATGCTGGACTACCTGGCGCAGGGTTCCGGCAAGATGCTCCGCCCCCGCCTGCTTATCCTGGCGGCGGGCTTGTTCAAGGATAAATTTTCGGCCCGGGAGCGGGCCGAACTGGTGCACGCCGCCGCTGCCGTGGAGCTGATTCATACCGCCTCCCTGGTTCACGACGATATCATCGACGGCGCCGCCCGGCGCCGGGGGCAGGTCGCTCTTCACCGCCGCTGGGGGGAAGGAAACGCCGTGCAGGCGGGGGACTACCTTCTGGCGGCGGCCTTTAAACTGCTGTCCGTTAAGGTGCGGGTTCCCGGCCTGCTTCCCCTGCTGGCGGAGACGGTGCGGGCCATGTGCCGGGGGGAGCTGGAGCAGATGAAGCACGCCTTTGACTGGCAGATGACGGAGAAGGAATATTTCCGCTTAAATTACCTGAAAACCGGGCAGCTGCTGGCTGCCTGCTGCGAGGCCGGCGGGCGCGTTATGAACGCCTCCCCGGAGGAGTTGGCGGCTTTGCGCCGCTACGGGGCCCACCTGGGTCAAGAGTTTCAACTAATGGATGACCTGCTGGACTACGCCGCCTCCTCCGCGGCCCTGGGCAAGCCGGCGGGCAGCGATCTCTCCCAAGGGGTGGTTACCCTGCCGCTGATCAGGCTGCTGCAGCAGGAAGCCAGCTACCGCTTCCTGCTTAATAAGGCCGGCAAGGTCAAGCCCCTGCCCCGGAAGTTGACCAGGATACTCCGGGAGGCCATAGCGGAGAGCGGGGCCCTGGATTACTGCTACCGCCGGGCGGTCCGCTTTCGGGCGGCGGCCCTGGAGGCGCTGCTGCCTTTTAAAAAGGGGGAGGCGCGCCGCCTTCTGGCGGAAGCGGCCTTCGCCGTAACCAGGCAGGCAGTATTGTTGACGGGCCACCGGCTCTAAGGTACAATAAAGGCGTCTCCCATAGTAGTCATCCTGGAAGATTATAGGGATTAAAGGGCTATTATTTACTGCGGAAAGGGGTAGGAAAGAGATGTCCCAAGTTTTGGAGATTGGCCAGGATCAGTTCGAGCGGGAGGTAATCCAGGAGACCCTGCCGGTCCTGGTGGATTTTTGGGCTCCCTGGTGCAATCCTTGCAAGGTTATTGCTCCCGTCCTGGAGGAGCTGGCGGCCGACTACGGGGATCAATTGAAAGTGGCCAAGGTTAACGTGGACGAGAATTCCCAGCTGGCGCAGCGCTTCGGGATTATGAGCATTCCCACCCTGCTCCTTTTTAAAAACGGGGAAGTAGTGGAGAAGATGATGGGCGTCCAGCCCAAGGGGGTTATTGCCAACAAGATCCAGCCCCATCTCTAAAGATAAATTAAGAGGTTAAGAGAGATAATCATCTCTTACATACGTCTACATGCGTCCATACGGCCGCAATCCGATAACCGCCGTTTCCTAATCCACTTTGGCCGCTCCGGCTCGAAGTGGTTTTATTTTTCTCCAAAGGGGAAAGGAGAGGAGGCGGGGAGCGCTAAAGAAGCCGGATCTTGCGCAGGACCTGGCAGAGGCGGAACATGGTCCTGGCTTCCGCTCCCGCCTGGCTCAGCAGGAAGCGGGCGGTCTGCTGCAGCCCCTGGGCCTTTACCTTGCCGTCGGAGAGGTAGACGGCCAGCAGGCCGTGGACGATGGCCCGGTGAAAGCCGGGGTGGGGGAGGCGGGAGACTTTTTTTAGAGACTGCTGGAGGAAAAGGGCCAGGCGGCGCCTGGTCTCTTCCGGGGAAGGGTAGCAGGCGACAAAATTAAAGTCTCCTTCCCGGGCGTCTTCCGCCTGGTCGATAAAATAGTCCAGGAGGATGTGGAGGCCGCAAACCCAGGGGAAGTAGGCCTCCACGATGGCCTTGACCTCTTTTTTCCCGGTGCGGGGGCGGGTGGCGGCGGCCATCAGGGCGAAGATGGCCAGGGTTGAGCCGCAGGCGGCGCTGAACTCCCACCAGTAGATGGAGGGGTGGAACACGGACGCCTTTTCCTTAAACCATTTTTTAAGCCTGGCCAGGCGTATGGCCGGGTCCAGGTGCTTGTTGACCTGGAGGTCGCAGTAAAGGGAGGCCAGCCGGACAACCTCCTCCTGGACGGCGGGGTAGGAGGGGAGCTCTTGCAGGCGGCGCCGGCTCTCCTCCACCAGGGCTTGCAGGTAGCCTCCGTCGTTGCGGGCTGTATAGAAGGTGTAGTAGTCGCCGTTCCCGTTGCTCTCCAGGGAGAGGGCATCCAGGAAAGAGCGATGGAGGCAGCGAAAGGCCGCCTCGTGGTAGATGCCGCCCCGGTCGCAGAGATTGTCCAGGTAGTCGCTGATGGTTTGCACCGCCACGATCAGGGGGACCAGGGTTTTCGCATAAAGGGGGTTGTAGAGGGCATAGAAGCTTCCCCCCTGGGCGTGGAAGCGCTTGTGCTGCAGGCTGGAGGTGGCCTGCACCAGCAGCGTCCAGTCGCTGCAGCCCTCCAGCTGCCTGTGCCAGCGCTTCAGCTCTCGGGAAACCTGGGGCAGCACGGCGGTAAGGAACCGCCTCAGGGAGGTGGAGGGGAGGACCGGCCGGGCCTCTTCGTGGTTAGCCTCTTCAAGGCCGGGAAGGTGAAGAATATTTTGTTGGTCTGTCTTCAAAGGCTTCACTCTCCTGCAGTTCTTGACCTGAATAAAGCAGCCGCATTCCCGATGCGGCCGCTTGGCTTTTCCTATATAACTCCATGAGCGCGTAGACAAAAGGGCTATTGCTGATGCTCGGGATTCTCCTCTCCACTTTCTTCTTCGAGAGCCATCTCTGCCGCCGGCTCGGCCCGGTCTGCTTCTCCTGCGGCGGCGGGGACCATCATTTCCCGGGCGTAGCGGTAGTAGGCCCACTCCACCACTCCCACCACGGCGGCGGCGGCCAGCACCGCGCCAGCGGTAAGGGGCTCCTGGACGAAGGCGCTGGCAAGGCTGTACACAATGGCCGCCAGGATAAAGTTGCCGATGGCCGCGGCAACGGATCCGAAGCGGGGCTGCAGAAAGAGGTCGCCGACGAAGTAGAGGACCAGGGTGGCAAACAGAGCGATGACCAGGGAACTGGACAGAGGTACTGAAGGTACCAGCAGGTAGGTGAAGAAGATAATGGTTATGGCAGCCAGGTAGATATACTTGATAATTAGCGGGCGAATATGTTCCAAGGTGTTCACCCCCTTCCTCACCTATTACTCTTCCCCTCCGGAAGGGGGATCATTCTTCTGCCGCCAATTTTTTCTCCAGATATATGGGTGGGACGGTTTTTCTGAATATATGTCATTACCTATATCGGATATCGGAGGGACGGTTTTTGTGATATATGTCATTACATTATCGGGAGAACGGTTCTGCTGACATCATTGGGGGGACGTCCCCTTAGACTCATCCCATATGCAAGCCATAGCGGGACATGCTGACCAGGCGGGGCCAGGTTGAGCCAAAATCAGCGTCCCCCCGGCTCACTCAAAGTTGACAAAGTTGACGTGCCTGGCACCGAAAGTCACTAGGCGGGGAAGAGGAGAGGAAATTGGCTCCCTGGCGGGGAAAATAGTTGCCGGGGAGAGAGCAAGCCCGCAGAGACGAAGACGGAGGAGCGGGGGCGTTTTCCGTTATTCCCGGGTTTTCCCCGGGGTTTCGGCTTCCGGAGGAGATAGTATTTGCCGCAGTAACGGCTGCAATTCAATTATGGTTTAGGGGGTTTTCGTCATCAGCGTACCACGAGCAGATTTTTGGCAGGGGCTGGCCCGGGGGGCACCCATCATGCTGGGCTATCTACCCATCGGCTTTGCCTTCGGGGTCCTGGCTTCGTCGGCGGGGATCAGCCCGGGAGAGGCCACGGCCATGTCTGTACTGGTCTTCGCCGGTTCGGCGCAGCTGGTTGCAGTTCAACTGCTGGGGAGTGCCGCCGGAGCGGCTACCCTGGTGATTACCGTTTTTCTCATCAACCTGCGCCACCTGCTGATGAGCGCCTCCCTGGCGCCCTTCCTGTCCCGTTTAAAAAGCTGGCAGCAGGCTCTTTTCTGCTTCCAGCTGACGGACGAGACCTTTGCCGTACACAGCACGGTATTTCGGAGCCGGGGCGTTCCCTCCACCGTCTCTCTGTTTGCCGTCAACGTTTCCGCGCACCTGGCCTGGATTGCCAGCTCCTTCTTGGGGGCTTGGGTGGGACACGGCTTGACCCTGGACACCGCCGTCCTGGGCCTGGACTACGCCCTGCCGGCCATGTTCATTGCTTTGCTGGTCCTGCAGCTTCAGGACCTCCGCCGGGGCCTTATTGCTCTCCTGGCCGCCGGTTTTTCGCTGTTCTTCTTTTTGGCGGGACTGGGACACTGGCATATTATCCTGGCCACCGTGGCCGCCTCCACGGCGGGACTCTTTCTTTTTCCGGAGAGGAGCGAGGAATGAAGATGGAAGGACTGCTGCCGGTCATCCTGCTGATGGCCCTGGTTACCTACCTGCCCCGGGTGCTCCCGGCCCTTTTCCTATCCCGGGTCCGGCTGCCGCGCCTCCTGGAGCGCTGGCTGGCCTCCATACCCGTGGCCGTGCTGGCCGCCCTCCTGGCGCCGGCTCTGTTTGCCCCCGAAGGCCACCTGGAGACCGGCCTGGCTGAAAACCCCGGCCTATGGATCTCCCTGCCGGTGTTTCTGGTGGCTTTTTTAACGCGCAATCTTTTTGCTACCGTTGTATCCGGGATGGCCCTGATGGCGCTAGGGAGATTTCTCCTGTAGGCTCTGGTGCAGCTTGGCTTTCAGCTCTTCCAGCTCTGTGGATAGTTTTTCGTGCAGCCGGCGAAGGGTTTCTTTCCAGAGAGGGTGGCGGTCCAGGTTGACCCCGGCCACGGCGGAGCCTGATATTCCGGCTTCCCGCAGGGTGGCCAGGAGCGCGGCGCGGTCTTGGAGGAGCCTGGCCCGCTCCGCCTTCAGCTGCTCCCGGTAGCGGCGGTTAAAATCCAGGAGCAACTCGGGACCGGGTCCCAGACCGTATGTCTCCTGCATCCGGCGAAAGGCTTCCGCCAGCCGGTAGCAGTTGTCCGGCGCGGCCCCCTTCAGCAGTTCTTCCAGGAAAGAGCGGACCGCCCCGGACTGGGCTTCCCGGGGGTAGCGGCTCACGCTTTCCAGGATGCGCTCCAGGTTGGCGCGGCCCTCCAGGTACGCCCGGGCCAGCGTTCTGGCCGCTTGCAGGTACTGCTCGTGCTTTGCCGACGGATCCGGCTTGGAAAGGTTGGCGGTCCTCTCCATGGCCAGCTCCAGGGAGGACTTGATTTTATCCATGCTGTGGATCACCCCGCAAATTATGATATCATATCTCTGGGTGGGAGACAATCACGGCCAAGGGAGGAGTAAGATGAAAATAGCGGATCAGATATACGGGTACTTCTGGCGGGGACGGGGGAATAATTGCAACAGCTACCTGATTGCCGGAGAGAAGAATATTCTCATCGATCCCGGCCACGTATTCAACGAATTTGGGGAAAACTGCCTGCAGATGCTGGCCCGCGAGCTGAACCGGGACGGGTTTAATTTTGAGGATATCGACCTTATTCTATGCACCCACGGCCATCCCGATCACAGCCAGGGGGCGGGGCTGGTGCGCAAAGCCGGCGACGCCTTGATGGCCATTCATGAGCTGGAGGAGCCTTTTCTCCAAGCGGCGGCGGACTACCTGCAGTCCAGGGGGGTAGAAGAAGGAGACGCCTCCCTGGCCCCCGACTTCTACCTGCAGGAGGGGGAGCTGCTGGCGGGCCGGGAAAAAGCCCTGTCTTTAAAAGTGATCCATACCCCCGGGCACTCCCCGGGCGCCGTCTGTTTTTACCTGCCCGAGCCGGGAGTCCTCTTCTCCGGGGATACCGTTTTCAGGAGCAGCATCGGCCGGCACGACCTCCCCGGCGGCAGCCTGGAAGAGCTGAAAGCCAGCATTGACAAGCTGGCACAGCTAGACCCCGTGGAACTGCTCCTGCCCGGCCACATGGGCATGGTGGCCGGAAAAGAGCGGGTGCAGGAAAACTTCCGCCTGGTCAAAGCTTTCTTCTTTTAATTCAAAAAAAGTTGACAAAGTTGCCGGGCCAGGCGCCATAATCAGAATTTTCAATCAAGTTGACAAAGTTGACGTGCCAGGCACCGAAGGAAAAGCGGGAAGGGTGTCGAATTGTTTCTGAGGAAGGCTCGACCAGAAAATTGGCAACAGTGCAATTAATATTATTTACCATAGCAAAAGGAGTGTTCCGGTTGTTCAGCGATCATCACAAGGAGGTCTTTAAGCGATTTAAAGGAAATCCGATTTTGACTCCAAAACACTGGCCGTACACGGTTAATGCCACTTTTAACCCTGCGGCGGTAAGACATGACGACGAGACCGTGCTCCTGGTCCGGGTGGAGGACTTGCGCGGCTTTTCCCACCTGACCTTTGCCCGGAGCCGAGACGGCTTAACCAACTGGCAGGTGGATGAGAAGCCGGCCCTGGTCCCCGAACCCGACTACGACGAGGAGCAGTGGGGAATCGAGGACCCCCGCATGGTCTGGCTGGAGGAGCAGCAGGAGTACGCCATTACCTACGTCTCCTTTTCCAAGGGCGGCCCCGTGGTCTCCCTGGCCTTGAGCAAGGATTTGAAAACTTTTCAGCGCCGGGGGGCGATGCTTCCTCCCGAGGACAAGGACGCTTCCCTCTTCCCGCGAAAGATTAATGACCGGTACGTTTTGATTCACCGGCCCATCATCAGGGGGGAGGCCCATATCTGGATCTCCTTCTCCCCGGACCTGAAGCACTGGGGCGGCCACCGCATCCTGATTCCCGTCCGGCCGGGCTGGTGGGACTGCACCCGGGTGGGGCTGGGCCCGCCGCCCATCGAAACGGACCTGGGCTGGCTGATTATTTATCACGGGGTCAGGGTGACCGTCTCCGGGAGCCTCTACCGGGTCGGCCTGGCTCTGCTGGACCTGGAGGAGCCCTGGCGGATTATCAAGCGCAGCGACGGGTGGGTCTTTGGCCCTCAAGAGCCGTACGAGCGTCTCGGGGATGTGCCGGGGGTAACCTTCCCCACGGGGACCGTAGTCAACCCGGAAACCAAGGAACTGTTCATGTACTACGGCGCCGCCGATTCCTGTGTTTGCGTGGCTACGGCCAAGTTGGAGGATCTCCTTGATCTCTTGGTCTGTACCGGGAAAGAGGAGGGACGTTCCGGCAGATGATGAAGATTGCCATCCTGGCCCCCATTGCCTGGCGCACCCCGCCTCGGCACTACGGGCCGTGGGAGTGGGTGGCCAGCCTGCTCACCGAAGGGCTGGTAAAACGGGGGGTGGAGGCAACCCTTTTTGCCACCGGGGATTCCCAGACGGCAGCGGAGCTGGTCTGGACCGCTCCCCGTCCTTACGAAGAAGACAAGACTCTGGATCCCAAGGTCTGGGAGTGCCTGCACATCTCCCGGGTCTTTGAAGAGGCGGAGCGCTTTGACCTGATTCATAACCACTTCGATTTTTTGCCCTTGACCTACTCCGCCCTGGTGCGGACACCCGTGGTGACCACTATCCACGGCTTTTCGTCGCCCAAGATCCTGCCCGTTTATCAGAAGTACAACGGCAGCACCTATTACGTCTCCATTAGCCAGGCGGATCGCCATCCCAGCCTGGATTACATCGCCACCGTTTATCACGGGATCCCCCTGGAAAATTACCCCTTCCAGGAGACCCCGGGAGACTACCTCCTTTTCCTGGGGAGGATCCACCGGGACAAGGGGACCTATGAGGCCATCCAGCTGGCCCGCTCCACGGGGCTGCCCCTGCTGATTGCCGGGATCATCCAGGACCAGGATTATTTCGACAGCCAGGTCGCTCCGCACCTGGACGGCGAGCAGATCCGCTATATCGGCCCCGTGGGGCCGGAGGCCAAGGGCGCCCTCCTTTCCAGGGCTCTGGCTCTGGTGCACCTGATCAATTTTGACGAGCCTTTCGGCCTGAGCGTGGTGGAATCCATGGCCTGCGGCACCCCCGTCATTGCCGTAAAGCGCGGCTCCATGGCGGAGTTGATCCTGGACGGCAAGACCGGCTTTCTCATCGACCATCCCGGCCAGGCCGCCGACCGGGTAAAAGAGTTGTCGCAGCTGGATCGCCGCGCCTGCCGGGAACACGTGGAGAAAAATTTTACCGTGGACAAGATGGTGGACGGCTACCTGGAAGTCTACCGAAAAATCCTTGCCCGGCAAGGGGCATCCTAAACCCGGAAGCGGCCGGCTTCCCCTCCCAACTCCACCCCTTACACCCCAGTACTCCAAGTTGCTGCAACCGGGAGCAGCCGGCCGCCCCGCAAACCGCCCTCTTCCTGAGCCACCCTTCTTCTGCCCCGGCCCTGCCCGGCGCCGGCAGAGGAAGACGGCCCCGTCCGGGAGGAAGGGGCGGGAGAAGCGATTTGCTAAATTGTTCCCAACCGTATAAAATTTACCGCAGGGAGTGATTCTATGTACGCAGTGATCCTGGCCGGAGGCAGCGGAACGCGCTTGTGGCCTCTGAGCCGAGAGCATTATCCCAAGCAGTACCTGGATTTGGGCCTTACCGGGCGCAGCCTCTTCCAGGAGACCATATACCGGACCCTGGCCGCTTCCATCGCCCGGGAGCGCCTCCTGGTGGTGACCCACCGGGATCAGGAAGGGAGCATTCTCCTCCAGCTAAAATCCATGGACGTGGGCCCGCTGACCATCTTGAAGGAGCCCTGCTCGCGAAATACCGCCCCGGCCATCGGCCTGGCTGCCTGGGAGCTGTACCGCCGGGAGGGGGAGGGGGCCGTCATGGCTGTTCTCCCCGCGGATCACCTGGTTCCCGATTACCGGCAGTTTGCCGCCCTCCTGGAGCAGGGGAGGCAGGCGGCGGAGCAGCACGGGCTGGTAACTTTCGGCGTGCGCCCCACGTACCCGGAGACGGGATACGGCTACATCCGCTGCGGAACGCCCCTGGGGCCGGAGCTCTACCGGGTGGAGCGCTTTGTGGAGAAGCCGGACCTGGAGACGGCGCGCCGGTATCTCCAGGACCGTCAATTCTTGTGGAACAGCGGCATGTTTGTCTTCCGGGTGGGGGAGCTAATCGCCCAGTACCGCCGCTATCTTCCGGAGATGGCCCAAGCCTTGGACCGGTTCATGGAAAGCGACGAAGAGGCCCGGGAGCAGATCTACGCGCAGCTGGAGTCCATCTCCATCGATTACGGCATCATGGAGAAGAGCGACCGGGTGGTGGTCATCCCCGCCGGGATAAGCTGGAGCGACGTGGGCAGTTGGGAGGCGGTCTACTCCGTCCTGCCCAAGGACGAGCAGGGGAACAGCATCTCCGGCCGGGCGCTGGCCGTGGAGACCCGGGACAGCCTGATCATCTCCCGCTCCCGGCTGGTAGGCACCGTGGGGGTGAGCAAGATGGTGGTGGTAGACACCGATGACGCCCTGCTGGTCTGCGCCCGGGAGCGTTCCCAGGAGGTCAGGCGCGTGGTGGCAGCGCTGCAGGAGCGCGGCGCGCCGGAAGTCCAGGCCCATCCCACGGAGCACCGTCCCTGGGGCAGCTTTACCGTGCTGGAGGAGGGGGAGGGCTACAAGCTCAAGCGGCTGGAGGTGAACCCCGGGGAGCGCCTGAGCCTGCAGAGCCACCGCTACCGCAGCGAGCACTGGGTGGTGGTCCGGGGAGAGGGGCTGATTACCGTGGACCGGAAGCAGGTTACCCTCAAGCCGGGGGAGAGCATCTTCATCCCCGCGGGAGCCCGCCACCGCTTGGAGAACCGGGGAACGGAGCGGCTGGTCCTCATCGAGGTTCAGACGGGGAGCTACTTTGGGGAAGACGATATCCAGCGCTATGAAGATGATTATGGAAGAGAGGTTTGACCGGTGACGGAGATTGATCTTGAACAGCGCTATCAGGAATGGTTGAACAGCGAAAGCCTTGACCCGGATATGCGCCGGGAGCTGGAGAAGATGAAGGGGGATCCGGCGGCCATACGGTCCTGCTTCGGCGCCGAGCTGCAATTCGGGACCGGGGGGATGCGGGGCATCATCGGCCCCGGCCTGAACCGGATGAACCTTTACGTGGTCCGCCGGGCGACCCAGGGGCTGGCCGATTACCTGAACAAGACGGTGAAGGAGGCCGCCGCCAGGAAGGTGGCCATCGCTTACGACACCCGCCGCTTCTCCCGGGAGTTTGCCCTGGAGGCGGCCCTGGTCCTGGCTGCCAACGGCGTGAAGGCCTACCTTTTTGACGGGGAGCGACCCACGCCCCAGCTCTCCTTTACCATCCGGGCCCTGGGCTGCGCCGCCGGCATCGTGGTCACCGCCAGCCACAATCCCCCGCAGTACAACGGCTACAAAGTATACGGGCCCGACGGCGGCCAGGCCGTATCCCCCCTGGTGGACGAGCTCAGCGAGAGCATAAGGGCGGTGCATATCTTTCGGGACGTGAAGTGCATCTCCCGGGAAGAAGCCCTGGCCAAGGGTCTCCTGGAGATGATCGGCCAGGAGATGGACACCCTCTATCTGGACCGGATCCGGGGCCTCTCCCTAACCCGCCCCCGGGGGGAACTGAAGGTGGTCTACACCCCCCTGCACGGGACGGGGGCGGTCCATATTCCGCAGCTTCTGGGAGAGATGGAGGCGGTCCGCCTCTTCCTGGTGGAGGAGCAGATGGCCGGGGACCCCAATTTCTCCACGGTCAAGCTCCCCAACCCCGAAGAGCGGGAGTCCTTTGAGCTGGCCTTGGAGCTGGCCCGCCGCGTTGATGCCGACCTGGTCCTGGCCACTGACCCCGACGGGGACCGGGTAGGCTGCGCCGTCAAGGACGACGCCGGCGAAGGCGGCTATACCCTCCTCTCGGGGAACGAGATCGGGGCCCTGCTGCTGGACTACCTCCTGGGTCGGCTGAAGGAGCGGGGAGAACTGCCGGAGCGGGGGGTCATGGTGAAGACCATTGTTACCGGGGAGCTGGGCAAAAAAGTAGCCGAGGCCTACGGCGTGGAGACCATGGAGACCCTGACGGGGTTCAAGTACATCGGGGAGAAGATCAAGGAGTTTGAAGAAAAGGGGGACCGGGCTTTTCTCTTCGGCTACGAGGAAAGCTACGGCTACCTGACGGGCACCTTTGTCCGGGACAAGGATGCGGTGATCGCCTCCTACCTGCTGACGGAGATGGCCGCCTACTACCGGGAGCGGGGCCAGAACCTGCTCCAGGTGCTGGAGGAGCTCTCCCGCCGGCACGGCTACTACCGGGAAGACCTGGTCTCCATGGAACTCTCCGACCTGGCGGAGGCCGAGGGCTACATGCAGGCGTACGAACACCAGGCGCCCCCGGTGGAGGGCCTGGAGGCGGTGGAAAAGAGGGACTACTACCTGCAAAAGCGCTGGGACCTGCGCACGGGAGAGGAGGGTCCCGTAGACCTGCCCCGCTCCCGGGTGATCTACTACCGCTATCAAGACGGCTCCTGGTTCTGCGTCCGCCCCTCGGGCACAGAGCCGAAGCTCAAGATCTATCTGGCCGTCAACGCCCCCAGCCGGGAGGAGGCCCGGCGCAAGCTGGAGCGGTTGAAAAAAGCGGTGTTCCAGGTTAAGAAGAGATAAAAGAGATTAGGAGAGGAGAAAGGCGGATGCCCAAAGTAGCCCTCATCGGGGCGGGGAGCGTGGTCTTCGCCAACAATCTGGTGGGAGACCTGCTGACCTACCCCCAGCTGAAAGACGAGCTGGAGTTTTCTTTGATGGATATCGACCCCGACCGCCTGGAGGTAGCCCATGGCTATATCCGCCGGCGCGTCGACGCCGCCGGGGCCGGGGCCAGGGTGGAGGCCACCCTAAACTTGGAGGAGAGCCTGCGGGGCGCCGATTACGTGGTAAACATGATCCAGGTGGGGGGGCTGGAATCCACCCTCATCGATTTCGATATCCCGGAGAAGTACGGTTTGCAGCAGACCATTGCCGACACCCACGGCATCGGAGGGGTCTTCCGGGCCCTGCGCACCATCCCCGCGGTGCTGGAGATCTGCCGCCGGATGGAGGAGCTCTGCCCCGAGTCGCTGCTGATCAACTACTCCAACCCCATGGCCATGGTGGTCTGGGCGGTGTACCGGGCCGGCGGCGTAAAGGTGGTGGGGCTCTGCCACAGCATCCCCCTAACGGCGCTGATGCTGGCCAACTACCTGGACCTGCCCTTCCCCGAACTGCGCTACCGGGCCGCCGGGACCAACCACCTCTGCTGGTTCCTGGAGCTCCGGCACCGGGGGAGGGATCTATACCCGGACCTGCACCGGGCGGCCCAGGATCCTATGACTTACTCCTGGGACCGGGTCCGCTTCGAGATCATGAAGCGCTTCGGCTACTTTGTCTCCGAGTCCAGCGAGCACATGGCCGAGTACGTCCCCTACTTTATCCCGCACCGGGAGCTGGTGGAGAAACTTCATATTCCCCTGCGGGAGTACGTCCACCGCTGCTACCAGCAGGACGAGGAATTTGAGCGCAACCGGAAGGTGGCCCGGGGAGAGGCGGAGCTGCCCGAGCATTACCGCACCCTGGAGTACGCGGCGCCCATCATTTGGGCCATGGAATCGGGGGAGCCCGCCCTTATCTACGGGAACGTGGAGAACCGGGGCTTAATCTCCAACCTGCCCTACGGCTGCTGCGTAGAGGTGCCCTGCCTGGTGGACGGAAACGGCGTCCAGCCCCTTTATGCCGGGGAGCTCCCGCCGCAGCTGGCCGCCATCAACCGGGCCCATATCTCCGTCCAGGAGCTGGCGGTGCAGGCCGTCTTGGAAAAAAGGCGCGACTATGTCTACTACGCCTGCCAGCTGGATCCCCTGGCTGCTTCCATGCTGACCCTGGACCGGATCAACGAGCTGGTGGGGGAGTTGCTGGAAGCCCACCGCCCGCACCTGGACTACCTCTTAGCCGGGGGCTCGGGCGCAAAATAAGCCTTTGCCGGCGGCCTGGGGAAGCCCGCGAAGAAAACCGCCGCTCTTTTTGGGGGCGTATTTAAGCGCTTTGGGGACGAGATAAAAAATAAAAATCTGCTCTTGATGAAAGATTGTTGACAACCCTCCGGCTGCCTGCTGCTTGGGAGGGTTGTCATTTTTGGCCATATCGCAATTTAAATCCAAATGCAGTAAGATTAACCGGGAACACAGTATCGTCCTGGGCTCCAAATTTCCACCTTCAAGTTTCGATTTAACAGATAAAGGGCTTCTATTCTGGAATTTAAGCATCAGACAGCTACAAGGGCTATTCTAACAGCGCCCTGTATAAACTTCCTCTGTAAACTTATTGATGAATTGAAAATGAACCCTTTTAACACATAACCCAAGCCGGGATCGGCCAAGCTAGCTAAGGAGCCTTTGGGCTTAAAATGTGTCTTAAAGGGGTTTTGCTATGAGCGCATTTAAAAGATTGCTGGAACCGGGACGGATTGGGAAGCTTGCCCTCCGCAACCGCATGGTTATGCCCCCCATGGGGACCAATTACGCGGGCGACGACGGTTTTGTCACCGAGCGCCTGGTCCGCTACTACGAGGAGCGGTCCGCCGGAGGGATGGGGCTGATCATCGTGGAGGTATCCGCCGTGGATCCCGCAGGGAAGGCCATCTCCGGGCAGATAGGGGTCTGGGCGGACAAGTTTATTCCCGGGCTCCGCTACCTGGTGGACGCCGTCCACCGCCACGGGGCCAAGATCGCCATGCAGCTCCACCATGCCGGGCGCCAGACCAACTCGGCCATCACGGGGATGGCTCCCGTGGCCCCTTCAGCGCTGTCCTGCCCCGTTTGCGCCGAAATGCCGCGGGTCCTTACTCCGGAAGAGATCCGCGGCCTGGTCTACGCTTTTGCCGAGGCGGCGCGCCGCGCCCGCCTGGCCGGCTTCGACGCCGTAGAACTGCACGGCACCCATGGCTACCTGATCAACCAGTTTCTCTCTCCTTACAGCAATCACCGGGAGGACGAGTACGGGGGCGACGAAGAGCGGCGGCTGCGCTTTCCCCTGGAGGTGATCCGGGCTGTCCGCCGGGAGGTGGGGGAGGACTACCCCATTATTTTTCGCATGAATGCCGATGAGCACGTGGAGGGCGGGATTACCCTGGAGGACGCTCTCCGCATGGCGCCAATCTTTGTGGAAAACGGGGTTGACGCCCTGCATGTCTCCGTGGGGGTGTACGGCTCTCCGGCGCCCATGATCTCCACCATGGCCAACCCGCCGCTGCCTCTGGTTAAGTACGCCGCGGCGATAAAGAAGAAGGTTAACGTCCCCGTCATCGCCGTGGGGAAGATCCACGACCCGGAAGACGGGGAGCGGATCCTGGCGGAAGGCAGCGCCGACTTTGTCTCCATTGGCCGGGGCTCCATCACCGATTCCCACTTTGCCCGCAAGATCCAACTGGGCCGGGCCGAGGATATCCGTAAGTGCATCCAGTGCAACCAGCGCTGCATCGATTTCTTGCTGGTTTACCGGAAGCCCGCGGGCTGCATCTACAATGTCCGGGTGGGCCGAGAGGGCGAATTCCCCCTGGTCAAGGCTCCCCGGAGCAAAAAAGTGGTAATTGTGGGCGGGGGACCGGCGGGGATGGAGGCGGCCCGGGTCGCGCGGATCCGGGGGCACCGGGTGATCCTCTTTGAGCAGGCGGAGCGCCCGGGCGGGCAGGCCCTGCTGGCCGCGATCCCGCCCCACAAGGAGCGCTTCGGCGAAATCGTGCGCTACCTGAGCCGGCGCATAAAAGCCCTGGGGGTGGACTTGCGCCTGGGCACCGGGGCCACCGTGGAAACGATATTAAAGGAAAAGCCGGACGCGGTTATCCTGGCTACCGGGGCCAAACCCCTGGTGCCGTCCCTGCCCGGCCTGGAGGAGAGCGGGGCGGTCACCGCCTGGGAGGTCCTCTCCGGGGCCGCCGAAACCGGGAAGAACGTTTTAATCGTGGGCGGAGGGCTGGTAGGCTGCGAGACGGCGGAGTTTCTGGCGGAAAAGGGGTGCCAGGTTGCCCTGGTGGAGATGATGGAGGAGCTGGCCCGGGACCAGAGCCCCACCCTGCGGGGCGAGCTGCTCCGGCGGCTGGAGAACAATCAGGCCATCACCCTGCGCACCGGCACGGAGGTGATTGCCCTGGGCCGCGGGCGGGCCACCCTTCGGCACAAGGACGGAGAGGAAACTCTGGAGAACCTGGATACCGTGGTCCTGGCCGCGGGCGCCGTGCCCCACAACCCCCTGGAGGGGGAACTCCGGGGCAAGGTCAAGGAACTCTATGCCGTGGGCGACTGCTACGCTCCCCGCAACGCCGCCGAGGCCATCCACGAAGCCTTCGCCGTCGCCTATCGCCTTTAAAAAGCAAAAAGGGACAATGCAAAAGGGGACAACTCCCAATTTGCAGAAATGCAAAAGGGGAGGGAGGTCCCCTTTTTAACATTTTATATCCAATCTTGTAAAGCCCGCGCCTTCTCTTTTGGGGGAAAAGGGGCAGTTTCTATTAAGGAGCCGTTCCGGCTTGCCAAAAATAAAAAAGGGAGGGGCGCACCCTTTCAGGTCCCGGCGCCCCTGATTGAAAGGGGGGACGGGTGAAAAAGAATGCAAAAAAGAGAAGCACAATAGGCCAATAGGCCAGAGGGGACGGTTCTTGATTTGCAAAGCCTAAAAAAGAACCGTCCCCGTTTACAATTTTATTATATAGAGCATGCGGCCTCGTTAGCACAGTCGCTTTCAGGATCCTGCCCCCCCGGAATAATTTTGCATGCAGTTTATTTATTAAAGGAGGCGAAGCTTGCCCGGGCGCATCGGTGTCCCCTGGGGCCCCGTCGTTGACCGGCCTGGGGACATCAAATATAATGGGAAGGTGAAAACGAGAGCAAAGGGTATCCGCCATGCTTATTTCCCTGAACAATATCGAAAAAGGGTACGGCGCCCACGGGGTTCTGCAGGGGGTCACTATCCGGCTCCACAAGGGAGACAAAGTGGGGCTCATCGGCCCCAACGGGTCGGGGAAGAGCACCCTGGTCAAGATTATGGCCGGGGAGCTGGAGCCGGATAAGGGTTCCGTGCACCGGGCGCGGGGGCTTAGCTGCGGCTACCTGCCCCAGGACTTTGACGGCTTTTTGTCGGGAACCCTGCGCCGGTTCCTGGAAGAGTCCCTGGGGTGCCTTCTGGAAATGAAAGGAAAGCTGGCGGCCCTGGAGCAGGAGATTTCCCAATGCCCGCCGGAGGCGGAAGGGCGGCTGCAGCGGCTCCTGGAGCGCTACGGGGAGCTCTCCCGGGAATTTCAGGAGAAAGGCGGCTATACGGTAGAGGCGCGCATTGCCGCTGTGGCCCGGGGGCTGGGTTTCCAGGAGGCGGACCTGGACCAGGAACTTTCCACTTTCAGCGGCGGGGAGAAGACCAGGGCCAAGCTGGCCTCCTTGCTGCTGCAGCAGCCGGACTTGCTCCTGCTGGACGAGCCGACCAATTTTCTGGACCTGGCGGGGCTGGAATGGCTGGAACGCTTTTTGCAAGACTGGCCGGGAAGCCTGCTGGTGGTCTCCCACGACCGCTTTTTCCTGGACCGGGTGGTGAAGGGGATCTTTCTCCTGGAAGGGGGGAAGATCAAGAGCTACCCGGGGGGCTACAGCACCTTTGAAGCTTTGCGCCGCCAGGAGCGGCTGGCGCAGGAGAAGGCCTACCGGGAGCAGCAGCTGCTGCTGGCCCGGGAGGAGAAGCGGATCCGGGAGTCGAAGGCCGATGCCCGCTCGAAGAAGCAGGCGCGCAGCCGCCGGCACCGGCTGGAGAAGGTGGAACGGGTGGAGCAGCCCCGGGGGCCCGCCTCCTTCAAGCTGGGCCTGGACTATGCCGGGCGCGGTGGGGATAGGGTCCTGGCTTTGGAGGGCGTCAGCAAAAGCTACGGGGACCGGCAGCTGTTTCACCAGCTCAACCTGGAGGTGCGCTGGGGCGACCGGGTGGCCGTAGTGGGGCCCAACGGGGCGGGGAAGACGACCCTGCTGAAGCTAATCATCGGCGAAGAGCAGCCTTCCGCAGGGAGAATCCGCCTGGGGCCTTCAGTCCGGGTGGTCTACTTTGCCCAGGAGCAGGAGAGCCTGGACCCGGAGCAGACTTTGCTGGAGGCGGTTATGCAGGCTTCCGACCTGGACCTGAAGGAAGCCCGGAATCACCTGGGCCGCTACCTGTTCCGGGGCGATCAGGTTTTCCAGCGGGTCAAAGAGCTGAGCGGAGGGGAGAAGAGCCGCCTGGCCCTGGCCTGCCTGGCTTTAAGCCGGGCCAATTGCCTGCTCATGGATGAGCCGACCAGCCACCTGGATCTCTCCGCTGTGGAGGAACTGGAAGAAGCCCTCTCCCGCTACCCGGGGACGCTGATTGTCGTCTCCCACGACCGCTATTTTTTAAGCAAGCTGGTGAACCGGGTTTGGGAGGTAAATGCCGGGGAGGTTCAATCCTTTGCCGGCACTTTCCAGGAGTACCTGCAGCGGCGGGAGGAAGAGGCCCGGCAGGAGAAAACGGAGAAGGCCCCTGAACGTGCCGCCCTCCGGCGCCGGGAGGCGCAACAACGGGAGAGGGAGCGGCAGCGCCGGGAATCCGGCTTAAGGAGGGAACAGGAAGCCCTGGAAGAGAGCATTGCCGCCGCCGAAGCGAAGATCGCCCGCCTGGAGCAGCAACTCTCCCGGCCGGAGCTGTACGGCAGCCCTCAGGAACTTTCCGAGAAAGGGCTGGAGCTGCTTCAGGAGCAGGAGAAGCTGGCCGGGCTGCTGCGGCGCTGGGAGGAAGTGAGCCTGCTCCTGGAGAAGCTCTCGTAAGCTGTCATAAAATTGGGCCGCCATTGGGCGGCGGCCAAAGAGGCAGCAAAAAAGGGGCCGCCCCGGCGAGCTTTTGGGACCGCCCCCTGTATTTCCTGGATTCAATTTTTTATTTTCCCAAACTGCCCCCTCTAGTTGTCCTTGAACCGCGGGATATCGAAAGCAAGGGTATAATTTGCGACCTGGTTGTAAAGTCCTCTTATATAAGGGGCCTGCTTTACCGCCCAGCCGATATCGGTAGCATACTGGTGGGTGGCGGGCTGCTTTGGATTCCAGCGCATTTTGTAGAGGGTATCCTGGGCGTAGGAGGGGTGGTTCACGTAGCTTTGGGAGGCAAACTTGGCCCCGCCCCGGATGGCTGCATCGGGGCTGAACCAGCGCTCCTGGTAGGCCCGCTGGGCGCCGTAATACTTGGGGTTGCTGTCGTAAGCTCCGATGCCGAACATGTTGTAAACCTTGACAAAGACTTTTACCGCCACATATTTCCCGCAGACCCAGCCCTCTTTGCCGCCGACCTTGATCTTATACCAGGTCCCTTCCGTGCCCGGATCCGTTCCCGCCTCCGCTTCCGCTTCCTCCAGGAGGAGATAAGTTTCATTTGTCTGGGCGCTGCCTAAACTGCTGCTTTTCGTGGTGGGCCGCTCCCGGACATTAAGGGGGCCATCCATGATTTGGACCTTCCGGGTCCACTCGCCGTCAATGTCCGGGTCAATGTCCGGGTAAAGCTTGTCCACATCTTCAAATTCAATGCCGGTAGCCAGTTCGCTGGTGCCGTTTCCCGTTTCATGGAGAGCCAGGGAAACCAGGAAAATCTCGTTTATATTGTTATTGCGGGCCGCCTCCAGGAAAACGGCTCCCCTGCCGCTAAGGATGCCCTTTCCCTGCAGGATAGTATTCAGGTCCCCGGCGGTGGAGCCGGCGCTTCCCGACAGCAGGAGGAACTGGAACATGGAGGTGGAGATCGATAGACTGCTGGTCTTTTGGGCGTACCGGCCGCAGACCCATCCTTCCTTGCCGGCCACTTTAATCTTGTACCAGGTCCCCTCTGTACCGGGATCCGTTCCCGCTTCCGCTTCCGCCTCGCCCAGGAGCGTATAAACCTCGTTTTTGTTGACGGTGCCGATGATATTGCTCTTGGTGGTGGGCCGCTCCCGCACCCTGAGATTTGGATCGGCGGTGATCACAATAGAATCGAAGAGGGGGATAAAGTTGTACGGATTGAGATAATAGGCCACGTCCTCTCGCCGGGCGTTTTTCCAGCCGCCCCCGTAGAGGTCCGTCTGGGGAGGCGCGTCGCAATTCATCTGCTTGTCCAGCATATATTCAAGGGTGTAGTTGTAGCGGGTATGGCTGATGCTGTAGCCGGTGCGCAGGGAGAGGACGGCGGTATGGAGAAGGTATTTCAGCTCCAGCGCGGAGGAAAAAGGCTTCAACTGCAGCAGGCGGGAGGCCAGGTTGTCCAGCTCCGACGCCTTCAGGTTGTAGCTGCTTAAATCCAGCTCCAGGACCGTGCTGTGAGTGGTGAGCGCCTGCTTCATGGCGCTGGCGCTGCCGGCGCTGTTGACTCCATTTAAGGCGCTGTCCAAAGCTGATTTTGCCGCCGCTACGGCGCTGTTAAAGGCATTCTTAACCTGTTCCAGGGTGGAAAAGCCCTGGGACAGTTTCGCCTTCTCTTCCAGCACCTTTTTCAAGGCGGCGTTCTGGCTGTAATCGTTCAACCGGTTAAAGTCGGCCAGGTTTACGCCCAGTTGGGAAGCGTAGGCAGTAATTAGGTTTTTCAGAGCGCCGGGGGTGGTCGCCCCGTTTATCTCTCTCAGGAGGCTGGCTACATCGTCAAGAATTTTCTTGGTATAGACAATTTTACCCTGTTTATCTACGGATACCAGGTATACCTCCAGGGGCATCTGGGCTTTTTTGGCCTGGCTGCCGGCGGCGTATTGATCCAGGTCAAAAATCTTCCCGTTAAGGATTGCCCGGACGTAAGCCTCCAGGGCGGCCTCGTAATCCAGGTAGCCCTTTTTGTCGTCCAGAAGCGCCCGGACGGTTTTCTTGCGGTAATCGTTATACAGCGGGGCGCTGCCGCCCAGGATATGCCGCACATATGATTCCAGCAACTGATCGTAATTATACTCGTAGTACTTTTTATCGCTGCCTTCGGCCACGTGGCCGACTATGGCGGCGGACACAGGGGTGGCGGCAAAGATGAAAAAGACAAGGACAGCCAGAAGTTGAAGGAAAAACTTGGCCGTTAAATCCTTTTTCATGCTTAACCTCCCCTCTCCGAAGCCCTATTTTCTGGTCACCCTAACGCTGCTTCTGCTTACGCTCCCTTCCAGGAACTCGCCGTAAAACGCCTTCATATCGCTCATATATTTTAAGGTCGTTCCGCCTACGGTAACGTTGTAATTCTGCGGATCGGGATAGCTGAGCTTCACGATGACAACCTCTTTGCCGGGAGAAAAATCATGCTTTTTCACTATAAACTCCACAATGGGATCCACGGTCACCGTAAAGGTCCTGGTCCGGCTGTTGTAGCCGGGCTTGGAAGCCGTTACGGTAATGGTGGCCGATCCCTGGCTGCTGCCCGCCGTGATCTTGAGCTGCTTACCGGAAAGGGATACTTGGGCCACGCTGCTGTTGCTGGATTTTACCGAGATGGCGGCATCGCCGGGGGAAACCGTAAGGTTGAAGGTCTTGGAATGCCCGGGACGCAGCAGCTGGTTGCCGATGGCGGTAAGGCTGACGGTGGGCGTGGACGGCGTGGACGGGGTTTCCGGTTTCTTTTCTCCCGTTACCTCTTCTCCGGCTATTTTTGCCGTTACCCCTTCCGCCAGCTCCACTTGCCCGGGGCTCTGCTCAATGGTTGTTCCCGCCGCCTTGATGAGCGCCCGCCCGATGGAACCTTTGCCCGTTATTCCCGCGGGGCCGTTAAGTTCCAGGTAGTCGATCTTGGTCTCCTGGGCCAGGTGCACCATCACCTTTCCTCCCGAGTCTTCCACCAGCAGGGTGTCGATCAGGCCGCTGTCCAATTGCAGAAAGATTCCGCTGCCGCCGGCAGTAATTTTTTCCAGGTTCCCTGAGAACTGAAACAATCCCGGAGCCTTCAAGGAGACTTCCTTGACCAGCCCCTGGCCCTCCAGGGTGAGAGAGGCTCCGGGGACCAGGGCATTTACCACAACCCCATCCTGCAGAGTGATGGAAGCCTCTTCCGCCCCGGAAAGGGTGATCAAATTCTCGATTTCGCCCGCCAGAAAGACAACTCTGGCTTCTTTCTGCGCCACCTTGACGCTGCTAAAGTCGCCTTTCAGCTCCGTTTCCGCAGTGGTTTCGATATATACTTCTTGGACCAGCTTTTTATCCGCCAGGTCTTCCAGGAATAGGGAGGCCTCTCCCTGGATAACGATCTTTTCCACGCTGGTGTTCCCCGTCAAGACCACCCGCACCCGGCCTTCTTCCCTGTTGATCACCAGTTGCTGGAGGGCGGCGTCTTTAATGACGACGGTCCCGGCGCCGCCTCCCTCTACCAGGGTAGTGCCTTCCACTTCAATTCCGGCCAGGTTTACGCTCCCGTCGCCGATAGCCGCATCCAGCAGGAGGTCGCCCCGGACCAGGGTATTCTGCAGGGTAACCCCGCCGGTGCAGATAGTTAAGTTGCCCTCAACAAGCTCCCTGCCGGAGGGGCCGTAGGTTCCCGGTTTGTTGATCTCTTTAATGGTGCGCCAGTCCACGTCCTGCTGCTGTTCCGTCAGGCCGCCGGGCGACAAAATCAAAAATAGGTTAAGACAGAGGGACAGGATCAAAATCACGTGCAGCCACGGGAACTTCCAGGACTTCCTTTTTCTATCCATAGTTGGCACACTTCCCCTGGTTTAGGTTTGTTAATCATATTTATTTGACATTTTTGGATTAAATCCCTGCCCCACCGGCGACTTGAAACGACAAAATTAGCAACTCATTAGCGGGGAAGCGGTGCCAAATAAAATGAAAAAAAGCTTTAACGGCCGGCTTTTCCGGCGCCTGGGCGGAGAGGGGAGACAATATCGATGATTAATAATTGACAAAAGAAAATTGCCAATATACAATATAGTCACATAAATAAATAGAAAT
>LFRQ01000075.1:0-1893 GCA_001512835.1 Clostridia bacterium DTU022
GGCCTGAATCCAGGTCTTTATTATTTTTAAGTAATGTTTTATGATTGTATAAGATGCCTGGCTTATGCTAAACGCGGCTCCTCATTAATAAAAATAAAAAAGGATATTCTGGGATATTTGTAGAATTCGTTAATTTAAAATTATACCCGAAATAATGCAATCATTCCACGTTCTGGAATCTTGTTGGTTTGCCGGAGCAGTTTTTCTGCCGGCGGAATGCCTGTAAAAGGAGCGAAATCAATTGAACACATGGCTGCCATGGGCACTGGTTCTTGTACCGGCGGCGATTTCCTTAGGCTGCACACCTTATATATCCAGAATGGCTGCCAAAAACGGCGTGGTTGATGCACCGGGTGGGCGTAAAATTCACAAGGAGATCAAGCCCTTGCTGGGCGGTCTCAGTCTCTACCTGGCCTGCGTTGTAGCCATAATTATCTTCATCCCGGTTACGTCCAAGCTGGCGGCCATAATCCTGGGCAGTACGATCATTGTCCTTTTGGGCCTGGTGGATGATATTTATAATATAAACCCCTCCCTCAAGCTGTTCGGTCAGATTCTGGCGGCAGTGGTGCTGGTGTTATTAAACCATCACCATTTTCAGGTTCTCCTCGATTATTTGCAAAAAAAGCTGTACCTGCCGCATCCTGTTTCCCTGGCCTTTATGGTCCTCTGGATCGTGCTCATGACCAATGCCTTTAATCTTATCGACGGCATGGACGGGCTGGCTGTGGGGACGGCGGCCATCATTACCATCGGCATGGCGGTGGTGGCCGGGATCAAGGGGCAATTCTCGCTGATGGCCGTGATGCTGGTTGTTCTGGGGGCCTGTCTTGGCTTCCTCCCTTACAATTTCCCCCCGGCTAAAATTTTCATGGGTGATACCGGGAGCATGCTTCTCGGCTTTCTTCTGAGCACCCTCTATTTGCACCTGATTACTACCGAACCGTTTTCCGCTTCCCTGGTGCTGGCCAGCGCCTTCATCTTTGCCTATCCGGTCATTGATACCGTTTTCGCCATTATCCGACGCCTGCTCAGCGGTCAGCCCATTTTTCAGGGCGACCAGGGGCATATACACCATCTCCTGCTCCGGCTGGGCCTGCCGGAGCGCCGGGTGATAGTCATTTTATACCTGGGGACCCTCCTTTTTTCCGCCCTGGGCGTCCTGCTGCTGTCGGTGAAGGTCCGTGCCCATTTCACCCTGGCCCTGGGCGTTGTGTCCTTTATCGGAGTTGCGCTGCTGATTGTATGGCTGGAGGGGGTTGCCGGAAAAAGAAGCGGGTCCACAGGGATCCAAGGCTGACCGGGCTGTAGGCAGCGGGAGATCCAGTCTTTCAGCGGAAACAAGATGTTTTACGCAGAGGGGCGGCAAGCCCTTTTTTATATTATAATAATATTTTTTGGGGTTACAGGTTTTCCGCTCCAAAGGTAGAATTAGAGATGGTATGAGAAGGAGGTTGAGAAGGTGAAAGTTAAGAAAGCAGTGATCCCGGCTGCCGGCCTCGGCACCCGCTTTCTGCCGGCCACCAAGGCCCAGCCTAAAGAGATGCTTCCCATTGTCGATAAGCCGACCATCCAGTACGTGGTGGAAGAGGCCGTGGCGGCGGGAATCGAGGATATCCTGATTATTACCGGGCGGAACAAGCGGGCCATCGAGGATCATTTTGACTATTGCGTGGAGCTGGAGCATACCCTGGAGAAGAAGGGTAAAAAGGAGGACCTCTCCATTATCCGGGGCATATCCGAGATGGCCGATATTTTCTATGTGCGCCAGAAGGAGCCCTTGGGCCTGGGACATGCCATCGGCTGTGCCCGCAAATTTATAGGCAACGAACCTTTTGCCGTGCTCCTGGGCGATGACATTATTTACGCCGAAGTGCCTTGCATCCGGCAGCT
>LFRQ01000075.1:2010-3002 GCA_001512835.1 Clostridia bacterium DTU022
GCAACGGTTAAGGTTAAGAGCCTGGTGGAGAAGCCTTCCCGGGAAGAAGCTCCTTCGAACCTGGCCGTTCTGGGCCGCTACGTCATCGAACCGGAGATATTCGACATCCTGGAATCCACCCCTCCGGGAGCGGGAGGCGAGATTCAGCTGACGGACGCTTTAAACAGCCTGGCCCAGCTGCGGCCGGTTTGGGCGTATACTTTCCAGGGGCGGCGGTACGACGTGGGCGACCGCCTTGGTTTCCTGGAGGCTACCATAGAATATGCTTTAAGACGGGAAGATCTGGCTGAAGGCTTGATGCGCTTTCTTAAGCGCCTGGTGGCGGCCGACTAGTACTTTTTTGGATCGCCTGCCGGATTGAAGTGCAAGTTCCCGGCCTGGAGTGCGGGTTCCCGGCCGCTTCCACGGCCTTCAGGAACAAAAGTGCAGGCAATATGGTTCCATCCTTAAAACTAAAACAGGTGCTTCTCGGCCATTGTCGGTGGCGGCATGGAGATGGGTTCGAGCAAGAACGGGAGGGCAATAAGCTTCCATATGCATATAACTGTAACTGGTGATTATTCATGACGGCTGCAGACCGGCCGGGATTAAGACGCTTCCTTCTCTGGAGCCCCGTGGCCATTCAGATGGCGCTGATCTTCTACTTCTCCCACCAGCCATCCCGCAGCCCGGTACTGGATTGGTTCCCCCTCCCTTTTAGCCTGGGACATTTTCTGGGGTACGCCCTGCTGGGTGCTCTCCTTTACCGGGCTTTTGCCGGCGGATTAAGCTTTTCCTGGAACGCTGCGGCGGCGGGCCGGTCGCTGCTGATTTCCCTGCTTTACGCTTTCAGCGATGAGTTTCACCAGCTTTTTGTTCCCGGCCGGGACGCTTCTTTCCTGGATATTCTCCTGGACGGGGCCGGCGCTGCCGCTTTCCTGTTGTTTTACTGGCTGGTCCTCTCCCTCAGGAGCAGGAGACGCTCCCGCAGGGAGGGACCGCCGGAGCCGGAC
>LFRQ01000075.1:3097-9834 GCA_001512835.1 Clostridia bacterium DTU022
AGTCAGGGCACAGTCAGGACATAGGAGGTGAAGAATAGGGGCAACTTATAAATGTGGGATTTATAAAATGACAGTAACCCCGGTTAAAGCAAGGCAGGCTTTCTACCGATCCGCTCCACAACCCGTTCTTATAATTAAAGCTACCGCTGAAGGGGATACTGTGTTCATAGCGGGCGATTAATAAATGCCGGTGTTCACTTGCACCGGGAAAAGGAGCGATTTCATGAAAAAGATTGTTTTGATTGAGCCTGTCGAGCGAGGGGATCATGTTTTCAGCTGGGTCCGCATGCCGCGCCTGGGTTTGCCCCTGCTGGGAGCCCGGTTGAAAGAAGCCGGCTACCAGGTGGAGCTTTACAAGGATCGCGCCGCGGCGCTCCCATGGCCCCGGATTCTGGCCGCGGACCTGGTGGGGATCTCGACGACCACTTCCACTTGTCACGAAGCCTACCGCATGGCCAGCTACCTGCGTTCCCGCTATCTCCCCGTTATTCTGGGGGGCATTCACGTCACTTTCCTGCCCGAGGAAGGCCTCCAGTATGCCGATTACGTAGTCCGGGGAGAGGCGGACAGCATCATCCTCCCCCTGGTTCGGGCCATCGAGGAGGGCATCCCTCCCGCCCACGTGCCCGGCGTATCCTACCGGCAGGGAAGCAAAATCGTGCATAATCCCTGCCCCACGGAAGCGGAAGACCTGGATCTCAGCCCTTGCCCGGATTTCTCCCTCTTCTACGATCCGAAAAAAATCAGCGGCGTAATCCCCGTGGTCACCTCCCGGGGATGCCCCTACAACTGCACCTTCTGCAGCGTCACCGCCATGTTCGGCCGGCGCTACCGCTTTCGCAGCACGGAGAATGTTCTGCGGGAGTTGGAGCGCTACCGGAACCGCTTTATTTTCTTTTGCGATGACAATTTTACCGCCAATTACCGGCGCACCATCGAGCTGCTGCAGGGGATGCTGGAGCGGAAGATAGATCTCAAGGGCTGGAGCTGCCAGGTGCGGGTGGAGGCGGCCCGCCAGGAGGAGTTGCTGGATTTAATGCGGCGCTCCGGGGCCAAGATCGCCTACGTAGGCTTCGAGTCCATTAATCCGGCCACCCTAGAGGCCCTGAACAAGCAGCAGAGTCCGGAAGATATCAGGCTTTGCATAAAGCAGTTTCATGAATACGGGATCAGGGTCCACGGCATGTTTGTCTTTGGAGAAGACAGCGATACGGTGCAAACCATCCGGGACACGGTGGATTTTGCCTTGGAAACGGGGATCGACACGGTGCAGTTTTTGACCCTGACCCCCCTGCCGGGGACGCCGTTCTTTGAGAAGCTGGAGGAAGAGGGGCGCCTCCTGACCCGGGAGTGGAACCTTTACGACGGGCATCACGCCGTTTTTGAACCGGCCCGGATGTCCCCGGAGCAGCTCCAGCAGGAGACGGAAAACGCCTTTAAGCGCTTCTACTCCTTCCGCCACGCCTGGCAGAACGTGGCCGTAACGGGATGGGGTTCTTCCCTTTACCGCCTTATGGGCTGGTGGCTGGTGCGCCGCTTTGAACAGAAAAACCGCTGGTACTACCGGTTCCTGGAGCATTTCCGGGGCGGCGGCTCCCTGGTGAAAACGGTGTTGAGCCGGAACTTCGAATCTTTGCGCCGCCTCCTGGAGGAAGGCACCAAAAAAGCCTTGCGTCCCGGCCTGTTCAAAGTTTACCTGACGGAGCGGGACGGAGCCCTTTATTTGCGCCTGCGCGGAGTGCTCAATCTGGAAGCGCTGCAAGAGCTGAAAAAGCTGGCCGGGCACCGGGCCCTCCAGGGCTACGGTAAAGTGGTGCTTAACCTGGAAAACCTGCAGTTTAGCTCGGAAAAGGTGATCCGCCCCTTCTCCCATTTCCTGGAGCAGCTGGGGCAAAGAGCCCGCCGCCTCCAGGTGGTCTGCCCCTCGGAAGAAAAGGGCAAAAGCCTCTTCCGCCACCTTAAGAACCCGTGCTTCGAACTGCTCTCGCCCTAGCTACAGGAGCTCTGGACCTTAGCTTTAGCTACCGGGGCTGGACCTGCTGCTTGTGCTCCTTTTTGGGCAGCGGTTCCGGGGAATAAAGCTTCCGGGATACGTAGCGGGTGTGCAGCAGTTTGTGGGCCAGTTCGCTGCCGGGATAGCCCAGGAAATCCTGGTACAGCTTGATTATGGCCGGGTTGTGGTGTGCCTTGCGGTATTCCTTGAGCCGATCCTGGCGGTAGAGGCCGCCGGCCCGGCGGGAGCGGTGGGCTACCTGTTCGTTCCAGTCGTTGGTCTCGTAGTAGATGGGCTGCCCGCCGCCGCCGACGCAGCCGCCGGGGCAGGCCATCACTTCGACGAAATGGTATTCCTTCTCTCCCTTCAAAATGGCTTCGATCAAGCGGCGGGCCGCTCCCGTGCCCCGGGCTACGGCCACTTTAAGGCGGTGCTTGCCCATCTCAATCTCGGCGTCCTTGTAATCCTCGGAGCGAACATCGTGAAACTCCACCCCCTGCAGCTCCCGGCCGGTAATCATCTCGTAGACCGTCCTTAGGCTGGCCTCCATGACCCCGCCCGTGGAGCCGAAGATTACCCCCGCCCCGCTGGCCTGCCCCATGGGTTCGTCAAAATCCTCGGCGGGGAGCTTGCGCAGGTCGATCCCCGCCTGGAAGAGCATCTGGGCCAATTCCCGAGTGCTCAGCTCCGCATCCACGTCCCGGTATCCGCTGGCGTTCATCTCCGGCCGGAGCAGCTCGTATTTCTTGGAGACGCAGGGCATGATGGATACGCAGAAGATCCGGGAGGGGTCCAGCCCCTCCTCCTGGGCCAGGTAGGTCTTGGAGAGGGCCCCGAACATCTGCTGCGGCGATTTGCACTCCGAGAGGTTGTCGATGAGCTGGGGATAGAAGCTTTCGCAGAAGAGCACCCAGCTGGGGCAGCAGGCGGTAAACTGGGGGAAGGGCCCGCCCCTCTCCAGGCGTTCCGCCAGCTCCTTGGCCTCCTCCATTACCGTGACATCGGCCCCGAAGCAGTCGTCGAAAACCCGGTCAAAGCCCAGCCGGCGCAGGGCGGCCACCATCTGCCCCGTGACCAGGGAACCCACGGGGTAGCCGAACTCCTCCCCGATGGTGGAGCGAATGGCGGGAGCGGTCTGGACGATGACAAAGAGGTCGGGATCCTGCAGCGCCTCCCAAACCCGGGCCGTGGAATCCTGCTCCCGCAGCGCCCCCGTGGGACAGACGGTGATGCACTGGCCGCAGTAGATGCAAGGGGTCTCCATGAGGGAGCCGTTAAAGGCGGGCCCCACCACGGCGTTGAAGGAGCGTTCCACCATGCGGTAGATACCCACGGACTGGAAATTCTCGCAGACGGCGATACAGCGGCGGCAGCGGATGCACTTGTCCGGCTCCCGGACCACGGAAGGGGAGAGGTCGTCGATGGGATAATGGTTGCGGCTCCCCTCCAGGTGCAGGTCGCGGATGCCGAACCGCTTGGCCAGCCGCTGCAGCTCGCAGTTCAGGTTCCGCTCGCAGGTCAGGCATTCAAAGGGATGATCCGAGAGAAGCAGCTCCACCATCTGCTTCCTGGCCGCCAGGACAGGGGGAGTGTTGGTGTGGACCACCATCCCCTCGGCGGCGGGGAGGACGCAGGAGGCGTCCATGGTGGGGCGCCCTTCCACCTGGACCAGGCAGACCCGGCAGGAGGCCGGGGCGTTAAGATCTTTTAAATAGCAGAGGGTGGGGATGTCGACACCGATCTTGCGGGCCGCCTCCAGCACGGAGGTGCCCTCCTCCACGGTGACGGTCTGGTTATCGATGGTCAGCGTGGGCATGCTGCACCCCTCCCGTGGCGATGGCGTTGAAGGGACATTCTTCGATGCACTGCCGGCAGGCGTTGCACAGGGCCGGATCGATCCGGTAGGGGACCCCTTTTTCCCCGGTGATGGCGGCGGCGGGACAGACTCGGGCGCAGAGGCCGCAGGAGCGGCATTTCTCTTCCAGGATCCGGGGGCGGTTCAGGGCGGTGCAGACCCCGGCGGGACAGTAGCCTTCCCTGATGTGGGCCAGGTACTCGTCTTTGAAGTGGCGGAGCGTGCTCAGCACGGGGTTGGGGGCGGAGCGGCCCAGGCCGCAGAGGGAGCCGTTCTTCAAAAGCATGCTCAACTGGTACAGCCGCTCCAGGTCTTCTTCTTCCCCCCGGCCGCGGGTGATCCGCTCCAGGATCTCCAGCATCCGCTTGGTTCCCACCCGGCAGGGGGTGCACTTGCCGCAGGATTCGTCCTGGGTAAAATCCAGGTAGAAGCGGGCGATATCCACCATGCAGGTATCTTCGTCCATGATGATTAAGCCTCCGGAGCCCATCATGGAGCCGGCCTGGGCCAGGCTGTCGTAATCCATGGGGATATCCAGGTACTCTTCCCCCAGGCAGCCGCCGGAAGGCCCCCCCGTTTGGGCTGCCTTGAACCGCTTGCCGCCGGGGATGCCGCCTCCGATATCGTAGACCAGGGTGCGCAGGGGCGTCCCCAGGGGCACTTCCACCAGCCCGGTATGCTTCACCTTGCCCGCCAGGGCGAAAACCTTGGTCCCGCTGTTCCCCGGCCGGCCCAATTCCTTGAAGCGCTCCGCGCCGTGGAGAATAATCAGGGGTATGTTGGCCAGGGTCTCCACGTTGTTGATCAGGGTAGGCAGGCCCCAGAGCCCTTTCTGCGCCGGGAAGGGGGGGCGGGGACCCGGGTCTCCCCGGGTGCCTTCCACCGAGGTGATCAGGGCCGTCTCCTCGCCGCAGACAAAAGCCCCGGCGCCAATCCGGACCTCGATGTCGAAGTTGAAGCCCAGTTCCAAGATGTTCTCGCCCAGGAAATTCATCTTCCGGGCCTCGGCGATGGCCTCCTGGGATCTCCGGACGGCCTGGGGGTACTCCGCCCGGACATAGATCAGGCCCTGGCTGGCGCCCACGGCGTAGCCGGCGATGATCATTCCTTCCAGGACGCTGTGAGGATCCCCTTCCAGGATGCTGCGGTCCATGAAGGCGCCGGGGTCCCCCTCGTCGCCGTTGCAGATGACGTACTTGCTCTCCCCCGGGGCGGCGCGGGTCAACTCCCACTTCAGGCCGGTGGGGAAGCCGCCCCCTCCCCGCCCTCTCAGGCCGGAGTTTTTCACTTCCTCGATCACCTGCTCCGGAGTCATCTCCGCCAGGGCCCGGGCCAGGGCGGCGTACCCCCGGTACTTCATGTATTCTTCAATATGCGGAGGTACGACTCCGCAGTTGCGCAATACCAGCCGCACCTGGGAGCGGTAGTAAGGCATCTCCGCCTGTTGGCGGAACCGCTCCTCCGTGTCGGGATCGCGATGGAGCAGCTCTTCCACCACTCGCCCCTGGATAATATGCTCCCGGACGATGGTGGCGGCATCCTCGGGCCGGAGGCGGTAATAGATGATCCCTTCCGGATAGACAATCAGGGAGGGGCCCAGGCTGCAGTCGCCGATGCAGCCTACCTCCTTGACGGGGACCTGCTCCTTTAATCCGTTGCTTTCCAGCTCCTGCTCCAGGGCCTCCTTTACCTTCTTGCAGCCCAGGGAAGTGCAGGGGACGCCCCCGCAGAGCAGGATGCGGTGCTCCGCCTCGGGGGGGATGCGTTCGGCAGCAATCTCTTCCCATAAGGTGGTCATCTTTGCTTCAGTTCCTCCAGCAGCGGGCCGATCCGGTCCCGGGTCATTTTTCCGTGCAACTCTTCCCCTACCTTGAGCACGGGGGCGGCGCTGCAAGCGCCGACGCAGCGGGTGGTGGCAATGCTGAAGAGGCCGTCCTTGGTTACCTCGCCGGGTTCCACGCCCAGCTCTTCCTTTAAGCCCTTAAGGAGCTCTTCGGCCCCTTTCACATAGCAGGCGGTCCCCATGCAGACCTCCAGCCTGATCCGGCCGGTAGGCATGGTGGAGAAGAGGGAGTAAAAGCTGACTACGCTGTATACTTCCGACAGGGGAATGGTCAACTCGTTGGCTACGTGAATCATTACCTTGCGGGGCAGGTAGCCAAAAATCTGCTGCGCCTCCTGCAGGGCGGCAATCAGGACGCCCCGCTTCCCCTTGTACTTTTCCAGGGCCTGGGTCAAGCGTTCATACAGTTCCCTCTCTGCCGCAGCCTTTAGCGACAATGCCGGCGCCCTCCTTCAATGTTCAAGCTAAATACTAACTTGCACTCATTTATCCTAGCCATACCTGGGAAAACAATACAAAAAATATATCAGGAGAACGGTTCTCCCGATATATGCCATTACATATTTCGCGGGACGGTTCTATTGATATATTGCAGTAATAAATAGGAAACGGCCGCTATTTTAAGTTTGTGTAAAAGGTGTATCCTTAGGGACGCTTTTCATTTTCTTTTTGCCAAAGGGAACAGTTCTGAATGAAAACAGGGTTGGTTTTATATATCAGAGGGGCGATTTAGTTAAGTCTGCATAATTGGGGGGCCATCTCTGGTTTCCATCCATTTGAATGTGAAAATATATCAGGGGAACGGTTCTGGCTTTATATCTTTGCAAGATAAAATGTAAACAATGCCAAAGGGGATGGTTTTTAATTGGTTGGGTATAAAAAAGGGACGGTTCCTGATTTGCATTTTTTAAGAACCGTCCCCGTTTACCTTTGTCAGGAGAACTGTCCCCGGGATGTAGTTAACATAATAATCTATCAGGAGGACCGTCCCCCGGTTTGTTTTAGAGGTTGTTGGCCTCGATGATCTGCTCCACCGTTACCCCGTA
>LFRQ01000129.1 GCA_001512835.1 Clostridia bacterium DTU022
GTGACCAAGAGTGCTGACGTGGAAAGCTACAGCGCGGTGGACCAGGTCATCACTTACACCATCACCGTAGAAAACACCGGCAATGTGACCTTGACAGATATCACCGTCGCTGACCCGACAGCAACCATTACCGGCGGAAGCCTCATCGCCAGCCTGGCTCCTGGAGAGATGGCCACCGTAAACGCCACCTACACCGTTACCCAGGCGGACCTGGATGCCGGTGGAATAACAAACACGGCTACAGCGTCCACTGTGTATAACGATGAGACAATCGCGGACGATGACAGCGTTACAATACTGGCCGTTGCCAGCCCCTCGCTGAAGGTGGAAAAGTCGTCTGAGGGTACATTCAAAGAGGCCGGGGACCTTATCACATACTATGTCAAGGTTACCAATACGGGGAATGTCACATTAACCGGCATCCAGGTCCGTGATGATATGCTCGGCTTAAACGAGACCATAGATTCACTATCCCCGGGAGAATCCCGCACATTTACCGGAACATATACGGTAAAAGAAAGCGACCTGGAAGGAAATCTGGTTAATACCGCTTCAGCCCAGGCAGTTTACAAGGACGAAGTTGTTTATGATGAGGACAGCCTCATTCTCACTCCGCAGGAACCGCCTCTCGTTGAGCCGGAATACAATATTACCACCCAGTCGCAGCCGGCAGAAGGCGGAAGCACATCGGGTGATGGCATCTACAAACAGGGTACCATCGTAACGGTCAAAGCTACAGCCAATAGCGGCTACGTCTTTACCGGATGGTTTGAAAATGAGGTTAAAGTCAGCGATTCCGCAGAATACCAGTTTACAGTGGTCCGGGATCGCCACCTGGTGGCTCATTTCCAGGGCGAGATGATCATTCCACCGGAAAAACCAAAAACAGATCCGCATCCAGAACCGGATTTCCCACTTCCCAGGACCAGCGGAATGGCAGGCGCTTTAGGCCTCAGCCTGCTGCTGTTGGCCGGAGGGATTGTTTTGCGGAGATTTTCGCGTTAAACTATTTCTCTTGCTGATCACGCTTGGGGCTGCTCTTGGGCAGCCCCTTTTGTTGTTATCCTGAAGACGAAGCCCAATTCCACAAAAGAGGATGACGAACTGATTTTAGATTATTGATATAGGCCTTTGACTGGTATAACAAATATGACTGTGTTAGGGTGGTGTTTAAACTGTTTCCAAGGTGTTTTGCAGTACCTTTTGCAGTACTATGGTTATGGGAGCTTTGCCAAAAAGGACCGGGGAGCCAGACAGCCTTGTACATCAATGGTGCGGGCGAGAGGATTTGAACCTCCAAGGGAGTTTTTCCCACTGGATCCTAAGTCCAGCGCGTCTGCCAGTTCCGCCACGCCCGCACTTGATAATGTTTTCTGATTTATACTTCTTAGGCCTAAAAATTATAACATAAATCGGGTTTTTCGTGAAGAGAGAGGCCCGGCGATCACTTTTTTAGGCCGGCTCTCTCCGCACCTAGAGCTGAGCTTAGGACACCCATCTAAAATCGGTGATCCAAGCACCCCAGCTATCTTAATAGCCCCGGCAAAGGGCCGCCGGCCGCCGGTGGGTTCGATGAGGCCGGCCCTCCGGCTGCCGGTTTTCCCCACCAGTATTCTCCCGCCCCCTACAGGAGCAGCTTCACCTGGGGAGCAAATTCTCTTGCCTCCTGAACTCCTTTCCTGGGCAGCGCCTCCTCTTCCCTGTCGTTCCCTCCCGAAAAAAATTCCTCTCGGGCAGGATTTCTTCTAATTATTACGAATATTCTAAGTAACGAAAAAAGGGAGTTGAGGCGCTCCGGTGCTAAGGGTGGCCCTGGTTTTGGAGGACCGGCAGGGGATTGAGCTCTTCCGCGTCTTGCAGCAGAGCAGCGAATTCCTGCTGGTGGGCCTGGCGGTTCTCTCCGGAGATTTCGGCTGGCTGGCCGGGAAAGAGAAGGAAAATTGCTTTATCACCTCCGATCCCCGTAAAATAACCTCCCTGCCCGAGCTGGAAGCGGTAGTCAGCGCCGTCCGGCAGGCGGAGATCAACCGGGATCTGCGCCGGCAGCTGCGGCCGGGGGTGGAGCTGGTGGAGATCCCCCCGGAAGGCTTTCTGCCGGCCCTGTTCCGCCACCGGACCCAGCTGCTGGAAAACCGCTTGCTGAAAGGCGAGCTGGAGGCCATCTTGAACGCCGTCCCCGAGGCCATTGAAGTGGCCGATGCCGACGGGACGATCCGGTATGTTAATCCTTCCTTTTCCCGGGTAACGGGAATCCCCGCCCACGAAAGGGTCAATCGCAACATCTTCGACGTCTCCCCCCACGGGGCCCTGGCCCAGTGCCTGATCCGCCAGAAGCCCATCACCGGCTACCGCACCTATGCCGGCGGCAGTGAGGTAGAGGTCATCTCCAACGCCTCGCCCATCATCGTGGACGGGGAGATCACGGGGGCGGTGGTAGTCTTCCAGCCCGTGGACGATGTCCTCAGGTTGATGGAGCAGTTGAAGCAGAAAAATACCGTTATTGAGAACCTCTATGCCCAGATCGACCGCATCAGCGGCAGCCGCTGGAGCTTTGATGATATCACCGGCCAAAGCGCGGCTATCAGGACTTGCATCGAAATGGGGCGACGGGCCGCCCGCAGCGAGGCCCCCATCCTGATCTGCGGCGAAAGCGGCACCGGCAAGGATGTTTTTGCCCAGGCCATCCACAACGGCAGCCCGCGCCGGGGCCGGCCCCTGCTCCGCTTCGATTGCGCCGCCGTCCCCGAGTCCCTGCAGGAGCTGGAGCTTTTCGGCTGCGAGAAAGGGGCCCTGCCGGGGGCGGTCCATACCCGCCTGGGCAAGGCGGAGCTGGCCCGGGGAGGGACCCTCTTCATCAAGAATATTACTTCCCTTAGCCCCTACCTCCAGGATAAGCTGTTGGAACTGGTCCGGGAACGATCCTTTACCCGCATCGGCGGGGAGGAGCCGGTCCGGGCCGATCTCCGCCTCATTGCTTCGGCCCCCTTTTCTCTGCAGACGGCGGTGCGCAAGGGCCGTTTTCGGGAGGAACTGTGCCGGCAGCTGCCCCTGGTGGAGCTGCAGCTGCCTCCCCTGCGCCGGCGGGTGGAAGACATCCCCCTGCTCATCCAGGAATTCATCGAAGCCAATAACCGCAAGACCGGGAAGCAGGTCCGGGAGGTATCGACCCCGGTCTTGCAGGCCCTAATGGAGTACGATTGGCCGGGCAATATCAGCGAGCTGGGCCATGTCATCGAGCGGGCCATGGCCCTGGCCGAGGGGCCGATCATCGAGTATCACCACCTTTCCCCGTATATCGGGAAGCTGTCCGGCGAGCCGCCCCTCTGGCACGACCTGGTCCCCCTGGACCGGATGGAGCAGATCCTGTTGAAGCAGGCGCTGAACCGGTACGGGGTCTCCCTGGAGGGGAAGAAGAAGGCGGCCCAGGCGCTGAATATCTCCCTGGCTACTCTGTACAACAAGCTTAAGAAGTACCAGGTCAACCTTTAGCTTGGCATAGCCCCTTTATTTTTCTGCCGGCGGAGAGATTGGCCCCGGCAAGGAGGAGGGCGGTCCATTTGAAGCTTTACGAGTACATGGGCAAAGAGCTGTTTCAGCAGTACCAGCTGCCGGTTCCCCGCGGCCGGCTGGCGGAGTCGGCGGAAGAGGCGGCCCAGGCGGCCGCGGAGCTGGGTGAGGTGGTAATCAAGGCCCAGGTCCTGGCGGGCAAACGCGGCAAGGGCGGGGGCATCGGCTTTGCTTCCACCCCCGAGGAGGCCCGCCGCGAAGCCCGGCGCATTTTCGGGCTTATCCTGCAGGGAAATCCCGTGCACCGGGTCCTGGTGGAGGAGAAGCTGGCCATCCAGCAGGAGCTTTACCTGGCCATCGCTGTGGACGGCAGCGCCCGCTGCCCGGTAATCCTGGCCTCCATGGACGGCGGCATGGACGTGGAGGAGGTGCCCCCGGAGCGGATGGTTCGCTTCCCGGTGGATATCAACCTGGGGCTGCAGCCCTTTATGGCCCGGGAGGTTTGCCGGCGCCTGGGCGAGCTGGCCCCGCCCCAGCAGAAGCAGCTGCTGGAGCTGCTGCCGAAGCTGTACCGCCTTTTCCGGGAGCTGGATGCGGAACTGGTGGAGATCAACCCCCTGGCCTGGGTGGGCGAAAAGCTGGTGGCCGCCGACGCCAAGATTAACATCGACGACGATGCCCTGGAGCGCCATCCCCAGCTGCCCCGGGTAACGGATAAGACCGACCTGGAGCAGAAAGCCCAGGAGCTGGACCTGGCCTACGTGGAGCTGGGAGGGGAGATCGCCGTGATGGCCAACGGCGCCGGGATAACCATGGCCACCCTGGACATGGTGCAGAGCTTCGGCGGCAGCCCGGCCAACTTCCTGGACTGCGGCGGGGGAGCGGGGGTGGAGCGCACCGCCCAGGCCCTGGAGCTGCTCCTGGGGACCAACCCCCGGGTGATCTTGATCAACATCTTCGGGGGGATAACCCGCTGCGACGTGGTGGCCGAGGCTTTCGTGAAGGTTAAGGAGAGCAAGGGCATCGACCGTCCCGTGGTCTTCCGCCTGGTGGGCACCAACGAAGACCGGGGGCGGGCGATCCTGGAAGGGGTAGGAATCAAAGCTTGCCGCACCATGGAGGAGGCGGTCCGCCAGGCGGTGGCCCTCTCCAGGGGCGAGGCAGAGGCATAAAGGGGGGGACAGGGATTATGGCCATCTATGTACACCGCCATACCCGGGTCTTGGTCCAGGGGATAACCGGCCGGCAGGGCTCTTTCCACACCGCCCAGATGCTGGCCTACGGCACCCGCATCGTGGGCGGGATCTCGCCGGGCAAGGGGGGCCAGAAGGTGGAGGGCGTCCCCGTTTTCAATACCGTCTTTGAAGCCATGGAGGTGCAGCCCGCCGAGGCCAGCATCCTCTTCATCCCGGCGCCTTTTGCCCGGGACGCCGCCATGGAGTCCATCGCCGCCGGCATTAGGCTGCTGGTGCTGATCCCGGAACATATCCCCCTTCACGACGCCATGGAGATCATGGCCTACGCCGGCCGCCACAACGTAGTGGTGGTAGGGCCAAACACCTTCGGGCTGGTCTCCTCGGGGCAGTGCAAGGTGGGGATCATGCCCAACGACTACTTCGTGCCCGGCCCGGTAGGGGTGGTATCCCGCAGCGGGACCCTCTGCTACGAGATTGTCGGCACCCTTGCCGCCGCCGGCCTGGGCACCTCTACCGTGATCGGACTGGGGGGCGACCGGGTGGTGGGCCTGAGCTTTATCGACGTGCTGCAGCGCTTTGAAGAAGACGAGGAGACGGCCGCCGTGGTGCTGGTGGGGGAGATTGGCGGCAGCGCCGAGGAGGAGGCGGCCCGCTTTATTGCCGCTTCCATGAGCAAGCCTGTGGTGGCTTATATCGCCGGCCGCAGCGCTCCTCCCGGCAAGCGCATGGGGCATGCCGGCGCCATCATTGAGCGCGGCCGGGGGACCTTTGAAAGCAAGGTGGAAGCCCTGGAGATGGCGGGCGTGCCTGTGGCCAACCTTCCCCAGGAGCTGCCCCAGTTGGTTAAAGCGGCCTTGAAAAGATAGGCCTTGAAAGGCTAGTTGTATAGAAAGCAAAGGGGGTTGGGCTGCGGTGGATAGAGATGAATGCCGGGCCAGGCTGGAGCGGGCCAGGCAGGCCTGGGAAGAGAAGCTGAAGCAGGCCCTGGAGAAAATGCCCGAGCGCAAGGAATTCAAGCTGGACAGCGGGATAGAGCTGGAGCGCCTCTATGATCCCTTCTCCCTGGGGGAGCACGACTACCTGGAGCGGCTGGGCTATCCCGGGGAATACCCCTTTACCCGGGGGATTCAGCCCACCATGTACCGGGGGCGCCTCTGGACCATGCGCCAGTATGCCGGCTTCGGCACCGCCGAGGAGACCAACGAGCGTTTCCGCTACCTGCTGAAGCAGGGGCAGACGGGCCTTAGCGTGGCCTTTGACCTGCCCACCCAGATCGGCTACGATTCGGACCACCCCCTGGCCCGGGGCGAGGTGGGCCGGGTAGGGGTAGCCATCGACTCCCTGGAGGACATGGAGATTCTTCTGCGGGAGATCCCCCTGGACCGGGTAAGCACCTCCATGACCATAAATTCTCCCGCGGCGGTGCTGCTGGCCATGTACCTGGCCGTGGCGGAGAAGCAGGGTGTCCCCCCGGAAAAGCTGAACGGGACCATCCAGAACGATATCCTGAAAGAGTACGTGGCCCGGGGGACGTACATCTTCCCGCCCCGGGAGTCGATGCGCCTGGTGGTGGATATCTTCGAGTTTGCCGGCAAGCACGTTCCCCAGTGGAATACCATCAGCATCAGCGGCTACCACATCCGGGAGGCGGGCTCCACGGCGGTGCAGGAGGTGGCCTTCACCCTGAGCAACGCCATCGCCTACGTGGAAGCGGCCCTCCAGGCGGGCCTGGAGGTGGACCAGTTCGGGCCCCGGCTCTCCTTCTTCTTTAACGCTCACCTGAACTTCTTTGAGGAGATCGCCAAGTTCCGAGCGGCCCGGCGCATCTGGGCCCGGCTGATGAAGGAGCGCTTCGGGGCGAAAAACCCGCGCTCCATGATGCTGCGCTTCCACACCCAGACGGCGGGCTGCACCCTTACTGCCCAGCAGCCCGATGTCAATGTGGTCCGGGTGGCCTTCCAGGCCTTGAGCGCCGTCCTGGGGGGGACCCAGTCCCTGCATACCAACTCCCGGGACGAGGCCCTGGCCCTGCCCAGCGAGCACGCCGCGCTCCTGGCCCTGCGCACCCAGCAGGTGATCGGCTACGAGATCGGGGTCACCGATACGGTGGACCCCCTGGGCGGTTCCTACTTCCTGGAGGCCCTTACCGACCGGATGGAGCAGGAGATCCTGGCCTACATCCAGCGGATCGACCAGATGGGCGGAGCGGTGGCGGCCATCGAGCAGGGCTACATGCAGCAGGAGATCCAGGAGAGCGCCTACCGCTACCAGAAGGAGATCGAGTCCGGGGAGCGGGTGGTCATCGGGGTTAACCGCTTCACGGAAGCGGGGGAGCAGCCCGTGGAGCTGCTGAAGGTGGACCCGGCCGTAGGCGAGCGCCAGATCAACCGGCTCAAGGAGGTCCGCCGCCGCCGCGACCAGCGCCGGGTGGCGGAGACGCTCCAGCAGCTGCGCAAGGCGGCCCAGTCCAGCGACAACCTGATGCCATATATCCTGGAGGCGGTAAAGGCTTACGCCACCATGGGCGAGATTTGCGGCGTGCTCCGGGAGGTCTTCGGCGAATACCGGCCGCAGGTTGCCGTCTAAATAAAAGCTGCGCGCCAGGGAAGGAGGCCCGGAAGGTGCCGATACGAGTGCTGGTGGGGAAAGTAGGGCTGGACGGACACGACCGGGGGGCCAAGGTAGTGGCCCAGGCTTTGAGGGACGCCGGCATGGAGGTCATCTACACCGGCCTGAGGCAGACCCCGGAGCAGATCGTGGAGATTGCCCTGCAGGAGGATGTCCAGGTGGTGGGCTTGAGCATACTCTCCGGGGCGCACATGCAGCTGCTGCCCCCGGTGGTGGAGCTGCTCCGGCAGCGGGGAGCCGGGGATATCCTGGTCCTGGCGGGAGGGGTGATCCCCAAGGACGACATCCCCTACCTAAAAGAAGCGGGAATTGCCGAAGTGTTCACGCCGGGGACCTCCACCCAAGAGGTGGTCAGCTTTATCCGACGCCACTTCCCGGAGAATAATAATTAAGAAAAAGGAGCGGGGGGCCTTGCTGGAGAAGATTGATCATATCGGCATTGCCGTAAAAGACCTGGGGCAGGCGTTGAAGTTTTACCGGGACATCTTGGGTGTTGAGTTGGCGGGCACGGAAGAGGTGGCGGAGCAGAAGGTGCGCGTCGCTTTCCTGCCCGTGGGAGAGAGCAAGATCGAACTGCTGGAATCCACGGATCCCGAAGGGCCCGTGGCCAAATTCATTGCCGCCCGGGGAGAGGGCATCCAGCACATTGCTTTCCGGGTGCGGGATATCGAGGAGAAGCTGCGCCAACTGAAGGAGCTGGGGGTGAAGCTTATCGACGAGCAGCCCCGGTACGGCGCCGGGGGGGCGCGCATCGCTTTTATTCACCCCAAGGCTGCGGGCGGTGTGCTGGTGGAACTCTGCCAGCGTTCATGATAAACTAAGACCAGGACATTTTCAGGAAAGCGGTGAAAGCACATGGAAGAGAAGCTACAGCATCTTCGCCAACGGCGCCGGATTACCGAGGCCGGCGGGGGAGAAAAGCGGATCCGGGACCAGCACGAGAAGGGGAAGCTTACCGCCCGGGAAAGGATGGCCCGTCTGCTGGACCCGGGCAGCTTCGTGGAGCTGGGCACCTTCGTCCAAAGCGGCCTTAAGGATGCCAGCAGCCTGGAGATAAGCCACCCCGGAGAAGGGGTGGTTACCGGCTGCGGTACCATCGACGGGCGCCAGGTCTACGTGTTTGCCCAAGATTTTACCGTGGCCGGAGGCTCCCTGGGGGAGGCCCATGCGGCCAAGATCTGCCGGGTTCTGGACCTGGCGGCTAAGAACGGCTGCCCGGTAATCGGCCTTAACGATTCCGGCGGAGCCCGCATCCAGGAAGGGGTTTACGCCCTGGACGGCTACGGATCCATTTTCTACCGCAATACCATTTATTCCGGGGTAATCCCCCAGATCTCGGTGATCATGGGGCCCTGCGCCGGGGGGGCGGTCTACTCTCCCGCTTTGACCGACTTCGTCTTCATGGTTAACGGTACCGGTAACATGTTCATCACCGGGCCCCAGGTGATCAAGACGGTCACCGGCGAAAGCGTCTCCATGGAGGAGCTGGGCGGCGCCGGCACCCACAACGAGGTCAGCGGGGTGGCCCACTTCTTTACCGAGAATGAAGAAGACTGCCTGGCCCAGGTGCGCACCCTTTTAAGCTACCTTCCTTCCAACAACATCGATGATCCGCCCCTGTTTCAGCCCCAGGAGCCGGTTCTGGACCGGGAAGAGCTGTTGCATATTATCCCTGAAAACGTCAACAAGTCGTACGATGTGCGGGAGATCATCCGGCGGGTGGTGGACGGCAGCGTCCTTTTCGAGGTGCACCAGAGATACGCCCCCAACGCCGTAGTCGGCTTCGCCCGCCTGGGAGGGCGTGCCGTGGGCATTGTGGCCAACCAGCCCCAGGTCAAGGCGGGCTGCCTGGACATCAATGCTTCGGACAAGATTGCCCGCTTCGTGCGCTTCTGCGACTGCTTCAACCTACCCCTGATTACTTTCGTAGACGTGCCCGGGTACCTCCCCGGCGTGGAGCAGGAGTGGGGCGGCATTATCCGTCACGGCGCCAAGATCCTCTATGCCTACTCCGAGGCGACCGTGCCCCAGTTGACGGTTATTCTCCGGAAAGCCTACGGCGGGGCCTACCTGGCCATGAACGCCCGTGCCCTGGGGGCCGACCTTTGCCTGGCCTGGCCCACGGCGGAGATTGCCGTTATGGGACCCGACGGGGCGGTGAACATCGTTTACCGGCGCCAGTTGGAGGAGGCGGAGGACAAGGAGCAGCGCCGCCGGGAACTGGTGCAGGAGTACCGGGACCGCTTTGCCAACCCTTATGTTGCCGCCGCCCGGGGCTGGATCGACGAGGTTATCGACCCCCGGCAGACCCGGGACTACCTGCTGCGGGGCCTGGCCATGCTGGAGGGCAAGCGGGAGCAGCGCCCCCCGCGCAAGCACGGCAACATACCCCTGTAAATCTTTCTTTACCC
>LFRQ01000121.1:0-34862 GCA_001512835.1 Clostridia bacterium DTU022
CTCAAGGATTTGCTGGACCAGAACCGGTATCGGGAGGCCCTGGAGCAGGTTTACAGCTTCCAACGGGTGCTCAAGGAGATCATTCTCAGCAAGACGAAGACGGAAGCTACGGAAACCATTTACTACAAGCGGCATATCGCCATCGGCATCCCCTCCATGTACGGGCAGTACCGGGAGCCGAAATTTGAAGCCCTGGGGCTGATCTACCGGCTGGAGCATGTGGCCGAGCGCTTGATCGAAAAAATAGTAAAGGAGATTAAGCTGGAGTATATCTCGGCCAAGACCTTGAACGGCATTTACGAGGTGCTGGTTCTGTTCAAGGAGGGGCTGGAGCTGGACGGCATGGTAAACCAGAACTTTAACTCCACCCTGGAGATGTTCCGGTACAGCTTGACCTCCTCCAGCGTCACCCTGGGCCAGTACATGAATATATTCCGCTTCATGGCCCAGCACATCAAGGAGATGATCAACGAGTACTTTATGCGGGTCTATGATGAAACCATCAACGTAGTGGTGCCCCAGATTTTCGATGATTCCAAGGAGACGATTACCAGCGTATCCGAGGTGTTCTACCGGGATATCCTCTCCTCCTCCTTCCTGATCCAGGAGCTGGATCAGTTCCTGGCCAACTTAATCAACATGATCGACAACATGATGGCCAACTACAGCGAAAGCCACATTCATGCCATGATGAGCTACAACCCGGACCTGGCGGTCAGCCCCTTGAGCCGGCCGACCCCGCCCATGGATAACCAGGTTTTCCTCGGGGCCAAGGCCTATTACCTCAAAAAGCTGGCCGCCTACAGCCTGCCCATCCCCGACGGCTTTGTCCTCACCACCGAGGTATACCGGCACAAGGATATCATCTTCAGCCATCCCTACATGAGCTGGGAGCTGGAGAAGATGATCCTGAAATATTTGAAAGAGATGGAGGCCAGGGAGAAGCTGGAGTTTGGAAGCGCCAGGAGGCCCATGCTCCTCTCCGTCCGCTCCGGGACGGCCATCTCCATGCCCGGGGCGATGAGCACTTTTCTTAACGTGGGGATGAACGATGCCGTAGCCGAAGCCCTGGATAAAAACCCCGCCACCGCCTGGATGGGCTGGGATTCCTACCGCCGCTTCATCCAGAGCTGGGGGATGTCCCACGGCATCGACCGGGACGTTTTCGACGAGGTCATGGCCCGGAAGAAAGAGGAGTACGGCGTGCTTAGAAAGTCGGACTTCACGGCAGCCCAGATGAAGGAAGTGGCCAAAGAATATAAAAAGGTGCTTAACGAGCACGGGGTCTTCATTGCCGAAAATCCCCTCTCCCAGCTGAAGCAGGCCATTGTCAACGTTTTTGAGTCCTGGTCTTCCAAGCGGGCCATCGCTTACCGGAAGCACATGCAGATCGCCGACGAGTGGGGGACGGCGGTGATCGTGCAAAAGATGGTCATGGGCAACCGCTCCAAGAAATCGGGCTCCGGGGTTGTCTTTACCCACGACCCCAGGCTGAAAAAACCGGGGATCAACCTCTACGGGGATTTTACTCTCTGCAGCCAGGGGGAGGATATCGTGGCCGGCCTGGTCTATACCATGCCCGTCTCCGAGAGCCAGCGCCAAAACGGCTACCACGACAGCGAGATCTCCCTGGAATCGGCCTTCCCGCAGATCTACCAGCGGCTGCGGGAAATAGCCGTGGAGCTCATCGAGAAGCACGGTTATAACCACCAGGAGATTGAATTTACTTTTGAATCGGAGGATCCCAAGGACCTCTACCTGCTGCAGATCCGGGAGCAGAATATCATTCACCAGGAGAAGACGGCGGTCTTCAGCACCCCCATGGAGGAGATGAAGCTCCTGGGCAAGGGCATCGGCATCGGGGGCGGCTGTCTGAGCGGCATCATCAGCATCAATATGGACGACTTGATGGAGAACAAGAAAAAATATCCCGAAGAGCGGCATATTCTGGTCCGGCCGGATACGGTCCCCGACGATATCCAGATGATTTTTATCTGCGACGGGCTGGTCACCAGCCGGGGCGGCGTTACCTCCCATGCGGCGGTAACGGCCCAGAAGCTGGGGAAGGTTTGCGTGGTGAACTGCAAGGAACTGGTGGTGGATGACCGGAAGAAGCAGTGCCGGATCGGCAGCGAGATCCTGCGCCCGGGAGAGGCCCTCTCCATCGACGGGAAGACGGGCAGCATCTTCAAGGGCAAGTACGAGATCAAATACGTTTGATCCGGCGGAGACCTCTCGAGTAGAGAAGCTTACCAATTTTAGGGAGGATGGGGATGTATAATCATCTGCGCAGCAAGCGGGTACTGGGCATCAACGGAGCCGGGAGGATTGGGAAGCTTACTTTGTGGAACCATCTCAGCTTGGGCCATTTTGACGGTTTTGTAATAAACACCGGCCGGGAAGTGGGGAGAAGGCTGGAAGACGTTATCGACTACCTGGTCAAGGATTCCACTTACGGGTCCCTGGACACCTTTTTTTACGGGTATTCGGGAAAGAGATGCGAGATTCAGATTGCCAACCGGGAGGCGGGCATATTTGAAATTAACGGGGTGCCCGTTAAGATAATCATGGAATCGCGCAATCCCAGGGGCATTAACTGGGCCCGGGAAGGGGTCGCCCTGGTGGTGGAGTGTACCGGGGCCTTTGTGGATCCCACCCTGCCCGCCGATGATCCCCGGGGGAGCGTGCGGGGCCACCTGGAGGCGGGAGCTGAAAAGGTGGTGGTCAGCGCCCCCTTTAAAATCGGCGACCAGGCCCAGAAGATGCCTTCCGACTGCGGGACCTTTGTTTACGGCATCAACCACATGGAATACGATCCCGCCGTCCACCACATTATCTCCGCGGCCAGCTGCACCACTACCGGGCTGGCGCACATGGTGAAGCCCCTGCTGGAAACCCGGGAGACCTCGGAGATCATTACCATCTCCATGTCCACTGTTCACGCTTCCACCAACAATCAGAATATTCTCGATGCCGTTCCCAAGGCCGGGGCCGCCGATTTGCGGAGAAACCGCTCGGTCTTCAACAACATTATCTTGACCACTACCGGGGCCGGCTTTGCCCTGGAGGAGATCCTGCCGCAAATAAAGCAGATTGGCCTGATGGCGGATTCGGTGCGCATTCCCACCAGCACGGCTTCCCTGATCGTTTTGAACGTTACTTTTAATACCCAGCTGGATGAACACGGCATGCCCCTGGTAAATACGAACCTGATCAACGATATCTACCGGAAGGCGGCGGCCGGCCCGCAAAAGGGGATGCTCGTTTACAGCGACAAGCAGAATGTCTCCTCGGACATCATCGGCTACCGGGCGGCCATCGTCATCGAGGGGGCCGAAAATCATACCCGGACGGGCTTTATCCCGGTCTACGCCAAGGTTCTCCGGGAGCACGGGGTGCAAATAACGGGCGACCTCCTGATCCCCGTTACCCATGCCAAGATCTTTGGCTGGTACGACAACGAACTGGGCAGCTATGTAAACTTTTTGGGAAAGCTGACGGTGTACATCGACAAAAACATGCCCTAAACCGGCCGGCTAGCCGGCGGCAGCGGAGCGGGGAGTCTCCCGGGGCGGTTTCCCGGCTTCCGGCCGTGGCGGTACCGGACTCTTTCTCTTCAACCTTCCAGTCTTGTTCCGGCCAAAGCCCGGCCGGCGGGTGGTGGATTCAGACCATGAGAGACAATAAGGAGATCCTCCTCTGCGACCTGGATGCCTTTTTTGCCTCGGTAGAGCAGCTTGATCACCCCCACTTGCGAGGGAAGCCCGTGATCGTGGGCGGGGACCCCGAGGGACGGGGCGTAGTCTCCACCTGTTCGTACGAGGCCAGGCCGTTCGGGGTCCGTTCGGCCATGCCCGTAAAAAAAGCCCTGCAGCTATGCCCCGAAGCCATCCTGCGGCCCGTTAACCTGCCGCGGTACAAGGCTGTTTCCCGGCAGGTCCGCCGGATCTTGAGCCGCTTTACCCCGGAGCTTCAGTTTGTCTCCATCGACGAAGCCTACCTGGCGGTAGAAAAAGGGGCCGGCCTGGAGACGGCGGAGGCCGTCCGCCGGGCGGTGCGGGAAGAACTGGGGCTTCCCCTCAGCGTGGGGGTAAGCGTAAACAAGCTGCTGGCCAAGATCGCCTGCGAACTGGTCAAGCCCGACCGCATCGGCTCCCTCTGGCCCGAGGAGGTGCCGGAGCGGTTGTGGCCTCTCCCGGTGTCGGTAATCCCGGGCGTCGGCCCGGCGACCCGGGAGGAGTTGGGCCGATACGGAATCCGGACCGTGGGAGACCTGGCCCGCTTCCCCCGGGCCTCCCTGGTCCGCCTCCTGGGCAGCAGAGGAGTGGAGCTGCACCAGTATGCCCACGGGATCGACCATCGTTCCCTGGAGGAGGAACAGGAGGCCAAGTCCATTTCCGAAGAGGTAACCTTTCCCCGGGACTTGTTTGACGGCGAAGACCTTCTCCTTGTTCTCCAGGAGCTCTCCGCGGAGGTAGGCTACCGCCTTCGCGCGGAGGGCTTGACCGCCCGGACCATTACCCTGAAGCTGCGCTTTGCCGACTTTCGCACCGTTACCAGGAGCAGGACCCTGGCGGAAGCCGTGGACAGCGACGCCGCCATTTACCAAACGGCCAAGGAGCTTTTTCTCCGCCACGCCGGCCCCCCTCCCTGGCGGCTGGTGGGGGTAAAGGCTTCCGGCTTGGAAAGGGGCCGGCAGATACCCCTTTTTCAGCTGACCCCCGAGGGAGAGAAGGAGAGACGCCTGCTCCAGGTCAAAGACCGGCTGAGGGAGAAATACGGCCGCGACATCCTCTTTCAAGCCGGCAAATTAAACAAAAAAGAAGATTAATCGGTGCCTGGCACGTCAACTTTGTCAACTTGATTGAAAATTCAGAATAATTGGGGAGGGGTGCTTTCTTGCTGAAGACCCAGGTGTACGAGGGGGTCACCCAGATCATGATGGGCCGGGAAGTGGAGGGCACCGTCTACTACTGGACCTCGGCCTACCTGGTGGAGGGGCTGCTCGTCGATTCGGGCTGTTCTTATACGGCGGAGGAACTGGTGGGCTTTTTGCGGAGGCGGAGAGTAGACCGGCTGGTTAATACCCATCATCACGAGGATCATGTGGGGGGGAACGCCCTGATTAAAAGAGAGTTGGGGGTGGGCGGCCTGGCCCACGCCAAGGCGATTCCCCTGATCAAGAGCCGGCTCCCCCTGCATTCTTACCAGGAACTGGTATGGGGCTACCCGGAGCCTTCCCAGGCCCGGCCGGTGCCGGAGATTATTGAAACGAAAAGTTGTTGCTTCCAGGTGCTGGATACTCCCGGGCACAGCCCGGATCACCTGGCCCTGTTTGAGCCGGAGCGGGGCTGGTGCTTTTGCGGCGATCTCTTCGTTTCCGAAGACCAGAAGACTCTGCGGGCGGATGAAGACATCTTTGGCATCGCCGCCTCCCTGCGCCGACTGCTGGAACTGCCGGGAGAGCGCCTGGTCCTTTTTACTGCCATCGGCCGCATCTTCCCGGAAGGGCGGTCGGCCGTAAGGGCGTACCTGGATCACCTGGCCCGGCTGCAGGCCCGGGTCCAGGAGTTGAAAGAGAAGGGCTTCTCCCCCGAGGCCATCCGGGACGAAATTTTCCAGCGGGAGAGCCGGCTGGCGGAGTTGACGGGGGGACACTTCTCCATTTTAAACCTGGTCCGGCAGTTAATGGACGATACGCGGCAGGTTTAGCCGGGGGGAAAACAGCCAGACAGGTGGATTTGCCCCCCGGAGAGCCGCCGGCGGAAAGTTTGGCCGGGATAGACAACGGTTTTGGCTAAGGCCGCTGTGCCGCCCTTTGCCTTCTTGCTCGTTTTGGGTACTGACGGCAAACAACATTGCAGGTCCATTGCCGGGGCGGTTGTTATAAGTTGGTTTTGCGCTTATAATGAAAGAAAAATTTATTAAGATAGGATACTGCAGATGAAGATACCGGGCAAGCAGGCAGTACTAAAATACTTCAAGCCCCTGGATATGGGCGACGCCTCCCTTTTCGATTCCGCCGATGAACTGGAGGGCAGTTTTGGCCATTTTGCCCTGGAGAAAAGAAGCGACGCCCTTCTCTTAAACAGGTTTACCCCCGAGGACATACTGAAGATGATGGAAGAAGTGGGGCTGATTAAGCACCTGCAATCCCTGGGCTTCGACAACTTCCAGGTGGAGGTCAGCAGGGACGAAGCCCTGATCAATCACTTGAAGGTCTATTACGAGACCGTGGATCCCGCGCACCTGTTGATCAACATGCGGGTTTCGGAGTCCCGCTTTGTGCCGGAGAAGTCCTTTTTTGAAGATGAAACGGGCAACGTAGTCCTGGACATGGTGATTATCGAGTGGCTTTCGGCGCAAAACCCCGTGGGCGAGTTCACCCCGGATAAACCCCAGCTGCCCGGCCAGAGCAAGCCGGGGCTGGGGAGTCTCAGCTATCTCATCGACATAATCTACCTGGTGGGCCGGAAGATGCTGGTGGACGGGTTCATGGACGTGCCCGACCATTTTCACGGGGCGGTGATGTACTCCCGAAAGTTTAAATTCTTCAACCCCGCCCACGAGGCCATTTTGCAGGCGATTCTCAGGGACCTGCACCAGTATTCCCTCTCGGACCTCTCCTGGGGGATGTTGACCCAGACCATAATAGACCGGACCACCGGCAAGCCCCAGGTTTATGATCCTTCCGAGCAGATCTTTCCCATCTCCAACTTTCTAAAGGAATATTTCCAGTCCAGGAAGTACCAGGAGAAGTTCCAGAAGATTTATCGGAGCAAAGGCTATTATCTCGATTACGAAACCATGTTAAAGCGCAAGGCGGAGCTGCTGAGGACGAAAAAGATAGAAGACCTTTAGCGGCGGTTTACCTTACCCCCCGCCGCCACCGGCAGTCCTCCTTTTTGGAACAGAAGTCGCAGGAGACGGCATCGTCGCAGACGGCTTCTCCCAGGGGGATGGCCAAGCTGATGGATTTGCGGGGCAGCATCATGCCGCTTTCGGTAAGGCGGACCTTTATTCTTTCCGCGGGGAGCAGCCGGAAGAAGGTCCGCTGCTGCTCGATGGGCCAGCCTTCCTGCCCGGGAGAAAGCTGCACCCCGGACCGCAGCCCGCGCTTTTCGGCGGCGGCGGCAACGTCGCCGGCGGCCAGGAAAGAGAGCAGGCCCACGGCGGCCGTTCCCGCCCCGTCCAGGGCCAGGGCCTTCACCGGCTCTTTATCCCTCAGCTCCCGGACCCTTTCTTCCAGCCCGGGTCCGATAGTGCAGAGGACCAGGCCCAGTTCCGCAGCCCCGGCCATGGCCCGGGCCAGCAGGGGCCCCTCGAAAAAACCTCCTTCAAAAAAGACCCGCCGGCCCTGGAAACCGAGGATCGGCAGGGTCCCCAAGAGAGCCACGGGCTCCAGGAGGGTTTTCAACTCAGAGAGAACCTCCTGGGCGATCCTGCGGAGAGCGGGGGAGGCCCGGGAGGGGTCGGCTCCCTGCCCCAGGAGGACCTGGTCGGTGTCCAGGGAAATAGAATAATTCTTAACTTCGAACAGCGGCAATCCCCTCCCGGATAGAATTGGGCAGCCTTTATTAGCGCCCGGCCCTGGCCGGACCTGGCGGTGCCGCCCTCGTCCCTGCCGATTCAATTCGACCCCAGGATTAATTATCCCTTCATTATAGTACATAATAGTACATACCTATATTACATACCCGTGCGCAACGGGAGAATCTCTATAACCATCTCGCGAGGGTCGCCGGGGGTTCCGGGAGCGGCCTCTGCCATTATCTTGCCCAGCGGGGAGGGGAGTGCAGATTCTCAACCTGGCCGCGGGCTGGCGAGAGTGGATATCGGCAATCCTCTCCTTTATGAAAGGGCTGGATGCGGCCGTGGTCGGCCTGGATACGCCCGGGGATAATTGGCCCGGCTGGACCGGGAATGGTGGGCCGCCGCCCCGGCTCCCCTCCCGCTAATCGCCCCTGCTTCTCCTTAAACCAACCAAAAATCCTGGAAGGCCGGTCCATTGGCCGGCCCGGGAGCCTTTCCTCTTTTTGCCTCTTCCAGGGGCCAACCCCGCCTCCGGGACCGGCTTCCCGGCCCCGCACGGGGGGGGCGGGAGAGCTTTTCCCATGACGACTTTCCTATGACCTGGCCCCCTATTCGGTACGGGGCTCTTCCCGGAGCCCGGGTGCATAATTTTTCCCCCGGCATAAAAGACTAGAAGAACAACCCAAGGAGGGGACTCCATGAATCAACGGGACGACCTGTTTACAAAACCGCCGGAGCCTTACTGGACCGCTTCCACGGATTCCACCGCTTACCCCGCCCTGGAGGAGGACATAAAGGTGGATGTGGCCGTGGTCGGAGGCGGCATCACGGGCATTACCGCCGCCTACCTGCTCAAGCAGGAGAACCTTAAGGTTGCCGTTATTGAAGCCGACCGGATCGTGCAGGGAACCACGGGGCATACCACGGCCAAGATCACTTCCCAGCATGACCTTATTTATGCCCGGCTGATTAAGCACCTGGGCCAAGAGAAGGCCCGGCAGTATGCCGAGGCCAATGAGTACGCCATCAATTTTATCGCCGAACTGATTGACCGGCTAAAGATCCGGTGCGATTTTTCCCGGCAGCCGGCCTACGTCTATACGCAAGCGGATCAGTACATCGGGCAGATCTCCGACGAGGTGCAGGCCGCTTCCAGCCTGGGGATCAAGGCCACCTACCTGGAGGAGATACCCCTCCCCTTTCCCGTAAAGGCGGCGGAGCGCTTCGATAACCAGGCCCAGTTTCATCCCCGCAAGTATCTCCTGGCCCTGGCCAAGAAAATACCGGGCCAGGGGAGCTACATCTTCGAGCAGACCAGAGCGGTGGATTTTCATCCCGGCAGCACCTGCACCGTGATCACCGGGAAGGGGCACAAGGTCACCGCCGACTACCTGATCATTGCCTCCCACTTCCCCGCCTACGGCGGCCGCGGCTACTATTTTGCCCGCATGTATCCGGAGCGCTCTTACGCCCTAGGCATAACCGTCCGGGAGAAGTTCCCCGGGGGGATGTATATCACCGCCGAGGCCCCCGGGCGCTCCCTGCGCTCCACCCCCTACGACGGCGGCGAGCTCGTTATCGTGGGGGGAGAGCACCACAAGACCGGCCAGGGGCCGGGCACCGATGTCCACTACCGCAAGCTGGTTGACTTTGCCCGGGAAAACTTTACCGTCCAGGAGATGCCCTTCCGGTGGTCCACGCAGGATTATACCACCCTGGACGAGGTCCCTTATACGGGGAGAATCAGGTCCGCCCTTCCCAATATCTTTGTGGCTACGGGCTTTCGAAAATGGGGGATGACCAACGGCACCGCTTCGGCGCTGCTGATAAGAGATCTAATCGTCAAGGGGGAGAGCCCCTGGGCGCCCGTTTACGATCCGGCCCGCTTTGAGGCCGATCCCATGGTGAAGAAGTTTATCAGCATTAATGCCGACGTGGCCAAGCACCTGATTGGCGACAAGCTCAAGCCGGTGACCGGGGACCTGGACCTGCGCCCCGGCGAAGCGAAGGTCATGGAGTGGGAGGGAGAGCGAGTGGGCGTTTACAAGGATGAGCAGGGGAAGATCCATGCCGTGGACAACACCTGTACCCACATGGGGTGCGAACTGGTCTGGAATGCCGCCGAGCGGTCGTGGGATTGTCCCTGTCACGGTTCCCGGTTTACCTACGATGGAGACATCATTGAGGGCCCCGCCTTGAGGACCCTGCGCACCGACCAGGATAGATTTAACCCGTAAGCAGGTGTTTATATGGGGGCGTAACAATCCGGACCTCGCAGCGCTTTTAAGGCCCCCGGTTCTTCTATTTTCCCGCCCATCCCCAGGGGCGGAGGCTTCCGGGCCGCTGGGGGGATCATTTTCCCCCTTCGACGGGCCCGGCCGGTGCGGAGAGAATTGACTTTTTTTATTTTTGTAAGGAAGGATTGTCCTTTGGGGCTAATAATGGTAGAATAGCTATTGCCAGTTGTTTTGCGATAAATGGAATTTTTGCTGTTTGCGGCTGCGCCCCTCACCCCTGGTGAAAGGGGTTTAAAACACTGAAGGTAGAGGTTTTAAGGTGACTGTTTCCCGGTATGCAAAAGTGCTGGGTGCCGTTCTGCTGCTGGTGATAGGCACTCTTTTTGTTACCTCCATTTACGGGTACGGGCCTGAGCATCTGGAAGCCGGCGTGCAGCAAGAAAATGACCTGGAGGTCCTTCTGCTCAATATCTCCCTGCTTGTAACAGCCATAGAGCACAAAACAATTCAGAATGCTCCTATTATAACAGCAGCTTTCTTTTGTTCCGTCCTGCTGGGGACGGCCACGGTCATCTACAAAAATAACGGCCGGCGGGAGGCTGGTGCCTCTGCCCGGGAGGAAAAGTCCGCCCCGAAAACCCGTCCCTTCGGCTATATTTACGGCTTGCCGGGCCTCCTGTCGTGGGCGGTAATCCTTTTTTGTGCCGTGGGGCTAATAGCCTTTCCCCGGGTCATCTTCTCCATCGCTTTCATCTTCCTGGTCTTCCTTCTTTTGCGCATGGCTTTAATTACCCTGTTCAATATTGTCGGTTCCATACGCTGCCTGTTCTGGGAACGGCGGGATTGGGATGCCGATGCCCAGGTGGTCCGGGTATCCGCCGGCTTTGCCCCGGCGGATGTCTATCACATTGTTCTTCTCCCCAATTTCAAGGAGAGCCCCAAAGTGTTAAAGCGAACCCTGGATGCCCTGGCCGTCCAGTCCAGGGCGGCTACGCGCCTAATCCCGGTGCTGGCCATGGAGGCCCGGGAGCAGGGATCCCTGGAAAAGGGAGAGGCCCTGGCCAGGGAGTATGCCGACAAGTTCTGCCGCATCCTGGTTACTCTTCATCCCGCGGGGCTGCCGGGAGAGCTGCCCTGCAAATCGGCCAACATGACCTATGCCGTTCAGGAAGCCTGGCGCGTGGTGGTGGAGGAGATGGGGATACCTCCCGAACGGGTAACAGTAAGCTCCTGCGATGCCGATTCGGTTTTTCATCCCCGCTATTTTGCGGCTTTATCCCGCCTTTTTGTTGATGATCCCCAGCGGTATAACCGCTTTTGGCAGGCGCCCCTGCTTTATTACAACAACCTCTGGCAGACCTATGCCCCCATCCGCCTGATGACTTATTTTTCCCATACTTCCCAGATGGGCGAGCTGGCTCTTCCCTTCTACGTGCCTCTGCCCATCAGCACCTATTCCCTGAGCCTGCGCCTGGCCCGGGAGATCGGGTGGTGGGATCCCGCCGTTATCTCCGAGGATTGGCACGTCTTCATAAAAACTTTCCTGCTTAAAAAGGGCAAAATTAGCCTGACTCCCGTTTTCCTGCCTACGCGTTCCGATGCCATCGACGGGGAAAATTTTTGGACGGCCATGCACAACCGCTATCAGCAGGTGACCCGCCACTCCTGGGGGGCTGAGGACGTAGGCTATTTTCTTAGCCGGTGGACAACCTCCCGGGGCATTCCCCTGTTCAAGAAAAGCTTCCGCTTCTTGCAGGTCCTCATCGACCACTTGCTGCGCAGTACGGCGTGGTTCGTCCTCTTTTCCGGCTCCGTGGCCGCCGCCGGGCTGCGCCAGGGCAACATTGTGCCTCCCGGGTTCGAATCCATAGAACCCCTGGCCCGGGTGATCTACCTGGTCGGCTTCTTCTCTCTAATTCTGCTGGTGGCGGTGGAATTTATCCGCTTCCCCCCGCCGGGGGTGACGGCCTTTTTCACCAAGCTGGCCACTACCCTGGTGGCCTGGCTGCTGCTGCCCATCTTTTCCCTTTTTCTCCTGGCCCTTCCCGCTCTCAAGGCTCAGACCATGCTTTTGATGGGCGTCCCCCTGGCTTACTGGGTAACGCCCCGGAATGTCTCCTCCCGGGGTTAACCTTATCCGGTGCCTGGCACGTCAACTTTGTCAACTTAATTGAAAATTCTGAAATTGATGCCAGACACGTCAACTTTGTCAACTTTTTGCGGTTGCTATTATGTTACCCACTGTTGAAAAAAAATTACCAGGCACCAGAAATGCAAATTGCCGGACTTCAAATGGAAAAAGCAGTCCGGCAAATTTCATTAAATTAAATGGTCCGGCGAAAGCGGCTCAAAAATTCCCGGGTACGTTGGTTTCTGGGGTTGCCGAAGAGCTGTTCCGGAGGTCCTTCTTCCAGGATACGGCCACCGTCGATGAAAACAATGCGATCGGCAACTTCCCGGGCGAAATCCATTTCGTGGGTAACGATGAGCATGGTTGTTTTGCCTTCGGCGGCGATCTCTTTAAGCACTTGTAGCACTTCACCTACCAGCTCCGGATCCAGGGCGGAGGTAACTTCGTCGAAAAGCATCACCTTGGGGTGCATCACCAGGGCCCGGGCAATGGCTACACGCTGCTGTTGTCCCCCTGACAACTGGGAGGGATAGGCATCCAACTTGTCACCCAACCCTACTTTCTCCAGCATGCTAATCGCTTCTTGCTCCGCCTCCTCCCGGGAGAGGCCCAGGACATGAATGGGAGCTTCGGTAACATTGCGCAGGATTTTCATGTGCGGAAAAAGGTTGAACTGTTGGAATACCATGCCCACTTTGCTGCGCACCTTCCGCAGGTGTTTTTCATCGGCAGGTACCAACCTGCCGTTTTCCTTTTTGTGCCAGAGAAGTTCTCCATCAACCTCTATGGTCCCCGAAGTCGGCTTCTCCAGGGTCATCAACATGCGCACCAGAGTGGTCTTTCCCGAGCCGCTGGAACCGATAATAGCCACAATCTCCGACGGGGCGATCTCCAGGTTTATATCCCGGAGCACCTCCAGGTCACCAAAAGATTTGCTGACTCGGTGAAAGCGGACCATGGGAGTACCCGGTTTCAAATGGTTGGGTAAAGCTTCATCGTCAATAGTTTGTTCAGGTTTAATTTTAGGATTCCCCTTTCTGTTTAAGATTTACGTCCGGCTATTGAGCCGGTACTCCAGCCACTGCACTCCCAGGGAAGAGATATAACTCAAGACCAGAAACAAAATCCCTACCATGGTAAAGGGTTCAATAAAGCGAAACGAATGGGTCCCGATTATTCTGGCTGTGAGCAACAGCTCCACTACGGTAACCGCGGAAAGCATGGGCGTATCCTTGAACATGCCGATTAGGTAGTTGCCCAATACCGGGACTATGGGCGGAATGGCCTGGGGCAGGATAATATTGAGCCAGGTGCGTCCTTTGGAGAAGTTCAAGGCGATGGCTGCTTCCCATTGACCGCGGGGAACGGCGTCGATTCCGGCCCGGTACACCTCGGAAAGATAGGTGCTGTAATGAATGCCCAAACCTAAAATTCCGGCGGTCAGCGGGCTTAAGGAAATACCGACGTAAGGTAGCTGGGGCAGAGCATAAAAAATAAAAAACAACTGTGCCAGCAGCGGGGTGCTGCGTATAAATTCCACAAAAGCTCCGCTGATTAAGGATAAAACCCGGATCTTTGAACGGCGCCCAAAAGCCAGAAGCAGGCCAAAAATCAGGGCAAAGGCAAATCCCATAATGGTGGCGTATATAGTAACTTGGAGCGCTTCCAGCAGGCTGGGGAGAATGGAGAGAGCGTAATCCCAGTTCCATAACATTTTAACTCCTCCCCTCGGCCATTTTTCTTTCGAATAGGCGTAGAGCCAGGGTTAAGGGATAGGCCAGTAAAAAGTAGATGATTAGAACCAGGCTGAATATCTCCAGGCTGCGCAGGGTCGATACCCGCATCAGGGTTCCCTGGAAAGTAAGATCGGCCAGGGTAATCATGGAGACCAAAGCTGTCCCTTTCAACAGTTCGATCAACAGGTTTCCAAAGGGAGGCAGCATCATTAACAGGGCCTGGGGCAAAATTATTCTTCTCATAATCTGCCAAGGGGACATGTTCAAGGCAATGCCCGCTTCGATTTGCGTATTTGGTACTGCCAGGATAGAGCCGCGTACGATCTCCGAACCGTAGGCACCATAGTTCAGTCCCAGAACCAGGACCCCGATCTGCATCTCCGTGAACTCTACCCCAAAATGAGGTAAGACAAAATAGGCCCAGAAAAGCTGGACCAGCAAGGTGGTCCCGCGAAAAAGTTCCATATAAACGGTGGCCAGTAGACGGATTAACCTGAACCTGGAGAGGCGCCCGAAACCGATGATCAGGGCCACCCCAAAAGCCAATGCCGAACCAAAAAGGGTAAGCTGGACGGTAACACCCACTCCTCGCCATAATGTGGGCAGTAGATCAAAGGGAGGAGGAATGGCTATCAACTCCTGTCTTCAAACTTGCGGCGGTGTTGATTTTTTGAGTATCAAGGGACCGGCTTGGAATGGCTTCTTTTTAGTTTACCGGACATTATGTGACAGCCGGATTTAAGCCGGTCCCGGGGACACCCCGGGACCGGATCAGGCTACCAGTTTTCAAGCAACTCCTCGGTAGTAATGTAACCAGGAAATTCTGCTTCGGAAAAGCCAAACTGTTCCAGGATCTCCAGTAGCTTTCCTGAATCTTTGAGCTTCTGCAGTTCCTGGTTGTATGCTTCCAGAAAATCGCTGTCTTCATGCCGAAAAGCGGAAGAGCCGAAGCCGGCCTGGGGTTTTCCGTCTATTACCGCTACTTCAAAATCTTCCACGTATTCAATGTCGGGGTTGTTGGCGGTATTGACATAGGTGCGCAGCGCCATGCTGGTCATGGTGATAACGTCAACCCTTCCGGCGATGAGGGCGTCAATGGTGGAAGGCTGATCGGGAACTGTTTCAATCTGTTCTTCTGCTACGCCGCAGGCGATCATGTGATTGTACTCCAGCCCTCCGGCCATTACGGCCACCTTGATCTCGGGGTTGTCCGCGATGTCGAAATAGCTGGTAATATTGTACGGGTTGCCCGCCCGAACAGCAATGCCGCCGCCGATCTGGTACTCAGGGTTGGCAAAAGCCACCTCTTTGGCCCGCTCCGGGGTTATATACGCCCCCGCAGTGATCATATCGAAGCGCTTGGCCTGCAGGCCCGGAATAAGGGAGCCGAACTCTGTTACCACGGGAACTATTTCATCGATGCCCAGCTCTTTCAAAATGGCCCGGGCGATCTCCACATTCAAGCCGGTGACCTTTCCCTCTTCAGTGGCGTAAGCATAAGGTGCTTCGTTGGCAAAACCGATGCGGACATAACCCTCTTTCTTGGCTTTTTCAAAAGTTGATTCTCCGGCTCCATCGGTGCAACCTGACAAAGAAAACACCACTACCAGAAACAACAATACAACAAACCAGGTCTTTTTATATGACACGATCATGCCTCCTTGTTAATATTACCCGGATGGAAAAACCTTTCGTGAGAAGGCACCCCCTTTATCTAGAAAAAGTAGTTGTCCGGGGGACTACCCTGAAAAAAGTGGGGGAAAAACGGATTAAGGGCAGCTAAGTTGATAAGGCTTTTTACTGGATATGTTTTTTTGATTATTTTATACTGTATAAAAAAATAATATCGATGTCAAAAGCCCTTTTTTATTCTAAAAAGTAGTATTTATGGGGATAAGGGTAGGATCTTTATGCTGTTTTTGGCTCACAATTAGTCAGCACGGGTAATCGCTTCTCAAAGATAGTATTCAGATAAAAGCCTAGAGCAAGCAAAAATGATTTGTTTATTAGGGATATCTGTGCCGGGTTATGGTTAAATCCGCGAAAGCGTCCAGGTCATAATGGCTGACTTCAAAAAGACTAGCTTATGGTAGATATCGTGCCTGGTTAGCAGGATGCCCGTTTCGTAACCTTCCAGCATTTCCGGATTCAGATCCCCGTAGTGTCAGCGGCAAAGATAAAATCCGTTAAGGACACTTCCCATGAACTGCTCGGGGAAGCTCAGTTTTTTTATGAGGTGCGGTCTCCTTTTCTTCTTATTTATATTTTTTAGGTCACGTCTTCCTGGTGTTCTCCGCAATACCAGGAATAGAAGCGGATCATGATATATGGGATAGATTTGTCTTTTTTCTCACTATTTCTTCAATAGGCTCCGGGCAAAGGTTTTATTTTGGAAGACCGGCACCGGCCGGTGGAAGGGGAACAAAGGCCAGGGGACCCGTCTCCCGGATTCAGGGATTTATTAACTTTTCTTGCGGTTGCCTGGTTCGGTAAGGAGGAGCAATAAACCTAATCCGACCCCGCCTAAAAAGAACCACATTAGCGAGGCGGTGAAGATAAATATTTCTCCGGTGGCAAAATAGGAGACCGTGGCGGCGTAAAAGCCGAACAGCACCAGCCCAACGGATAAGGCGTAGAGGGCGGCCCGGATTTGATTCATGGCGTACCTTTTTGCCGTTTCTCTGGTTAAAATGCTGTAGGTTAAGAGTATGGCCCCGAAGACAATGTAGATTCCACAGGCAACTACCTCCAGGACTCCCATCTCCATAAAGAACAACATCAAGGAAACAAATAAACCGAACAAGACTAGCAATACTCCCGCTACGATACCGCCCGTAGAAAAATAGGCCGTAAGGGTCGAGGGTGCCTCCGGCCTGGCCCCCATTTCTTCCCCCAGTTTCCTCATATCGTTTACCAGCCCGCTAAGGTCACCCATGGATATTATGGCTTCTTCAAAAGCCTGTTCTTCATCTAGGCCTCCGGACTGCAAATCCGCCGTCTTCTCCTTGATATTTATGGCCAGCTCTTCTTTTAAGTCTCGAAGTTGTGAAGTTGTTCCAACCCCGGAAAACAGCTTATCCAGGAGGTCGATATTTTTTCTCCAGGTCTGGTTTATGCTCCATCGTTTTCGAGCCTCCCTTGAATCAATTTATCCAATACCACTTTGGCAAATTCCCAGTCTTTTTTATTGCGGTCATAGAGCTCCCGCCCGGCGTCGGTAATCCGGTAGTATTTGCGCCTACCCCCTTGGGTTTCATCCCCCCAGTAGGAGATAAGGCAACCGTCCTTCTCCAAGCGCCGGAAGGCTGTATACAGGGTCGCTTCTTTCAATTCGTACTGATTCCCGCTCAGCGAGATAATCTTCTTGTAAATCTCGTAGCCGTAGCTGTCGCCCTGGCGCAGTATGTTTAAAATTATGGTGTCGGTGTGCCCGCGGATCAGGTCGTTAGAAATTGTGCCGCCCATATATTATCACTCCCCGTAGTATGTTATATAATATATTACTGTGCCTGCCAAAGTAATTGGTGCCTGGCACGTCAACTTTGTCAACTTGATTGAATATTCAGAAAACGACGCCAGACACGTCAACTTTCTCCCGGCCTGGAAGCTTCCAAATTAAAAAGGAATATAGAGCTGGCTGCAGAATTTTATCATATATGTAGCACTAATTATTATTTATTTCTCATATAATAGGAAACCGGAATGCTCCTAGGCCATTTAAGTCGCCGTTTATGTTTGGTTTCGCATTCCCCCTTGGGGATTGTTCAGTTTAAAAAAACGAAAGGGTTTTGAGAAATGGAATACCGTTTTTTAGGGAAGACAGGCTTGAAAGTATCCGCCATCGGCTTCGGCGGCATACCCATTCAAAGGACGGGGATGGAGGAGGCCGTCGATACCATCCGGCAGGCTTTGGAACTGGGCATCAACTTTTTTGACACCGCCCGGGGCTACTCGGACAGCGAGAAAAAGATCGGCCTGGCCTTGAAGGGTCGGAGAAGCCAGGTTATCCTGGCCACCAAGTCCATGGCGCGGAACAAGTCGGCGCTAAAACAAGAGCTGGAGCAAAGCCTGCGGGACCTGCGCACCGATTATATCGACCTTTACCAGCTCCACAACTTGCGCAGCCGGGAAGCGCTGGAGAAGGTTTTCGGGCCGGAAGGCGCCCTGGAAGGGCTGGAGGAAGCCCGGCGGGAGGGGAAGGTTCGCTACATCGGCATTACCGGCCATATTCCGGCCCTGCTGGCGGAAGCCCTTCGCCGCCGCCCCTTTGATACCGTGCAATTTCCCTTCAACGCCGTGGAACTGGAGGCGGAAGAGGAACTGCTCCCCCTGGCGCAGGAGATGGGGGTGGGGACTATCGCCATGAAGCCCCTGGCGGGAGGGGTGCTCACTTCCCGGAGGGCGGCCCTCAAGTTCCTTCTGCGGAAGCCCCTTTCTACCGTAATCCCGGGGATGCAGAGCCGGGAGGAAGTGCTGGAAAACGTTGGCCTGATGGGGGAGGAATTAACTCCCCGGGAGGAGGAAGAGCTGTGGGCCGAAGTTAAAAGCCTGGGGAACCGATTTTGCCGGCGGTGCGAGTATTGCCGGCCCTGCCCCCAGGGGATCGACATTACCTTCAACCTGCTGATGCTGGGCTATGCCAAGCATTACGGGCTGCTGGAGTGGGCCACCGACAGGTACCATAGCCAGAAAATCAAGGCGGACGCCTGCGTGGAATGCGGTGAATGCGAAGAGAAATGTCCCTATGATCTACCCATCCGCGACCTGCTGAAGGAATGCCGCTTGCTTTTGGGGGGGTAAACGGCTCCTTTTTAAGGCCGGTTGCAGGGAAGCCCGGAGGTGCTGGATGGAGAATGCAGTAAAGACCTATAGCAGGAAAGAGAGAAACTACTACTTGATCGGCTTGACGGGACAAAACATTATCTACAATGTCGTCGGCGTAGGCCTGGCCCTGTATTATACCGAGGCCCTCTATGTGCCGCCGGCCATAGTGGCGGTCCTGATGCTGGTGGCCAGGGTTTGGGATGCCTGCAACGATTTTATCATGGGCCTAATCGTTGACCGGACCAGGTCCCGGTGGGGGAAGTGCAGGCCCTATCTCATGGTTGCTCCTGCACTAGTTTTCCTTGCCACGGTGGGGGCTTTTTCATCGACGGTTAATTATAACCAAAACCCGACTTTGACGGTGATCTTTATCTACGTAACTTATATCCTATGGGGTATGATTTATACTGTGGGGGATATCCCCCTCTGGGGCATCACGGCGCTAATGACGGAAAGCGAAAAAGACCGGACTAAACTGCTCTCCCTGGCCCGGGTTGCCGGCGCCGTGGGCAGTGCCATACCTATCCTGGTCTATGTTACCGTGGTCGGACTGTTTAAAAACACGGGAAACACCTTTATCTTTCCCACTACCGGGGCATACGGCTATTTTATGGCCACCCTGGTTTTTGCCGTTATCGGGTGTGCCATGTTTCAACTGGTGGGTCCTAACGTAACGGAGAAGATTCCGCCTACTTACAAGGAATCGAATGTGCTTAAGCAATTTGCTTTATTAGGGAAAAATAAACCCTACATCCAGATAATGCTCTCCGGCATTTTAAGCAGTACCAAAATGATGATCGCCAGCTGCTCCAACTATCTGATCTTGTGGTATTATGCCAACGGCAATGAAGCCGGTACCATGTTTTATTTTGCCGTTATCGGCGGCGGTTTTTTCGTGGGCAACCTGGTGGCCATGTATTTCACTCCTGCTTTATTGAATGTTTTCACCAAGAAGAATTTGTACAACTGGTCCCACTTGCTTAGTGTCATCCCTTACGCAGTGCTCTTTCTCTTATTCCTGTTCAAACTGGATACCATTTTAATCGTAACTATTTTAATTTTCCTGGTGGGCGTCCTGCAAGGCTTCCCCATTGTATTGCAGGTATCCATGATTGCCGATACGGTGGATTACCTGGAGTGGAAAACGGGAGAGAAGGCGGACGGCCTCTGCTTCGCGGGATTGACCTTTCTGGCCAAATTACAAGCAGCGGTGGCTTATTACGGGGCCCTGATGGTGTTAAGCTTTGTTGGCTACAACGCCGAGGCCATGCAGCAATATGTGGCCGCAGGAGGCATCGCCCGGGAGGGCTTCCCGGAGGTCATGATTGCCCTGTTTGCCATTGTCACCGTCCTGCCGGCCATCGGCTCCGTTCTGGGGGTAATTCCCACGTGGAGGTACAGTCTCAGCAAGGGAAAACATGCCCAGATCTTGGCGGAGCTCAACAGGAGAAGAAGGGAAAGAGAGCCGGCCCAGGCGGCTTCCGGCAAAAGCTTAAAGGAGATGGGTGCCCAGTAGGCGGCTGGCGCCCGGGAGGCGGGCTGCCTGTTCCCAAGATCCACCTCATCATCAACATATTGACTGCCCCGCAGTTTTTACGGCTCTGCATTTGCCCGCTGGAATAGGTGCCCGCCGGCAATATAACCTCCTTCCTGGATCCCGCTTTCCTTTGCCGCAGCCCTTCCGCGCGGGCTTCCCGGAAGGGGCTGTGGACGGCAGGAGGACTCAGGTTTCTCTGACCGGTTATGCCGGGCCGGGGAGGATATGGAGAAAGCAAAGGAGGCCGGCTTTCACCAGCACCCGGCCAAACCTCCCGGCAGTATTTGGATCGGAAGTTGAAGAAGATAGGCCGGCTTTCACCAACACCCGGCCAAACCCGCTGCCCTGGAGTAAATAAGAGAGATCTTGAAGCAGTGCATCTAAAGCTTCCGGATTTATTACATTTTTAAACTCTTGGAAAGACCAAATTAAAAGCTCAGGTTTTTTGCAAATCAACTGGCGGGAAAGGGATGGCAAACAATGAAGCTTTATTCGACAAGCCGGGGCACTATTGAAGGCAAGGCCTTGATACCCTGGAAAACGACGGCGGGATCAGGGTGTCCGTTCTCAACCTGGGCGGCGTTATCACCGGCATATTTGCTCCGGACCGGAAGGGGAAGTATCAAAATATAATCCTGGGCTATGCCGACATTAATGACTACCTGGAAAACGAAGCTTACTACGGCGCGGTAATTGGTCGCTTTGCCGGAAGAATATACGGCGGCGCCATTGAGCTGGACCGCCGGGTCTACGAGCTGGAGAGAAACAACCTGGGAGTGAACACCCTCCATGGCGGCCCCTGCGGATGGCACAGCAAGCTCTGGGAGGTCCGCCCTTTTGAAGGGGAGAAAGAGGTGGGCCTGGTCCTGGAGTGCACTTCCGCCGACGGCGAAGCCGGCTTCCCGGGAGAAGTGAAGGCGACCGTCAAGTATATCCTGAACAACAGCAACGAGCTTTACTTTGTCGTTGCCGCGGAAACGGATAAAACCACCGTGGTTAATGTGGCCAATCATACCTACTTCAATCTCAGCGGAGACCTGGAGAGAAACATCCTGAAGCACAAGTTGAAGATCGAAGCGGATCAATTCCTGGAGTTGTCCAGCTTCTTCGTTCCTACCGGAAAAGCCCTGACGGTAAAGGAAACCCCCTTTGATTTCCGGGCGGCCAAGGAGATCGGCCAAGACCTGGAGGCCGACCATCCCCAGCTTAAAGCGGCGGGCGGCTACGATCACCCCTTTCTCTTTGGCCGCGAAACGGGACGGATGGAGCTAATGGATGAGCGGTCGGGCCGGGGGCTGACCGTGACCACGAACAACCCTTGCGTGGTGCTCTATACCACCAACTTTCCTGTGGCCAGGAAGCTTTATAACGGTCGATTACCGGAGAAGAGGATGGGGATCTGCCTGGAGACCCAGAACCCTCCCATCGGGGTGGGCGGCTGCTTCCGGGAGGGCTCCATCTTGAAGCCCGGCCAGGTTTACCGCCGCTGGACCAGGTACAAGTTCCACACCGGGAGCCCCGGCTGAAAGCGGCGCTGCCTTTGGTTCCCTCGGGGAGCTTCTCCTGTCCGGTTCCATGCCGGCGCTGCCGGCCAAAAGGGCGGCGGCTCCCTTCACCGCCGGCCGCCCCGGGCCTCAATCCCCGGGCTTTGAAGCCGGGAGGCCGGCCTCAGGCCGCCAGGGGGGCCACTGCCGTGGCGGTACTTCAACGGCGCCGGATCGAGGCAAAAGGCCGGCTCCCAAGGCCGGCCGGGCCGGAAGTTGCCTCCGCCGGCGCGATGCGGAGCCGTGCAAAAGTACGCTTCGAATAGCCTGGAAGAGCCCGATGGATGCAAAAGCCGCCTTTAAAAACTGGAGCGAAGCAAAAAGCCGGCTCCTGGGAGCCGGAACGATGCCCAAAAGGGGTCTTTAAAGAACCGGCGCCATGTTTTAGGCCGGTTTCCCGGAGCCGGATCATTGAAAAAGGCCGGCGGTTGGAAGCCGGCCTTTTTGGATCCATCGCGGGGGCAGGCCCTGCTCTTGGGCCTGCTTTCTAAACCATGTGTTTGATGACTTCCTCCCGGGAAAAGGGGAGCAGGTCAATGGGGGGGATCTCCCCTAAAACGTAGCTTCCCGGGGCCAGCCGCATGGAGGCGCGGGCGGCGGCGACCATAATCTGCGCCGTGGCCGCAGGGTTGTTCAGCTTCATCTTAAAGGTAAGCCGTTGATTCTGGGCTTCGCCGGAGCTGCCCAGGCGTTCAATCCGGACGCCGTGGCCCATGACCTTGAGCCCGCTCACATCGTCAACCTGCTGCACCCGGGTCTGATCATGCACAAAATAGGGGTCCTCCTGGATTTTTCGGGCGACCTCGGCAAAATCGGCCCCTTCCTCCAGTTCCACATAGACATCCCGCCGGTGCTGGCCAAAGCCCACGGGGATGGTGATGGAGACGGCATCTTTAACCCCGGGTATTGATTTTGCGGCCACGCTGTGCCCCATGCTCATTCCCGGTCCAAAATTGGTGTAGGTGATGCCGCCCGGGGCGATGACTGCAAGGAGCATCCGGATGACGGAATCGGTGCCCGGATCCCAGCCGGTCCCAATTACGGCCACCCGCCCGCTCTTCCGGGCCTCCCGGTCCAGGTTCTCCCGAAGGGCCAGCATAGGCTCCCCATGCAGGTCAAAACTGTCCACGGTATTAATGCCCTTCTGCAGGTAGAGAGGGGCGACAAGGGGCACCTGCCGGGAAGGTACGGCCAGGATGGCCGCATCCACCGGCCCCAGCTCTTCTACCCGGGTGGCCACGGGCCAGGGAGCGCCGCTCTCCTTAACCTCCCTCCTGACCACACCGGCCAACTCCAGGTCAGGGGCACGGTTGATGCATTTCACCGCCTCCCGGCCCACATTGCCGTAGCCGACGACACATACCTTGATCTTTTTCATCTTATCCCCCCGCCTATGCCAGGCTAATATATTCCTATTATGATCTAGATTTTTCCCCCTGGCAAGAGTTCTTCTCGCGGGAAGAATATGTTCCCGGCGGCGGGGAAGCGGCCGGTCGGCGGGCAGATGGGCTAAGCCAGCAGCTCCTCTACGCACTCCCCGATAACCCGGACGTAGCGGTCCACCTCTTCTTCGCTGGTCAGGGGGGAGACCAGGGCCATGTCGTGGACCGGGGAGAGAAGGATCCCGCGGTTGGCACAGTATACGTGAATAAGCGCCTCCAGGGGCCCGGTAAGCCCTTCGCTGATCAGGTCAACCTGGTTGTAATCCACGTCTAACAAGGTGTCGATCCCCCGCCGGGGGGGCTCGGGCAGGAAGCGGAACTCCACCCGGCAGCCGATGCGAGCCACATACCAGGGCAGCTGGTGTTCCTTGATGATGGCGGCGATTCCTTCTTCCATCTTCCGGGCCAGGGGGATCATGCGGGCGAAAGCTTCTTCCGTTAGGAGATGCTTCAAGGTGGCCTTAATGGCGGCCACGGCCGGGGCGTTCCCGGAGAGGGTCCCCCCGAAGCCGAAGAAGTTGTGCCAGGGCACCCTGCGAGCGAGCATCTCCCCGATCTCCCGGGAGAAGCCCACCACCGCCGCCGGATAACCCCCGGCAATGGGTTTGCCCAGGACGAAGATATCGGGCTCCAGTTTCAGTTCGCCGGTCATCCCCGCCGGCCCGCCGCAGATGGTGTGGGTCTCGTCGATGAGGAGCAGGGTGCCGTATTGGCGGGTAAGACGGCGCAAAGCTTCGTGGAAGCCCGGCTCCGGGTGGATAATCCCTACGTTGGTCATTACCGGCTCGGTGATGACGCAGGCCACATCCCGGGGAGCCAGGGCTTTTTCCAGGGCTTCGATATCGTTGAATTCGACAATGCGGGTCATTTGGGAGGGATCCTTGACCAGCGGCCCCATCAGCCCCGGCATGTTCATCAAGTGGCCAAAGAAGTCCACCACCAGGGTTTCATCGACGCTGCCGTGGTAAGAAGCGTTGAAGGCCAGGATCAACTGTCGGCCGGTGAATTCCCGGGCGACTTTGAGCGCCATCCGGTTGGCATCGGAGGCGGTCATCAATACCTGCCAGCAGGGCAGCCCGAAGCGCCGGGAAAGCTCTTCCCCGACCTCGATGCAGTCTTCCGTGGGCAGCATCGTGGTCATTCCCCGGTTCATCTGCTGGGTGAGGGGGCCGATTACCTCCGGCGGGGCATGCCCGAAGAGGGCTCCCGTATCACCCAGGCAGAGGTCCAGGTAGCGGTGCCCGTCCACGTCGGTAAGGTAGGCACCCTTGGCTTCGCGAACAAAAATGGGAAAGCCCCCCGGCCAGATCCTCATCCAGCTCATGGGAACGCCTCCTACACAACAGCGCTGCGCCTTCTCGTAAAGGGCCTTGGATTTCGGCCGTGCTTCGGCATAGCGCTTCTCTTCCCGAGCCAGAAGCTCTTTTACCTTTTCCAGGGTAATAGGGGACATAAAAATCACCTCTTATTTTATTTTATCAGTGTATTTTTATATTCTTCCTACAATTGCCAAAACCCTTTTGCCTTCCTGTTATACCGGCTGCCCGGCGAAGATAAGGTCGAGCTTCCATTTTTTGCGCCAGAATTATGCTCTCCCGGGGCTTAAATCGTTGTTTTCCAATCTTTTGGCCGCTTTATTGGGTAACTCTGAGGGGTTTACGGAAAAATTGGGAGGCGGCGACAGGTTGACAAGTTCTAAGGAGCGTAATATACTTTAGCTAAGTAATATTATCATTACAGGATGACAGGATTTTGGGGAAACAAGATTACAAAGCTTTGCTTTAAAAAAGCAGGACGAAAGGGAGTATTGTTTTTGTAAATCAAAATTTTCAGAAAAGGAGGGGTTTTGCTACTAATAAAAAGACTTGCATGAGGGGGGTGGTTAACAGAGCCGGATAGAAGAAACAAATTAAATTGTTGGCTTCTGACGTTATCCCTTGAGTGGGGGCAAAAAAACAAGAAAGGAAAAGGATGAGATGAAGAGAGTACCGTTTTTGCTTGTAATGCTGGTCATAGCATTATCATTGGCAGCTTTCTTGTTAGTCGGATGCAGCCAGGACGATCAGCAAGCCACGGGCGAATTCAAGCACGGGAAAACCGTATGGCTGTTAATGCCCTATACCGGCGAACACTGGTGGACTACGCTGGTGGAATACTTAAAGCAGCCTATTGAAGCCGACGGCTGGAAATTCGAATTCGCTACGGCTGAAGGATCTGACACCACCCAGTATGAGCAGATTATCACCTACGCGCAGCAGGCCGATATCCTCTTTATCTGCCCGGTAAGCCGCGAAGGGGTCAATGAGGCCATCCGCATTGCCGAGGAAGAGTACCATTGCCCGGTAGTTGTCTACAAAGACGCCATTACCGGCAAGGCCAGCCTGTGTGCCCAGTACAGCGACTACGATGCTGGCTTGGCCCTGGCCAAGGAATGCGTCCAGTGGCTGGAAGAGAAGTACGGCTCCGCGGACGGCAGAACTGTTGTCGCCCTCAACGGGGACCTCTCCTCTCATGGCTGGAAACTGAGACAGGACGGCTTCCGTTGGATCAAGGAGAACTACCCCAACGTTAACTTCATCGAAGTCACCGGCGGTTTTGAGCCCGATGGCTGGGCGGACGCCATTGATGCCGCTCTTGGTGGCGCCGCTGCCAACGTTGACGCCATCCTCTCCGGCAGCGACGGAGCTTACCTCCTGGGAGCCCTGGAAGCCCTCCAGAAACACGGCAAGCTCTACTATGTCGGCGATCCCAACCACGTATGGGTTGGCTCCATCGACGGCAAGACCTCGACTCTGATGTGGCTCAGAAATGGGTTAATCGACGTTGTCTACTCGCAAACTCCGGACTCCATCGCCAAGTCTCTCTGGCAAATTGCCAAAGAACACCTCTTGAAGGATCCTTCCTACCAGTCCGAACCCTATGAACTGCACAAAGTGCCCATTCCTCTGGAAGTCAAGCAGCCTGAAGGATGCTACTGGGGCGGCACCGACAAAGTTATGGTCGTGGAAAACATTGCCGATTCCCAGACCCCGACAGGAACCACCCCGGCACCGCGGATTGACCGCAACAATGTGAACACCTGGGAGCTGTGGGGACACAGCAGTATCAAGGTGGTCGGCTCTGACCTGGATCCCATCCCCGAATTTGAAGCCAAGGGAACCAGACCGGAGTGGTGCGATCAGTTGATTGCCGAGTACGAGGAATGGCTTAAGAAGCAGTAAGCCGGAACAGCGAGTAGCAGTTAGTAGTTGGATGATAATTCTTGCCATAATGTTCCCCTTCGGGGGAGCATTATGGCAAGATAAACACCTTTAAGATTAATCATTGATTGCGAACCGGATCGGGGGAATTGAAATGTCTAATGAGAACCCAATGTTGGAAGTAAAAAATCTTTCCAAGAGCTTTGGGACCATTAAAGCTCTCGACAATGTTTCCTTCACCCTTCCCCGGGGCAAAGTTTTCGGCATCGTTGGCGATAACAACGCCGGCAGGACCACCCTCCTCAGCATTCTAAACGGAGCGCTGCAGCCGGACAGCGGGGAATTTTATCTGGACGGTCAGAAGGCGGATTTTAAAAACCCTTCCGATGCCTATGACAGCGGTGTGGCCATGGTGCACCAGTTCGTTAAACTGGTGGATATTGCCTCGATTTGGGAAAACTTTTACCTGGGCCGGGAATTGACCAGGAAATCCGGACCGATTACCCTGCTGGATCTTAAAAAAATGCGGGAGACCACCCAAAAGACCATTTCCGGCTACGGCCATAAATTTGATGTGGACCGGGAAGTAAGACAGCTTTCCGGTGGACAGAGGCAGATTGTAGCCGTAACCCGGGCCATTGATACCAACCCGAAGCTTCTCCTGCTGGACGAGCCCTACCACGGGCTGTCTCAAAGGGTAATTAACGACATTTTTGCCATTCTCAAAGATGCCAGGGAATCCAGGGGTACCTCCATTATTATTACTACCCAGTGGTTTGAGCAGATCAAAGACTTTGTTGACGAAGTGATGGTCATGCGCAGGGGCCGTATTGTGGGCCATTTCGATGTGGAAGCTGCCGACAGCGGGCATATCTTTAAGCTGGCCATGGGATTGGCCGGATGATCAAATGCTTTTTCTACAACCTTTCCAACTGGTCTTATGCATTGCATGTTCCGGTTGTTATTCGGCAGGCAGAGGGAGAGGAGTGAAAAGAGTTCATGATAATGATTAGAGCAAATAATATTTCAATGAATTTTGGCATGATCAAAGCCTTAAAGAATGTCTCATTTGAACTCGAGGCAGGAAAAATTCTGGGGCTGGTGGGGGATAACGGCGCCGGGAAGTCTACTCTTTTGAAGATTCTCTGCGGTTATCTTCAACCAACCAGTGGCGAGATATACATTGAAGATAAGCGCGTTCAGTTCAAAAGTTCCGCTGACGCCATGAAGGAAGGAGTGGCCATTACTCACCAGTTCTTGGAGTTGGTGGATATGGCTACGGCCTGGGAGAATTTTTTTATGGGCCGGGAGATAACCGGAAAAGGGGTCGGTCCTTTTAAATTATTGGATATCAACCAGATGAAAGAGTTGACGAGAAAAGCAATTGAAAAATACGGGCTGTCTATTGATTTAGAATGCGAAGTGGGCAAACTGTCCGGAGAAGAACGGCAAATCATCGCCGTCGCCAGGGCTATCGAATCCGATCCCAAGATCCTCTTGCTGGACGAGTCTTTCACCTTGCTGTCTCTCGAAGGGCGTGAAGAGCTCGTCAATTTCCTCAAAAAAGTGAACCAGCAGCATAATGTGACCATGATTATTGTTTCCCACGACCTGGAACTGGTTAAGAATTTAACCCACAAGATCATGGTTTTAAGGGGGGGCGAAAAGATCTTTTATGGTGATACGGAAGAAGTAAGCGTTGATCAAATCGTAGAATTCATGCTTCCCCAAGAATAAATGCTATTTTGTGCCAATGAATCAACAAACACATTGCTTAGATTCTATGTTTAGGAGGTAGAAGCAAGTGGAGCTTGCCAACAGCAAATCAAACAGCCGGGGTAAATCCATCAGGAATTTTCTGGGGGAATATTACACCTGGATCATGTTCATTGTTCTCTATATTGTCGCGGGTATTATTGTGCCGAATCTTTTTACTTCAACGACGATGGTGACCATTCTGGTTCAGGGAACCACGGTATGTCTTCTTGCTTTCGGAATGACTTTCGCCATGCTGGTAGGCGAAATTGACATGTCCATTGTGGCCGTGGCCGCTTTTTCGCCCATGATTTCCATCATGCTGTGGGAAGCCGGACTTCCCGTCCCCCTGGCCATGATACTCGTTCTCTTGTTTGGTGTGGTGGTGGGGATTTTCAACGGGTTGATGGTTACCAAGATGAAAATACCCTCCCTGATCCAAACGGTGGCCGTGTGGTGGATGTTGAGCGGTTTTGTGCTTATCGTTACCAAGGGTGCCGCCAAGACCGGCCTTCCCGACGCCTGGATGTTTATGGGGAGATTTAATGTCATTGGGCGTATACCTTTGCTGATTCCCTTCTTTGTGCTGGTTCTTATCCTGGCCATAATCTTTGCCCGGCGGACGGTAACGGGCCGCAGGATGTATCTGGTGGGTGGAAACGCCGATGCCTGCGCGGCCATGGGTATTCCGGTAGATAGAATTAAAATCATCGCCTTTGTAATGTCGGGCGTTTTTGCCGCCCTGGCGGGTTATGTTCTCTCGGCCAGGATGGGCTTTGTATCGGCCCGGTTTGCTGTGGAATGGCTTATGCCTGCCATTGCCGCACCCGTTATTGCCGGTGTCAGCATGAACGGGGGAAAAGGGAACCTCATTAACGTTATCGCCGGTGCCTACCTGGTCCAGTTGATCGTGATGATTGTAAGAACCGGCGGGGTTGGCGGATACTACACCGACTTTGTGCAAGGGGTCATCGTCTTTATCGCCATCCTAATCAACACCTTTAGAGAAAGGTTGTCCCAATAACGGATAAAGCTGGCCGTTTTTTTGCCGCTAAGACGAATAAAATAAACGAAGAAGAAGGGAGGGAGCTGGGGAACTAGCAGCAAGGTGGGGAGGTGGCGTTTATAAACGAAAAGGTACTAGGCGGCAAATTTATATGACTGTCTTGACATATTGGCGGAGAAAAAATGTGCTGAAAGGAGTGCCATTCGGTGAGTACAATCGTCATTAAAGGCGGAACGATGATTGACGGGACGGGCAAGCCTCCCGTGGAGAATGCCGTTGTCGTAGTCGAAGACGACAAAATTGCCGCTGTTGGCAGGGCCAACGAAGTAAAGGTTCCTGAAGGGGAAAAGGTTAAAGTTATCGATGCTTCCGGCAAAACGGTAATGCCCGGATTGATCGACAGCCACGTTCACATCTACACCGACGGGGAAGCAGGGGACGAATTCACCTCCATGTTCTTAAAGAACAACCCCCTCTCCCTTACCCTGAGATGCATTCCCCGCTTAAAGAAGACCCTGGAAATGGGGATTACCTCCCTGAAAGACGGGGGCTGCGGGTGGAATTGGCTGGAGGTGGCCTTGCGGGATGCCCTTAACAGGGGCGACATCGTCGGTCCGCGGTACTTCGCGGCCGGATATCACCTGACGGTAACCGGCGGTCACGGCTACTTCCTGCCGCCCTGGCTGGCCAATATTCCCATTCATCCCGAACAGTCTACCGTCCACGTGGACGGGCCGGATCAGTGGAGAAAGATGGCCCGCATGAATATCTACAACGGCACGGATTTTATTAAGCTGGTGGCCAGCAGAGACGTCATCAGCCCCGGTATTGCCACGGCGGCCCAGGCCACCCTGGAAGAGCTGACCGCGGCTGCTGAAGAAGCGCACAAGATGGGCAAAAAGGTCATGATCCACGCCCAGGGTCCCGTAGCCATTAAAAACGCCATCAAAGCGGGAGCCGATATCATCGTGCACGGCTTCTTTATGGATGAAGAGTGCGCGGAAATGATGGTGGAAAACAATGTCATCCTGGAAGGGACCAACTGGTACGTGCGCGTGATTGCCGAGAAAGGAGCAGGCCGGGTGCCGGATTGGCAGCTGGAAAAGGCCATTCAGACCTGGGAATTCAGGAAGAAGAACTTCAAGATGCTGATGGAAAAAGGAGTCAAGATGTCCTTCGGCTCTGATGCCGGATGTCCCTTCATCCGCCAGGGCTATGACAACTTTAACGAGCTGCGCATGTTCGTGGAGTTGGGGATGACCCCGATGCAGGCCCTGGTTGCCGGCACCAAGACCGCCGCAGAAGCCATCGGCATTGAGGACAAGACAGGCACCCTGGAAAGCGGGAAGTTTGCCGACATCCTCCTTATCGACGGGGATCCGCTGAAGGATATCAGCATCCTGGGCCAGGAAGAGAAGATCAAAATGGTTATGAAAGAAGGAGAGATCGTGGTAACCAGATAGCTGGTGCCGCATCGCCTCCAATTTCTATCTAATGGAAGGTGAAGGGGAACACCGACATCTCTTCCCATCAATCGGAAGACTACAGGTACGCAGCAGGTACGTAGGAAAACGGCAGCATGACGCCATTCGGCCGGTCGAAGCAAAGATGCAGCCAGGAGGCAGCTTCCATGAAGCAGGATTGATGGGAGGGGAACATGAGACAAAAGGACACCGCTGCATTCCAAAATAGAAGATCTGTGGATTGCCCGGACAAGCATTTGAAGCCTTTGACGGTGTTCCCCTTTTCACCCTAACTATTAGCTCCCAGATACTTCCGCAAGTGGCTTGCCAAAAAGGATAGCCAGAGGAAAACAATTCGGGAATAAAAGCGCTTTAAGCTTTTCATTCCCCGGAATAAAGTTTTACAAGGAGAGAGGAAATATGAACGAGTGCCAGTGCAAGTATAAGGAAGATGCGTCTTTGGAAGGCCGGCGCAAAGAGATCGCTATAAAGGTTAAAAGGGTTCGGGAGATGCTGGATCGGGAAGGGCTTAATGGCCTGCTTCTTACCAAGCACTCCAACTTCAGCTGGATAACGGCGGGCGGAAAAAGCTCCGTCACCTTGTGTGTCGAGCCTGGAGTTGTCTCCATTCTCGTTACCAGGGACGGGCTTTATGCTATTACCAGCGTTATTGAAGCGCGGCGCTACCGGGAAGAGGAGCAGATGGAAGAGCTGGGCTTCAAGGTCCTGGAGCACGAATGGTACGAAAACAAGGCCCCGGATATAGTTGCCGAAATCGTCGGCGACTTGAGCAAGGTGGGAAGCGACTTGCCCTTTGGCAGCGCCAAGGTTATCAATGAAAAAATCAACCCGCTGCGCTACACTCTCACCGACAATGAAATCGGCCGCTATCTCTACCTGGGCAAGACCCTCTCGGCGGCCCTGGAGGAATATATCGCCTCCGTTAAGCCGGGCATGACCGAGTACGAGATTACCGGGGGCTTGTGCGAAGCGCTGTGGAAACACAATATTGACCAGGTCTTATTCCTGGTCTCCGCCGATGAGCGGGCTTACAAGTATCGCCACGGAATCCCCACGGGGAAGAAGCTGGAGAAGCACCTGCAAATTTCCGTGAACGGGCGCTACAAGGGCCTGATCACCACCGTCACCCGGATGGTCCACTTTGGGAAGAAAGACCCGCAACTGGCCAAGCAGTATGACGATACTTGCGAGATCGAGTGCCGCTCCATTGCCGCGGTCAAGATCGGCCAGGACGATATCAATGCCTACCATGCCAATAAGAAGGCCTACGAAGATCTCGGCTACGGCGAGATGTGGAGGCTGCACGGACAAGGCGGGCCCCAGGGATACAACAACCGCGATTACGTTATTACGCCTACCTCCCACGGAATTACCCAGGTAAACCAGTGCTACTGCTTCAACCCGGTCATCGACGGAACGAAAACTGAGGACGCTTTCATCGTTACCGAAGAAGGCCCCCTGTTTGTAACCCGGCCCGTCAGCTTCCCGAAGATCTACAAGGAAGTTGACGGCATCAAATTCGAAAGACCGGGACTGCTGTTTATCGACAGCTAAGCGTGGGAGAAGGAAGAGGTCGAAGCTTCCGGGTCGGAGCGGCTCTCCGCCGCTCCGACCCGGAAGAGCAAGCACCAAGGACTGGAGCAATCCGGTCTGGACGGTATTTTTGGGAGGGGAAATAGATGAAGGCAAGGTTAGTGCCCCTATACTTTCAAGGGAAAAGAGACGAGGAATTTGACCGGCAGGTAAACTGCATCAAGGAACTGCTCAAAGAAGAAGCCGAGATCCTGGAGCCGGTAGCGCTGGGCAACCCTCTTCCCGATGCCGATGCCGCCCTTTTCCCGGTCCTTATCGGTGAAGCTTACCGGCAGGCGGACAAGATCGCCAAGATCGATATACCCATCGTCATCATTACCTCCGAGTTTGGCACCGTCGCCATGTGGGACTGGGAAATTATCACTTACCTGAATGCCAAGGGAATTGAAACCCTGGCCCCCTATGAGCTTGAGATTACCAAAACAATCTGCCGCGCTCTCAGCGCCAAGCGCGAGCTGAAGGATACCAGGTTCCTGGTTTATCAGGACAATCCCGGGGATGGCATGCAGGCGGAAATATTCAAGCGGTTCTACTGGTGGGAGGATGAATGCACCAACGCCATTGAAGATAAATTTGGCGTAAAGATTATCAAGAAAAGCTGGAAGAAGCTTAGCGAAGACGCCAAAAAGATTTCCGATGCCGAAGCGGCCCGGGCCTGGGAGGAATGGAGCGCGAAGACGCCCGTCGAAGGTCTCTCCCAGCAGCAAATTTTCAGTGCGGTAAAGATGTACCTGGCCGTGAAAAGGGATCTGGAGCAGGACAGCAGGATCAAGGGCGTGGGTTCCAACTGTTTGAACGAGTCATTCTATTCCGACACCACCCCTTGCTTTGCCTGGACCGCCCTGTTTGAGGAAAAAGGGATCATGTGGGCTTGCGAAGCGGATACCATCTCCCTTATAACCAAGTTTATCGTCCACCGGTCCTTAAAGGCGCCGGTCATGATGAGCAATGTCTATCCTTTCCTCTTGGGCATGGCCGCTCTGAAGCATGAGAAAATTGACAAGTTTCCGGAGGTTAAGGAACCGGACAAGCACCTCCTGGTGGTGCACTGCGGTTACATGGGCTTGATGCCCAAGTCCTTTGCCACCGATTGGACCTTGAGGCCTCCGGTTCTGGAAATCGTCGACAAGAACGCCATGGCCCTGGATGCGCGCATGGCTACGGGAGCTATTACTCTGGCCAAGCTCCATCCCTCTTTCCAAAAGATTCAGGTAATCAAGGCGGAGCTGGAAAAGTATGTCCAGTATCCCGGTTCCGATTGCCGCAACGGAGCGCTGGTGAGGGTGGCCGATGGGCACAAGATGGTCAAAAAGCTGTACTCGCACCACAATTGCCTGATCCAGGGCGACAAGGCGGTGGAGCTGGACTTTATGAGCCGGGTGTTTGCTTTGGAAATGGAGGAACTGTAGCGCCCTCGCCGGGGCTGGAACCGGCGAGGAGCTAGCCAAGGGATCATTATATCCAGGGAGGTTTATATAATGGCAGAACGCAAAAAAATCGGGATTGGCATGCTGGGTGCGGGATGGATGGGCCGGGCCCACACCAATGCCTATATTACGGCCCGGTATATGTTCTGGCCCACCAGCAACTGGGAGCCGGAACTGGTAGTGATTGGAAGCTCTACCGAAGAGAAGGGAAAACTGGCCGCCCAGCGGTTTGGCTACCAGCAGGGAGTGGGAGGCTACGAGGCGATCATTAACAACCCCCGGGTGGACGTATTTGACAACGTAACCCCCGACCGTATCCACGTGGAGCCTTCCATCGCAGCGGCCAAGGCCGGCAAGCATGTTATCTGTGAAAAGCCCCTGGCCGTCGGCGCCCGGGATGCCAAGAGAATGCTGGACGCCGTAAATGAAGCCAAGGTAAAGCACCTGTGCTGCTTTAACTACCGCTTCTTCCCGGCCGTTCAACTGGCTTACGATTTAATTCAGGACGGCGTCTTGGGCAAGATCTATCACTTCTCCGGGAACTATTACCAGGACCACGGCAGCGATGAGAATACGCCGGCGGAGGACATCTGGTATATCGGCTGGTCGGGAGTTGCCCAGGGGATTACTTCCCACCTCATCGACATGTCGCGGTTTTTAATCGGCGAGGTGGAGTCCGTGCACGGCATGGTCAGGACCTACAACAAGGTAAGAAATTCCAAGAACGGCCCCATCGACGTGACGGCGGACGAGGGCTTCTTCTCCATGGTGGAGTTTGCCAATGGAGTAACGGGCGTTTACCAGAGCCTGGGTGTGGCCAACGGCCGGCGCAGCCGCTTCTCCTTTGAGATTTACGGCTCCAAGGGCAGCCTGGCCTGGAACGTGGAAGAGCCGAACTTCCTGGACATCTATCTGTCCGAATCGGCCGATCCCAGGGTTCTCGGCTTTACCAGGGTCTGCGCCACCGAGCCCAACCATCCCTTCATGAACGTGTGGTGGCCGCCGGGACACACCCTGGGCTGGGAGCACGGCCATATCAACATGATCGCCCACTTCCTGGATTGCGTGGCCAACGACAAGCCGGTAGCTCCCCGGGCGGCTACCTTCGAGGATGGCTACAAGGTGGCCGTGATCATCGACACTATTAACGAATCGTCGAAGCAGGGGAAGAAGCTGGCGGTACAGTACTAGGGAAAGCCTGAGGCCTGACTGGAGTGTCCGCCCCGCGGACACTCCAGTGCCTGGCACGTCAACTTTGTCAACTAGATTGAATATTCTGAATAGTAATACCCTACCCGGCAATTTTGTCAATTTTATTTGAATGTTGAATGAAATGGTTGACAAAGAAAAGTTTTCCATATATAATCAAATGTTGTGATTATTAGGGTAATATTGAGGTTTGGGGGAGATTTT
>LFRQ01000121.1:34879-58068 GCA_001512835.1 Clostridia bacterium DTU022
TGTGCCGGGATCACGGGGTCAGCCGGACCGTGGTGCGGCAGGCGCTGAACGAACTGGTTAACGAAGGGTTGTTAACCAGGAGCAAGGGCAAAGGGACTTTTGTGGCCCGCCCCAAGATTGTCGGCAACCTGATGCAAAGGCTTTACGGCTTTCACAAGGATATGACCGGACAGGACCTGGAAGTTAAGAATAATATTATCGATTTTTCCGTAATCGAAGCCAACAAAAAAATTGCGGAAAAACTGCAATTAGCTCCGGGAGACAAAGTATTTAAACTGGTGCGCCTGCGCTTTGTCAACAAGGAGCCCTTTGTTTACGTCACTTCTTATATACCCCACTCCCTCTGCCCCGGCCTTATTAAAGAAGATTTTTCCAAGCAGTCTTTATACGATACCCTGGAAATGAAATACGGCTTGAAGATCGTTTCCAGCCGTCGCAGCATTGAAGCCATTGCCGCCACCGAAGATGTTGCCTTAATGCTGGAGATCCCCAAAAATTCTCCCCTGCTGCTGCTCAGAAGTGTCAGCTACTTGGAAAACGAGCAGCCTGTAGAATACTATGAAGCGAAGCATCGCGGCGACCGCAGCGGCTTTGCCGTGGAGTTGGTGCGTACTCCCGGTCAAAACCTGGCGGATACATATTACCCGACAATTTTCAAATTATAGTACTGGAGGCCGGTTAAGGGAGGTGAAGAAGGCCATTTTTTTTGGCAAAACTTGTAATAACAGCATCTCAAGATAACAACATCCTCTGAAACGGCAAGTTGCTGCTTGCCCCGATCAAACTCTAAAGAAGGAGCCTCAAAACATGGACAACAAAGTAGGTATCTATTTCGCTTACTGGGAAAAGGACTGGGACGCCGATTTTGCTTACTACATCAAAAAGGCCGCGGATTTGGGATTCGACATCATGGAGCTGCCGGCGGTAGCGCTGGAGAATATGGCGGCGGATAAGGTAAAGGAGCTAAAGCAGCTCAGCAGGGAGTACAACGTTGACTTGACCTTTTCCCTGGGCCTGCCGAGACAGTATGACATCTCTTCCCGGGATGAGAGCACCAGGAGAAGGGGTATCGAATATCTGAAAAAGCTGCTGGAAGGGGTTCACAATGCCGGGGCAAGCCTTCTGGGTGGGGTTACCTACGGGGGCTGGTCGGTGATCCCCGAGGATGCAGCGGAAAACAAGAAGGAGTACACCGAGCTCAGCGCGGCCAGCATGCGGGAAGTGATCAAGGTAGCCGAAGACTTCGGGATCACTTACTGCCTGGAATGCCTCAACCGCTTTGAGCAGTTCATCATCAACACCTGCGACGAGGCCCTGGCCTATATCGAAATGGTCGGCAGTCCCAATCTAAAAGTACAGCTGGATACTTTTCATATGAATATCGAAGAAGATAGCATGCCGGCGGCTATCCGGAAAGCCGGGGAAGCCCTGGGGCACTTCCACATCGGGGAGAACAACAGGAGACCGCCGGGGATGGGCTTCCTGCCCTGGCGGGATATTTTCGGCGCTTTAAAGGAAATTAATTATAAAGGCCCCATTGTGATGGAACCCTTTGTGATGAGCGGCGGCCAGGTGGGCAAAGATATTCGCGTATGGCGGGAGATTACGCCCGGCGCCGATCTGGACCGGGAAGCGGTAAACGCCCTGCAATTTGTTAGAAGCTTCTTCTAAGGACCGTCTGCCGTCGTTGGCGTCAACGGCTTGACAGCCGCGCCCTGCAGCTGATTTATTAAAGGCTTGTCTTTGGGGTTGCCGGCCGCCGTTGGCGTCAACGGCGGGGCCGCCGACGCCTTGCCGTTCATGAAAAGCTTGTGCCAAGAGCTGCCCCGGGCGGTCCACCTTAAACCGGGAAGCGGTTATTCCAGAATACGCGGAGGTTTTAGCTATGCTACAGGCGATCATGCAATCACCGGGGAAGATCGAGTTCAGGGAGGTCCCTCTGCCCGAGATAGGTTCCGGAGAAGTCCTGATTCGCACCAGCTATATCGGCATTTGCGGGTCTGATATTCACGTGTATCATGGTCAACATCCTTATACCTCCTATCCCGTGGTCCAGGGGCATGAGGTTTCCGGAGAGGTAGTAAAAGTGGGCGACAACGTCCACAAGTTTAAAGCCGGGGACAAGGTTACCATAATGCCCCAGGTGTTTTGCGGAAAATGCTACCCCTGCCGGACCGGCAGCTACCACATTTGTGACGGGTTGAAAGTGCTGGGCTTTCAAACGGAGGGTGTCGCTGCGGAGTATTTTAAAATAAGCCAGGAGATGGTGCTGCCCCTTCCCGAAGAGGTGGATCTCCTGGAAGGGGCCATGGTTGAGCCCCTGGCGGTGGCCGTGCATGCCCTGGGCCGGGGCGGCCTGTCCGAATACGGAAAAATCCTGGTTTTGGGGGCAGGCACCATTGGCAACTTAACCGCCCAGGTGGCCAAAGCCATGGGCGGCCAGGTCATGATTACCGATCTCAGCGATTACCGGCTGGAGCTGGCCAAACAGTGCGGCGCCGATCACTGTGTCAATACCTCCCGGGAGTCTCTGGAGCAGGCCATCGCCGATAAGTTCGGCCCGGACAAGGCGGACCTTATCCTGGAGTGCGTCGGCTCGGAGACCACCATCGGGCAGGCCATCAGCAATGCCCGCAAGGGTTCCAAGATCATCGTGGTGGGCGTCTACTCCCGCCCGGTAGCCGTGGACCTGGGATTCGTTCAAGACCGGGAACTCCAGTTGATCGGTTCCTTGATGTACAGGGAAGACGATTTCCGCAAGGCCATCGAATTGCTTGGGCAGAAGAAGGTCCAGTTAAAGCCCCTCATCAGCAAGGTCTTTAGCTTCAAGGAGTTTGCCCAGGCATATGAGTATATCGACCAGAACCGGGAGAAGGCCTTGAAGGTTATGGTCCAGGTCAATTGACGGGTTCAGGTCAATTTGACGAGTTGTGGAAATCGACAGCGGGGCTTGGTGAAAAATCTTTTCTAAAGCAAAGGGAGGTTTCTGCTTCATGGTTGAAATCGATGCAAAAATCCTTGGTGCACCGGGACGCTATATCCAGGGATACAAGGAACTGGAGAATCTTTGCAAGCATACTTCCTGGATGGGGGAGCGGTTTTTAATCATTATCAGCCCCAACGGCCGGAAAAGGTTTGAACAAACGGTGCGCAACAGCTTCAAGGACAGCAAGTGCGAGCTGGTGTTTGCCGATTTTGGCGGGGAATGCACCAAGAAGGAGATCGCCCGGATTGCCGCCATCCGGGACGAGAATAAATGCGACGTAGTGATCGGCATGGGCGGCGGGAAGATCCTGGATACGGCCAGGGCGGTGGCCATCCCCACCGGTTTGCCCGTGGTCCTTGTGCCCACGGCGGCCTCCAATGACGCCTCCACCAGCGCCCAGTCGGCCGTTTACCATGAGGACCACCGCCTCGACGAAATCCTGGTGTACCACAGAAACCCCGACATGGTCCTGGTGGATACCCATGTCATCGCCAACGCTCCGGCCAGGTTCCTCATCGCCGGCATCGGCGATGCCCTCTCCACTTTCCCCGGGGCCCGGGTTTGCGTGGAAAACTACCGGCGAAACTACCTGGGGGGATATTTCACCCAAACCTCCTACGCCATAGCCAAGCTTTGCCACCAGATCGTCATGGATTACGGCTACCAGGCCAGGCTGGCGGTGGAGCGGAAGCAGGTAACCAAGGCCCTGGAGAACGTCATCGAAGCGGTGATTCTCCTCAGCGGCATCGGTTTTGAAAGCAACGGCATTGCCGCCGACCATGCCATCCTCTTCGGCTTTGCCGAGCTTACCCACCGGGAGCACGTCCTTCACGGCGAGTACGTTGCTTTCTGCACCATGGCCATGCTCGTCCTGGAAGGGCGTCCCAGGGAAGAGCTCGACGAGATGATGCGGCTGTGCCTGAAGCTGGGGCTGCCCATGACCCTGGCCGATCTGAACATGGCCGATATTACGGAGGATGAACTGAAGATCGTCGGCGAGGGAACTTGCAAGATCGGTTCCACTGCTCACAACGAGCCCTTTAAAGTAACCCCCGACGAAGTTGTCGCCGCCATAAAGGCAACCGATGCCATCGGCCAGGACTACAAGAAGGGAATCTACTGGCTATAAGAGCGTTTTGAACAAACCTTGCTTGCATCCATCCTGATGGAGGTGTCCAGATGAAGCTCAGCTACAACGAAGCCACCGCGATGAAGTGCTCCACCCTGGAAAAAGACCTGGAGCTGTGTGAAAAAGTAGGCTTTGATTTTATCGAAATCCGCATGGATATGCTCAGAGACTATCTGCAGAGACATACGGTAGACGACCTGAAGAGCTTCTTTGCCCAGAGCCGCCTCAAGCCCCACGCCTTCAATGCCATCCACGATATCAACTTCTGCACCAAGGCGGAGTGGGACAAGATCGTCAACGACTTCCTGTTCCTGTGCAAGGTGGGCGAGAAGATTGGCAACCATTACGTGGTGGTGGTGCCCCTGGACCGGAAAGAGCCCAGCGGCCGCAGCGAGAAGGAGATCTTTGAGGACTCCGTGGAGGCGCTGAACAAGCTGGCCGATATCGGCCAGGACTACGGCATGAACCTGGGCTTTGAGCCCGTGGGCAATCCCGGCTGCTGTGTGCGCACGGTAAGGCAGGCTTGGGAGATCGTGAAGGCGGTAAACCGCGACAACGTGGGGATAACTGTCGACGCCTTCAACCTCTACCTCTACAACAAGCTGAACAACTACGAAGACATCAAGATGGTGGATCGGGACAAGCTCTTCGTGGCGCACGTGGACGACGGGGATGACCGGCCCCTGGAAGAGCTGGATCACAAGCACCGCTGCTTTCCGGGCGAGGGAGTCCTGAACCTGAAAAACTACATTACCACCCTGAAAGAGATGAACTATGACGGGATGGTATCCATCGAAACCTTCAGGCCCGAGTACTGGGAGAAAGACCCGGAATGGGTCATCAAAACGGCCTATGAGACTACCAAGAGGCTGCTGGAATCGGTAGGTGCTCTCTAAGGGCGGGAAGTGTTTTCTTAGCCGGCCGGGAACAGCGGTTGGCTGCAGCCTAGCCGGTTAGTCATATTTCAGGCTCAAGTTCTGACAGTCCGCCATTGCAGCAATGAGAACAGCTGGGATAATACGACGCCATGAAGCAACACCTTTCTCCGATTCAAAGCCAGGCGAAGCTGTCGAACTTGAGCCTGAGTTAATTATTAGGCCTTGCTCCGGGCTCCTTGGTGGCCCAGGAGGACGGTGACTTTGGCTTGCCCTTGAACCAATGAACCTAGAGGACATGAACCAAGGGGGCGGTGACTTTGGCTTGCCTTTGATCCAATGAACCAGGGGGACAGTTGCTTTGGCTCACCCTTGGTTCAACGACCGGATGCTCGGTCGGTCTGGTCCGGCATGGTTGTATGCTTGCCTAGGGGAATTAATCAAAAGGCACGTCCCCCTGAGCTAAGGCTCCACGAAGATTGGGGCAATATAAACTTGACAGGGAAGGCCGGCTATTCTATAATAAACTTGTAATAACATAATTACATAATAGGATGATTACTAATGCTGCTTGCCGGGAGAAAAATGCTCTTGCCTGCGCTGCGACAACGAAGATGCCTTTCAGCACTGCCATCAGCAAAAAGAAGTTTCCAAGCAACCAAGAAATTCTCATTAATTTCAATGCAATCGGGGGTATTTTTCCGGCCCGAAGGGCTTTGCGCATATATAGGCGGTCTAAATAGTTTGACTAGCCCAAAAAGCGCCAAACTTGCGAGCTTTAACGAGAGGGGGCGCTGAATCTGGAGCGAGCTATAATTGAAGCGACTCAAAGATGGTGGTGTTAAGGGCAAGGAGGGCACAGCAGGTCTTTTCACAGCCAACGAATTTGTAGGGAGGGGTATCAATGTTCAAAGGAGCATACATGGGCAAACTGCTGCGCATTGACCTGACTAGCAGAAGCTGCAAAGAAGAAGCGATTCCGGTGGATTACTATAAAAAGTACCTGGGCGGCCGGGGGCTGGGAGCATGCTACTATTACCAAGAGCTGACGGCCGATGTTGACCCACTGTCGCCGGAGAACAAGATCTTTATCTTTACCAGCCCTTTAACCGGGCTGCCGCTGCCCTCTACTACTAAATTTCAGTTGGCCACCCGCTCGCCGGAGACCGGGATTTACCTCTGCACCAACAGCAGCGGCTTCGTAGGTCCTTATTTGAAAAGAAACGGGTTCGACGGGATAATTGTCGAAGGAAGAGCCGACGAACCCGTTTATCTGTTTATAAAACAGGGCCAGGTCGAGTTTAAGAACGCCTCCCACCTGGTGTCTCTGAGCACCGGAGAAACGGAAAAAGCGATCCAGGAGGAAATAGGGAACAAGCGCGCCGCCGTAATGATGGCCGGCCCCGCCGCCTTTGTCGGGGTCCGCGTGGCCAATGTTATGGTTGGCGACCGCAGCTTCGGGCGCGGCGGCGCCGGTTTGGTCATGGCCTCCAAAAATTTAAAGGCCATCGCCGTCGACAACGAAGGTGAAATCCCCGTCTTCGACCTGCAAAAGCTGAAAGAGATCAACCGGGAAGCTGTCCGCAAGGCCCATGAAACCAGGAAGGGGCACACCCTCTACGGCACCAACCAGTACACCGAAATTTTAAACGAGCTTGGCTGCTACTCGGTAAAGAATTTTACCACCGGGGTTTTCGACGGCGTCGAAACCATCAGCAAGGATTACGTTACCAACCACTTTAAAGTGAAAAGCAAGGCCTGCTTCCGCTGCCCCGTAGCCTGCGCCCAGGTGTGCGAGGTAAAGGAAGGCCCCTTCAAAGGGATGGTGGTCGACCCCGAGTACGAAACCGTCGGCCTGCTGGGTGCGCTTTGCGGGGTGAGCGATTTTGCGGCCATAATCGCCGCCAACAGGCTCTGCGACGATTACGGTATCGATACTATGAGCGTGGGGAACATTATTGCGTACGCCATGGAGTGTTACGAAAGGGGCATCTTCACCGACGAAGATACCGGTGGGTTGAAACTGACTTTCGGCAACGGAGAGGCCATGGTGGAGCTGATCCGCCAAATCGGCGAGGGCGAAGGCTTCGGCGCCGTCCTGGGTAGCGGCTTCCGCGGCCTGGCCTACCGTTTCCCCCATACTGCCCGCTACATGATGCACGTAAAGTGGATGCCCTTTGCCGCCTATGAACCCCGCGGGTTTTACGGTATGGGGCTTGCTTACGGCACCTCCAGCCGCGGGGCCTGCCATAACGTGGGCGGCTGGACCATCCGCGACGAACTGATCAGCAAGACTTATGACCGCTTCGCCCTGGAGGGCAAGGGAGAACTGGTCAAGCGGATCCAGGATACGCGGGCCTATATCGACAGCCTGGGCATTTGCACGGTGGTGCGCAGCACCATGGGCTTTCATGACAATCCCCAGGGAGAAGCCTTCGTGGCGGCCACGGGGGTGGATATGACGCCGGAGCTGATGAAGATCGGCGAGCGCATCTACGCCCTGGAGAGGTTGATCCTGGTTCGGGAAGGTATACGCCGCTGCGACGACTATCTCCCCCTGCGCACCATGGAGGAGCCGCTTCCGGAAGGGCCGGCCAAGGGTAGTGTACTCACCAAAAAGATGTACGACGTCATGCTGGACGAGTACTACCGCCTGCGCCGGTGGGATGAAAATGGGATTCCCACCCCCGAAGGACTCAAGGAGATGGAGGTCCTGCCTTGATCCAGGTTAAAGTGCGGTATGCAGGGTTGCCTCGCAGCGAAACCGGGCGCTCCGAGGAAACCTGGGAGCTAAGCGAAGAAGCAACCCTGCAGGAGCTGGTGGAGCTGATTTGCCAAAAGTACCGCTGGCCCATGGAAGAAAAAATGACGACTTATCTGGTTATCCTAAACCAGCAGGGAGCCGATAGGGAAGAATGGCCCCGGAAAAAGCTGCGGGAAGGCGACCAGGTGCTAATCATATCATCAATCATGGGAGGTTGACGATGGAATACAACGTTCTTGTAACCCCTCGTTCTTTTGCCCAGTGGGACAGGCAGCCTCTTGACTACCTGGAGCAGGCCGGCTGCCGGGTGGAACGGAACCCCCGCCGGCGCCCCTATACCGAAGAGGAGTTGATCGCCGCCATAGGAGAAGCCGACGGACTTCTGGTGGGGATCGATCCCGTTACCGAGAAAGTAATGGCCGCGGCCCCGCGCTTAAAAGTTATTTCCAAGTATGGGGCCGGGGTGGACAATATCGACCTGGAGGCGGCCACGCGCCGGGGCATCGTGGTCACCTATACGCCGGGCGCCAACAGTGAAGCGGTGGCCGACCTGACCTTCGGCTTAATGCTGGCGGCGGGACGGCTGATTGTAAACGCTCACTGCTCCGTGCGGGAAGGCAACTGGGATCGTTTCCTCGGGGTAGACCTGTATGGCCGGACCCTGGGGATTGTAGGCACCGGCAAAATAGGTCGGGCCGTAGCCCGGAGAGCCCGGGGCTTCGACATGAAAGTCCTGGCCTTTACCCGCAATCCCGATTACGAGTGGGCCAAGAGCTGCGGGGTGACCTACACCGACCTGGATAACTTGCTGCGGGAAAGCGACTTTGTCTCGGTGCACATGGCCCTTACCCCGCAAACCAGGAATTTAATCAACGCCCAAAAGCTCGCCCTGATGAAGCCTACCTCCGTTATTGTCAATACGGCCCGGGGCGGCATTATCGACGAGGAGGCCCTGGCCGATGCCCTGGAAAAGGGAATTATCTTCGGAGCGGCCCTGGACGTCTACACCGAGGAGCCCGTTAAAAATGAAAGGCTGCTCAAGCTGGACCGCCTGGTAACCACTCCCCACATCGCCGCCTACAGCCGGGGCGCCTTGAACCAGATGGGGATGGAGGCGGCGGACAACCTGCTGCGAGTACTCCGCCAGGAGAAGCCGGAACCGGCGAACCTGGTTAACCCGGAAGTATTTTCATAATAAAGAGAGGGTGATGTCGATGTTAAAGGCAGATCTGTTTGGAGTAGGCGTTATCGGCACGGGTAGAGCCGGCCTGGTTCATGCCCGCAATTTTGCGGGGAACATCCCCGGGGCGCGTCTCACGGCTATTTGTGATACCGACCCGGAGCGGGCCGCCCAGGTGGGGCGCGAACTGTCGGTCAAAGCTTACAGCAATGTGGAAGACTTTTTAAGCGATCCGACCCTGGATGCCGTGGTCATTGCCGCCCCTACCTTTGCTCACGCCGAACTGGTTAAGGCGGCGGCGGCGGCAGGGAAAGCCATTCTATGCGAGAAACCCCTGTGCTTGACTCTGGAGGAGGCGGAGGAGATGGCCGCCGCCGTGGAGAAGCACGGGGTTGTTTTTGTGATGGGCTTCATGCGCCGCTTTGATCGCAGCTTTATTCGCGCCCGGGAGATCCTCCAGAGAGGCGACATCGGCCGTCCCCTGGTGGTTAAATCCACCGGCAAGGGACCGGGGCTGCCTCCCCGCTGGGCCTGGGACGTCTACAAGAGCAACGGCATGCTCGGCGAGGTTAACAGCCACGACTTCGACTGCGTGCGGTTTTTGACCGGTGAGGAATACCAGTGGGTTTATGCCGTGGGCCGCAACAATAAGTGCAAGGACCTGGCCAAGGAGTTCCCCGAATTTTACGATACCGCCGTCGTCACCTTCGGGATGAGCAACGACGTGATTGGGACCATCGACAGCGCCTGCCCGGCGGATTACGGCTACGATGCCCGGGTGGAAATCCAGGGCACCGACGGAGTCCTCTTTATCGGCAGTATTTCCCAAAAAGGAGTTGTAGTGGGGACCAAGGAACGCGGAGTGGTTGAAGAGATCGTGGACAGCTGGCGCAACCTTTTCAGCGAAGCTTACGCTGCCGAAGACCGGCATCTCATCGAGTGCCTGCGCGACGGAGTTGCCCCCCGGTCCACCTTGGAAGACGGGAAGCGGGCCCTGCAGGCCGTCCGGGCGGCCAACAGATCGCTGCTCCAAGGGAAGGTGGAGAAGATATAATGAGCAACGCGCCCAGCATGCTGGCTGCAGTATACAAGGAGGGCCAAATATCGGTCCGGGAAGTGCCCCGTCCCCAGCCCGGCCCCGGGGAGGTGCTCCTGGAAGTGGAAGGAGCCACCCTTTGTGCCACCGATATCAAGATCTGGCGGCGGGGGCATCGCAACATCCCTGCGGGCAGCGAAGCCATCCTGGGGCACGAAGTGGTGGGCCGGGTGGTGGAAGTAGGGGAAGGAGTCAAAGCCGGATTAATTGGAACCCGGGTGGTGGTCCCCCCCAACGTGGGCTGCGGACTCTGCCCGGCCTGCCTTAGGGGCTGGGACAGCTTCTGCCCCGAGTACAAAGCCTACGGCGTGGGCCTGCCCGGCGCCCTGGCCGAGTATATGCTCCTGACGGCCCCGGGGGTAAGCCGCGGCGGCCTCATTGAAGTGCCCGAGGAGGTTCCCGTGAAAGTGGCGGTGCTGGCCGAGGCCACTTCCTGCTGCTACCGCGGGCTGCGGGAATGCGCCGTGGAGGCGGGCGACAGCGTGCTGGTCATGGGGGCCGGCCCCATGGGTGTCCTCAGCATGATCGCCGCCGCCGCCATGGGGGCATCCCAGGTGATTGCCGCCGATCCCTTGGAGAAGCGGCGGGAAATGAGCTTGAACTTTGCCGACTACGCCCTGGATCCGTCAGCGGATGACTTCCTGGATCAAGTGCAGGAGATAACCAGGGGAGAAGGGGTGGACGTGGCCATGGTTACCGCTCCCTCTACGGCGGCGCAGCGGCAAGCCATAGAAGCGGCGGCCATCGGAGGGCGGATCAACCTCTTTGCCGGCCTTGCTCCCGACGATGCCTTCCAGGGTTTCCCGGCCAACCTGGTTCACTACCGCGGGCTGAAGGTGCTGGGAACCACGGGAACCACCCCCTGGGAGATGAAAAAAGTGGTGGCCTTAATGGCCGGGAAGAAGCTGCCGAACATAGACCGGGTGGTAACGGCCGTATTTCCCCTGGCCAGGGCCGATGAAGCTTTCCAGGAAGCAAGCAAAGGCGAAGGCCTCAAGGTGATGCTCCTCCCCAAAAAATAAAGGGGGACGGTTCTGCCTTTGCATTTTGCAAATAGCGTCTTTCAGAAATGGAAAAGGTAAAAGGGGAGAGGCAGCTAAGTAAAGGGCAAACAAGGATAAACGGATAAACGGGGACGGTTCTCCTTTTGCAACTTTTGCGCAAAGGGGGACGGTCCTTCGTGCATGCCGGGGAAAAAGGGTGTTTGCCGGCAACCCAATTATAAACGGAGGTGGTGGGGAAAATGGCACTGGCATACCTGCTGGGGTGTGACCTGGGTACCATGGGAACAAAGGCGACCCTTTACGACACCGAGGGGAATATGCTGGCGGAAGCGTACGAGGAATCCATCCTGCGCTATCCCCGAGTGGGCTGGGTAGAGCAGGACCTGGAGGAGATCTACGCATCGGCGGTGCGCTGCATCGCTTCGGTGCTGCAGAAAAGCGGAGTTGACAGCAGCAAGGTGGAAGGACTGGCTTTCAGCAGCCAGATGTCGGGGATTGGCATGATTAAGGAAGATTGGACCCCAGCCGCTCACTTCGACAGCTGGCTTGATACCCGCTGTGAAGATTCTTTTCCCCTGATGGAACCGTCGGCCGGGGATATCACCGCCTTAAGCGGGTGCCCGCCCACCTACGCCCATGCGGCCAAGATTATCTGGTGGAAGAATCACGGTCCCGAGGTTTTTAATTCCACCGCCAAGTTTATCGTCCCCCTGGCCTATGTGGCGGGGAAGATGGCCGGCTTGGAGGTGGACCAGGCGTACATCGATTACACCTGCATCCATTTTTCCGGCTTTGCCGATACTCGCAACCTGAAGTGGTCGCGGGAGCTCCTGGACCGGTTCGGGATACCGGAAGAGAAGCTGCCCCGCATAATCGCTCCCACGGAGATAATCGGCCGGGTTACCCGCGAAGCGGCGCAGTTGACCGGCTTGAAAGAGGGAACTCCCATTGCCGCCGGAGCGGGAGACCAGGCGGCGGCTTCCCTGGGAGTGGGGGCGGTGGATCCCGGGGATGTATTCGACAGCGCCGGAACCGCTTCCGTATTTTCCATTTGTGTCGACTCCTTCAAACCCGACGTGGAGAACCAGGTGGTTATGGCCACCCGCGGGGTGATTCCGGGTACTTACTACGCCCTCTCTTTTATTAACGGGGGCGGATTGAATTTGCGGTGGTTCCGCGACACCTTTGGCCTCCAGGAAAAAAAGGAAGCCGAGGCGGCGGGAGAAGAGGTCTACAAGATTTTTGACAACATGGCCGCCCAGGTATCGCCGGGTTCGGGAGGCGCTCTCTTTATCCCCCACCTGCAGGGGCGGGTGCTGCCCCCCGATGCTTCCCTGAGGGGCCTTTGGGTCGGCTTCACCTGGGGGCACCAGCGCAGCCACCTGTTCCGGGCTATCCTGGAGGGGATTGCCTACGAATATGCCCACTACCTGGAGATTGAGAAAAAACTGCACCCCGGCCTGGAATGCCGGGAGGTAAGGGCCATCGGCGGCGGAGCCTCCAGCAAGCTCTGGAATCAAATCAAGAGCGACGTGCTTAATGTCCCCTACTGTCGGGTCGACCGGAGCGAAATAGGAACCTGGGGCTGCGCCATGATTGCCGGCGCGGCGGTGGGAATATTTAAAGACCTGCGGGAAACGGCCAAGAAGTATACCCGGATTACCAGCCGAATTGAACCCCGCCAGGAGTACCATCGCTTCTATCGCCCCTATGTGGAGATGTACAGCGAGATCCTGGAGCGGTACAAAGAGGTTTTTGGAAAACTTAGCGGGCTGCCCCTGGAACTCAAAAACGAAACCTCAGTCTAGAGTTTGCAAACACGATCTACATTCTACGGGAGGCGAAGCAAAGATGCTTCAAAAAGCAAAAAATGTCTACCGAATGTATAACACCGGGATCGTCGCCGTGATCAGGGCGAAAACCCCGCAGCAGGCCTTGGAGGTGGCCGAAGCGGTCCGCAAGGGCGGTGTCGATTTAATCGAGATTACTTTTACCGTTCCTGGAGCCCTGGAAGTGATCAGGGAGCTGAGCAAGACATACCGCAACGGCGAAATTCTCCTGGGCGCGGGGACAGTGCTGGATCCGGAAACGGCCCGGGCGGCCATCCTGGAGGGCGCCGATTTTGTAGTCAGCCCTTCCTTCAACCCGGAACTGGTTAAACTGTGCAACCGCTACCAGGTTGTCAACATGGCCGGCTGCATGACCGTTACCGAAATCGTCAACGCCCTGGAGGCCGGCGCGGACATTATTAAGCTGTTCCCGGGGAGCGCCTTCGGCCCCTCCATCATCAAGGCTTTGAAGGGCCCCCTGCCCCAGGCGGAATTCGTCCCCACCGGTGGAGTAAGCCTGGACAATGTTCAGGAGTGGATTAAGAACGGCTGCCTTGCCGTCGGGGTCGGCGGGGAGTTGACCAAGGGCGCGGCAGAGGGCAACTATGACCTGGTAACGGAGACCGCCCGGAAATTCGTGGAGAAGATTCGCCAGGTTCGGCCGGTGAAACTGGGTTAAATAAAAGTTAATAAAGAAGGGCTAAATAATTACTGTATAGGCTGGTTTCTGTAGCCGCGATATTGCTTATTATTGCTTATTGCTATAGCGGAGGTGCAGCAGTTGGCCAATGAATTGATGAAACCGTTTGCCGTCAATATCGATTTCCAGCGGGGTACTATCAGCGCTCCGGCCCGGGTGCTAAGGCGGACCTTAAAGGACCTGGAAGGCCTTTTCTACGATGAAGAGGAGTACCGCCGGATCCTGGCCAAGGAAGACCCGCTGCTCTATGAGGTCTACGAAGTCCCCGTTCCCAACGAAGAAGGGCATCTTCTTTCTTGCACCACCATTATTTACCCGGGGAAAGTAGGGAAGGAATACTACTTTACCAAGGGACATTTCCACGAAAAGGAGGACCGGGCGGAGATCTATACCTGCCTGCAGGGAGAAGGCTACCTGCTCATGCATACTCGCAGCGGCGATGTGGCCAGCATCCACATGACACCGGGCGTCTCCGCCTACATCCCCCCCTACTGGTCCCACCGGACCCTGAACTGCGGGAGCGAACCCTTTATCTTTTACGGAGTCTGGCCGGGGGATGCCGGTCACGATTACGGCAGCATCAAAGAGGAGGGCTTCCCCCTGCGCGTTTTCGAAGAAAACGGAGTCCCCGTAGTAAAGAAAATCTAAACCAAATAAAATCATGTCGCTTTAGTGAGCCAAAGGAACGGTTCCTTTGGCTCACTTTTTTTGCTCAGTGGGGTCAGGTCTTGAATTGTTTGCTAATGGGGTCAGGTCTTGAATTGTGACTTTTTTCTAATGGGGTCAGGTCTTGAATTGTGACTTTTTGTGACTGACAGGGTCAGGTTGCTGACTGGGGTCAGTACTTGAAATATTAATTTTGTCTCATCAATTTAGGTAAATCTTTAAAAAACCTAAGTTCGAGAACGCCACAAAAAAATTTTAGGCAGGGAAAAAATATATTGGATAGAACGAAATTGTAGTAAAGATTACACGCTCCTCATTATGCACTAAATTAGTCAAAGTCATCATCCCTCTGTTGACTTCATTGTAAAAAAGTGCTGTTAGGAGGTTGAAATAGAAAATGCCGCTCGAACTCGGTATTTGGAGGATCGATAAAGGTGTCCAGCCAGTTGAATTTGGAACCTTCAACTTAGAGAGCCGGCTTGAGGATATCCTAAGCGAGAATATCGAGATAGCCTCACCAAACTGGCTTGTTATCGGCCGGCAGGTACGAACGGAGCACGGAGGTTTCATCGATTTGCTCGCAATGGATCAGGATGCCAATCTTGTTGTTCTTGAATTGAAGAGACACCAGACACATCGGGATATAGTTGCCCAGTTGCTTGACTATGGATCCTGGGTTGCTCGCTTGGAGGCCAACCATATTGTTCAGATCTTTGATGAATACCAGAAGCGGTGGAAAAAGAACGAAATTGTTTCCATTGATGAAGCTTTCAGGAGCAAGTTTGGGATCTCTATGCCTGATGAAATGAACCAATCGCATGAGCTGGTGATTGTCGCAGCCAGTCTGGATCAAGCGACTGAACGTGTCGTGCGTTACCTGGCTGGAGAACATAGGGTGCCTATCAATGCCGTGTTTTTTAGGGTATTTCGAGACGGGGATCGCGAGTACATAAGTCGGGCGTGGTTTAGGGACCCGGCGGAGATAATTGTTGACCCGCCAGACGGTGAGGGTGAGTGGAATGGCGAATATTATGTATCATTCGGATATCCCCACGAGGTTGTTCGTGACGGGCTTCGTAGGGGTTACGTGGTTGCGGGCGGCGGTTCATGGTACTCGCGCACATTACAGATGCTTGAGCCTGGGGCACGGATTTGGGTAAATGTTCCTGGGACTGGATATGTTGGAGTAGGAAACGTGATCTCCACAATGGTGCCTGTAGATGAATTTACTGTTCGTGATGAAAATGGAAACGAAGTACCGATTGTACAGGTATCCGATTCTGCAGCGTCTCTGAACCGAGCAGCAGATGATCCGGAAACGGCAGACTACCTTGTGCGCGTTGATTGGCTGAAGACTGTCGAGCCGGAACAGGCAATTAAAGAGAAGGGTTTCTTTGGCAATCAGAACACGGTTGCCCGCCCACGTGCAGCAAAATGGGTTTATACTGTTGAACGGTTAAAGAGCCGATTTGGTATAGATTAATTCAGACAAAGGGGCCTATCCTGTACGGGTGGGCAGGACATCTCTTCCAGGACCGTTTTTGCAGCGGGTCTTGCCCGGTGCAAGCCAGTGATAAAAAGAGCGAGTTACCGGGATAAATAGAAATATAATTTAAAGATTGTTCCCGTGGTCAAAGTCACCATCTTCCTGTGAGCCAAGGGGACGATACCATTGGCTCACTTTTTTCTGACAGGGTCAGTTGAGCAGGGGGCAGGTCTAGAATTTTGGATTCTTCTGTCTCTTGTCTCTATTTGTCTCAGCGAAGGATCAAAGTTACCGTCTTCTCCGGCGCATCGATGAGCCAAAGTCACCGTCCCCCTGGTTCCCTGGCTCGCCGGTGAACCAAAGTCGCTGTCCCCCTGACTCGTCCCCTTGGCGCAAATTCACATTTTAAGACCTGACCCTCCTCATATGTGCGCGGCCAAAGGCTTTAAATTCTGGCTTCCCCGGTATATAATCTTGACAGAAGAGAGAGAAGGGTGAACCAGAGTTGCTTAAGCGCTTCATCTCATATTACCGGCCGCACCTGCCGCTTTTTATCCTGGACTTCAGCTGTGCCTTCATTATGGCCGGCCTGGACCTGGTCTTCCCGGTGGCGGTGCAGGCTATAATCGACCGAATCCTACCGGAACGGAACCTGCAGCTGCTCCTGTTGGTCTGCAGCGGGCTGCTGCTGCTCTACCTGCTGCGGGCAGTGCTGCAGTACATCGTTGATTACTGGGGCCATGTCCTCGGGGTGCGCATGGAGTACGACATGCGCCGGGACCTCTTTGACCACATCCAGAAGATGTCTTTCCGCTATTTCGACAACAACAGGACCGGTCATATCATGTCCCGATTGGTCAACGACCTGAACGAGATCTCCGAGATGGCCCATCACTGCCCAGAAGACCTCTTTATCGCCGCGGTGACCTTGATTGGCTCCTTCGCCATCATGGTTACCATCAACTGGCAGCTGGCCCTGATCACCTTCACCCTGGTGCCTCTGCTGGCGTGGTTTGCCGTAAATAGAAATAGGCGCATGCAGGCCGCTTTCCGGGAGATGCGCCTGAAGGTAGCCGACATCAATGCCCAGGTTGAGGACAGCATCTCCGGGGTTCGCGTGGTCAAATCTTTCACCAACGAGTGGTACGAGAAGGAAAAATTCAAAAAAGAGAACATCAATTTCCGGAAATCCAAAGAAGATGCCTTCCATGTGATGGCCCAGTTCTTTTCCGGCGTCAATCTCTTTTTCAACCTGATCAACCTGGTGGTGGTGCTTTTCGGCGGCCTTTTCATCTACCGCGGCACTATGACCATGGGCACCCTGGTCGGATTCCTGCTCTACGTGAACATGTTCATGACGCCCATCCGGCGCCTGACCATGCTTGTGGAGCTCTACCAGCGCGGAATGGCCGGCTTCCGCCGCTTCGAGGAAACCATGCGCATCGAACCCGAAATCGTGGACCGCAAGGGTGCCCGGGATGCCGGCCGGCTGAAGGGCGAGATCGTTTTCGACCGCGTCACCTTCCGCTACAACCAGGGCGAGGCCGTCCTAAAGGATATCAGCCTGCGCATTGCCCCCGGCGAAACGGTGGCCCTGGTCGGCCCCTCCGGCGTCGGCAAGACCACCCTTTGCAGCCTCATCCCGCGCTTCTACGAAGTGGATTCCGGGCGGATCACCATTGACGGCACCGATATCCGGGACTTCACCCAGAAGTCGCTGCGGCAAAATATCGGCATTGTCCAGCAGGACGTGTTTCTCTTTTCCGGCACCATCAGGGAGAACATCGCCTACGGCCGGCTCGACACTACCGAAGAGGAGATAATGGAGGCGGCGAAAAAAGCCAGCGCCCATGACTTTATCATGGCCCTGGAAGACGGCTACGACACCTATGTCGGGGAGCGCGGCGTCAAGCTCTCGGGCGGGGAGAAGCAGCGCATTTCCATCGCCCGCGTCTTCCTGAAGGACCCGCCGATCCTAATTCTCGACGAGGCTACCTCCTCCCTGGACAACGAGACCGAGGCTTTAATCCAGGAAGCGCTGTTCAAGCTGGCCCAGAACCGGACCACCCTGATCATTGCCCACCGCCTGACCACGATTAAAAGCGCGGACCGCATCCTGGTGCTTACCGACGACGGGATCGTGGAGGAGGGCACCCACGAGCAGCTGCTGGAGAAGGACGGCCATTATGCCCGCCTCTACCGGGCGCAGTTCAAAGGCTTCATCCCGGAGATTGCCTGATCAAAGAACGGGGTTAATCAAAGACGGGGTCAGGTCTTGAAATGTGTGGTAGCATGGCGGGAGATTTTGCGGGGAGGGAACCGGTTGAAGAAGTTTGATCAAGTATTTGCCGGGATAATCCTGGGATTAATTATCCCGGTGGCCGCCATATGTTTTCTATGGTGGAGCGCGTACCTGCTCGGGCTGCCGGAGACCTGGATTAAATGGGCGGTTGTTGCCGGGCTGCTGATCGGATTGCTGCTTGATCTGGTTTTCTTGGGCCGGCTGGTGGGCTCCTTTTATCGCTTAAACTTTTTTGCGCTGCTTGCTATATACCTGGCTTACTCCGCCGGTATTCTTGGATTTTTTATGGGCGTCCCTGTTTTTAATGTGCTTGCCGGTGCGGCAGCGGGAATTTACGTGGGCCGAAAAATGAAAATTATGAACCGGGACCGCCGAAAGCTGCGCCAAACGCTGGCGAAGGCGGCAGTTCTATCGACGGCGGTCTTGCTGGCAATTTGCATTTTTTCTGCTTATATTGCCGTAACGGACAGCCACACAGCGGCCAACCTCCAGGGGATGCTGCATTTAAACTTTACGGTTACCCCGGCCATGATTTGGCTCCTAATCATTTTTGGCGGCATCTTTTTGCTCGTTTTGCAGTACCTGCTTCTCCAGGCAGCGGGGAAAGCAGCGTATAACATATAGATATAAGACGGGGTCAGGTCTTGAATTGTGAATTCTGCTCTATCATAAGATCCCAAGCGCAATACGTTCAAACATAACTTTTTCAAGCCCAGAGGGCACCGTATCATACGTGTCATAGATGTTAGAAACAATCCGGCGATGTTAAAAATGATCCGCCGCAGCAAGCTGTCTTTGTGTAATCGAAGGTCTTCTTTGTCAGCAGTTCCGCTTCGACAAGGTCGCATATCTGTTCCCGCGGGTGCGGGCTAATTTCCACCTGTTGAACAGGCAAAAAGCCGGCCGCCGTTTCCCCGAGTCTGTTTCTTTGCTGTTTCTCACACCTGTTCTCCCATCGCCCTCGTATTGCCCTCGGTATTCTGTTCCTTCTTCTCCCGTTTCAATAACACCTGTATATTAATAGTCATTCAACACTTTTCATTACAAACAAGCATATATTGGAGTATATATCACAAGAAAGGGGTGGATAGCGTGAAAGCTCGTACTTTAAGAAGAAGAGCCTTGAGATGGTGCTTGAGGGACGATCCCCAACATGTCCATGAATTTCTAGGCAGTACCAAATTGGCGGGATTAACGCTGCACAACCACCGCTTCGCCGGGGTAAGCAGCCGGGCGATCCCTATTGGCAGGAACCATATCCATGCCATTTCCACTAACGTCGATTTTACTGTTCAGCACATTCACAGAATTAGAGACTTGACGGGCCTGGCTATTCCGGTAGGCCGCGGCCGGCATGTCCACTTTGTCCGGGGCACAACCTCTTTTGATGCCAACCACGATCACAACTACGTTTTTGCTACGCTTATAGAAAATCCGTTGGGAATATAACAAGTGCAGCGCGGCCGATATGGAGCAGCCGGTAAAAGCAATCCTCCTTCCTAATTGTGAAAAACCTATAACTCGAGGCCAGAATAGTCGGATAAAGGAGCCGCTTTTGCGGCCCTTTTTATTGTCTTATGGTCGTCCAAGTGCTTGTCAAACTGATTTTTCCCGAAAGAGCTGCCATCGAAATGCCTTCCTTAACCTTGAAGCAAAAAAAATTCCCGGGTTTCCCCCGTTGCAGAGAATAAAAACCAAAGATATTTGAAGATCTAACCCATTTGGCTTGGCCCTTTATCTACTGGTTTTTCCATTGGCCTGAAAAGAAAAAGCAAACCATATTTCAAAACCCGCCCCCTTTGCCTTAAGCAAGATAAAATCACCCCAGACCTGATCCCTTTCTCCAGATCATGGTATAATTGATTCAAAGGTATGTCCCCCGTGATTGGTTCTTCCTGCCTGATCCATGGCTGCCTGCGCATTCGCATTAAACCCAAGCCGGCTCCGGAGGGGGTGTGGGGATTGGAACGGCAACTGCATCTTTCCAAAGAGTTTATCGAACTGCAGGAACAGCTGCAGAAGTTGCGCACCGAGCTGATTAAGCTGATTGCCGATCGGGACCATCTGCTGAACGTTGTCAAGCCCAACCTGGAGGCGAGATATTACGCGGTAATTGGCAAAGAACAGTACCGGCTTTTTCTGCTGCGCAACGATGTCTTGCGGCTGCGGCGCAAGATCGAGCTGATCCGGGCCTCCCTCAACCGGGGAGAGGAGCCGGACCCGGAGTTAATTGAGGAGCAGCTCGATAAAGAGCTCCAGCAGTGGATCGAAGAGCTGCAGGATTTGGCTCGGAAGATCGAGTGGGCCGAGTACCGCAGCCGGCTGCCGCGGCTCTCTGTTGAAGAGGCCCGGGAGCTGAGAAGGCTCTTCCGGGAGCTGGTGCGAAAACTTCACCCGGATTTAAACGAAGAACTTCCCGAGAACCATAAATACCTCTGGGAAAGAGTTCTTTCCGCTTACCGAAACGGCGACTTGGAGGAACTCCAGACCCTTTCTCTCCTGGTCTCTGAACGCAAAGAGGACCTCCCTCCCGAACCTTCCACCATGGAACAGCTGGCGGCCGACATTAAAAAAATGGGTCAGAAGATCGAAAAGGTTTTGGAGGATCTGGCCAAGATCCAGGAGCAGTTTCCCTTCAGTCTTCGCGATAAACTGGACGATGCCCAGTGGGTTGCTGAGCAGCAAAAAGACTTGGAGAGGCAAATTGAAGAGATGGAGCAGCACCGGCAGACCTATTTATCCATTCTTGCCGAATTGGACGTGGACGGCGGAGATACTATAATCGTTCATTAAGGACCTAAGGGGGCCTAAGGGGGTATTTTTCATGAGCCGCGGGCTTGTACCCTCCAACCAAGAGATCTGGAAGCTGATCCAGGGCTACTTTGGCGGCAATATTCAGATTGTGCCGTATATCCAGGAGATCTTTCTCTTGGAATGCCATATCGCCGGGACCAGCTATCAGGATCTTGAAGCGGTGGAGCCCGATCTCAATATCGGCGATGCCCTGCTTTTCCGCCGCGAGCCCGACAATGCGCACGATCCCCTGGCGGTGGCCATCTACGACCGGCAGGAGCGCAAGCTGGGCTACCTGCCCCGCGCCAAAAACGAGGTTCCGGCGCGGCTGATGGATGCAGGGAAACTCCTTTTCGGCAAGCTCGAGGCCAAGGAGTGGGTGGGGAAGTGGCTGAAGATAACCATAAGGGTTTTTATGAAAGACATGTAACCCGTATATCGAGGTCGCCCAGCATCCATAGGCCTCTCAATCCTTCGTTCCGGCTCATCCTCCTCGGTAAGTGCTGGAACATTTTTTTGCTTCCTCGCCTTAAAGTCATTGACAATTAAAGCGGCGATAGTGTTCGCCTGTTCTTTTCAAAGTATACCTGCAACCAAAAGCGCCACCCCCAAATTGCAGAACTGTCCCCACTATAGACTTGCCATATGATATCATTAACTTGTGCAGGGCCGAAAATGTTATATTTAGGAGTTGATTTAATGGATTCCCGGGAATTTTATGAAGAGTTGACGAAACGGTTTGGGGAGTTAATCCGGGAGCATGACCTGCTGAACGAAAAAGTTGAGATAAGGGGAAGAATTTTAAAGCCCGGCGAAGCCATCGGCAGCCCTAAAAGGGGGGACTTCCCTTTGCTGAAAGGCAAGGAGAAGCTGATGGAGGCTGAATTCAGGGGCGCCAAGGGGCAGGCTTTTACCGATATGCCGGGGGATTTCTCCGGGACGCTCAGCGAAATTGTCAGCCGGCCCCTGGAAACCAATTACGACCGGGCGGTCCTGGTATCCAGCATCAATGCGGTTTGCAACTACCTGGGCCTATCCCGGAACCATGTTCACTGTAAGGATGAGGCGCCGGAACAGTGCGCCGGGGAGCTGGCGGCGGCGATTAAGAAGGAGTTTGGCGCGCCCCGGATTGCCTTCGTCGGCTACCAGCCGGCCATGGTCGAGCGGCTTGCCGGCAGCTTTTCCATCAGGGTGATCGACCTGGCTGAAGATAATATCGGCACCGTCAAGTACGGGGTGACCATCGAGGATGGAAGGAAAGATATTACCGAACTGTTGAACTGGTGCCATCTAATTCTGGCCACGGGAAGCACCGTGGTCAACGGATCCATTGCCAACTTTCTCATCGGCAAACCGGTAATCTTTTACGGCACCACCATTGCCGGGCCCGCCGCTTTACTGGGCTTGAGGAGATTCTGCCCCCGGGGGGAACAATAACAAATGTTGTAATCTGCATGCCATTCCGCTCCCCCTTATCCCCGCTTCCAATGAACATAATTTTCCCCAAAAAAATTAATAACCCAGATAAATTAACCGAATAGACCGTTTGATCCCGTTTGTAATTTTTTAAACCACAGGGCTGACAGTTTAAACCAGTTCTTTTTGTGATCAGAATGTGATGCGGAACTGTTACATTTAGCTGGGGTACGATGCACAGTACTACTTTGCTTGAAAAGTATGGCTTCAAAGGAGGACAATAAGTTAAACGATGAACAGGAAACGCCGTTTTTACAAATTATTTTTGATATCCGCGGTAACTCTGATAATGCTCCTGCTAATTGCACCAATGAGCATTTTTGCGGGTAAAAAACTCAGTTACAACCTTCAGGGTTGGAGCGAGGGAGAGAATAAGTGGGCTGAGGGTTCATTGAAAGGGTATACCGAGGAGGACTGGGTTACCTTCCGGGTGGTGGTGACCGGTTACAACGGTGAAGAGATAAAAGGCCTTGTCATCGAGCATGGCAGCTTTAGCAAAAAAGGTCATCCAGGTTTCCAGGAAGCCGATGACTTCAAGATTGTTGATATTACCACGGGCCTTCCCGGGGCGGACGACGTTATCTATGATAGCAACGCGTTTGTGGTAACCGGTCCAACCATTAAAACAGAACCTAGTGGAGATGAGTATATTGTATATACCATTGAAATAACCGATGCGGATGTGCGCGATGCTCTGAAAAGCAAGGGCAGTTTTGCTATATACTGGGAAGCAAAGCTGGCAATTGGCTCCAGTCAGTGGCCCGGAGCAACCCTCAAAACCTCGTTCCAAAAAGGCAAGCAGACTATATCGATCAAAGACGTTAGTCCGCGGACAGTCGAACCCTCGCTGAAGGTGACCAAGAGTGCTGACGTGGAAAGCTACAGCGCGGTGGACCAGGTCAT
>LFRQ01000058.1 GCA_001512835.1 Clostridia bacterium DTU022
CCCCGGGGAGTCTGGATATACTTGTTGGCCACCGCCCGGCTAACGGTGGATTCATGGACCTTAACCCGGCGGGCCACATCCTTCAGGGTAAGGGGCACCAGCTCTTTCAGCCCCTTCTCCAGGAAGGGTCGCTGGATGCGCACAATCTCCTGGGCGATGCGGAACAGGGTCAACCGCCGCTGCTCCAGGCAGCGGATCAGCCAGAGGGCGCTCTCCATCTTCTCCCGGAGGAAGGCCTTCAGCTGCTCATCTTGCTGGGCTTCCCCCCGGAGAAGCTCCCGGTAAAGAGGATTTATGGTGAGCAGGGGGACGGCGGCATCGTTGGTAAGCACCTGGTAATCGGAATCGACCTTCTTCACGATCAGGTCGGGGACCAGGTAGCGGGTGACGCTTCCGCCGCCCAGAAGGCTGCCCGGCCTGGGATTGAGGGAGCGAATGACCTCCACCGCCTGCCGGACCTGTTCCAGGGTTGCTCCCGTGGCGGCGGCAATGGACCGGTAGCGCTCCCGGACCAGATCGTCCAGGTGCCGGCTAACAATCTCCAGGGCCAGGGGAGGGACGCCCTCCCTCCGGCGCAGCTGGAGGAGCAGGCACTCCTGCAGGCTGCGGCAGCCGATCCCCGGCGGGTCAAGCCCCTGGACCAGCTCCAGGGCCGCCTCCAGTTCCTTTTCCGTCACCCCGGCGGCGGGGGCCAGCTCGGCCAGGGGATAGCGCAAGTAGCCGTGATCATCCAGGTTGCCGATGAGAAAAGCGGCCATGTGGTACTCCACCGGGGCCAGGTCCAGGAAACGCAGTTGCTCCAGGAGTTCCTCGTGCAGATCGCGCCCCTCTCCGGGACAATCCTCCACGGAGAGCACTTGCTGCTGCTCCTCCCCGCGGGGCGGCAGGTCCTCTTCGGCAAATTCGGCCCAGTACTCCATCTCCCGGCTGCTCTCCGGCGCCTCGGGAAACCCGGCCGGTTCGCCCTCCGTCTCCGCGCTCTCCCAGATCTCCAGGACGGGATTGTTCAGCAGCTGCTCTTGCAGGTACTGGGCCAGGTCGGCCGTGGACAACTGCAGCAAGGTAACCGCCTGCTGCAGGGCCGGTGTAAGAACCATTTTTTGGGCCTGCTCTGTTTTCAGCCGGTGCTCCAGCCTCACCTTCTTACTCACTCCGTTCCGATGACGGGAGGCTTAAATTTCTTTTCTTCCTGAAACCGTCTCCGGGCTCTCACCCGAAAACGGATTTTATAGACTTCCGGGCGCTCTCTTCTTCTCCCCGTCCCGGGACTCCAGGTCCCGAACCAGCTTCTCCAGCTGCCGAAAGCGATGGCTGATTCCCGATTTGCCCAGGGGCGGGCGGAGCATCTCCCCCAGCTCCCTCAGGGAGGCCTCGGGGTGAGAGCGGCGCAGGTGGGCCACCTCCTGCAAAGAGGGGGGCAGGTTGTGCAGCCCGATGCGCTCTTCCGCCTCTTCGATTAAGGCGAGCTGCTTGTGGGCGGTAGCCACTACCTTCTCCAGGTTGGCCGTATCGCAGTTTACCAGGCGGTTTACCTGGTTGCGCATGCTCTTGACCACCCGGCCGCTCTCCAGCTCCAGCAGGGCCCGGTAGGCGCCGATAACTCTCAGGAAGTCCGCCACGGCGTCCCCCTTTTTGATATAGAGAAAGCTGGTTTTGTCCCGCCGGCGCAGGGAGGGTTCCAGAGAAAAAATGTTCATTAACTTCTGCAAGGATTCCGCGTCTTCCGGGCTGCTGCAGCCGATTTCCAGGTGATAACCGGAGCGGCTGGAGACGCTAAGGGAACCCGCCGCCAGGAAGACTCCCCTTAAAAAGGCTCTCTGGCAGCAGCGCTGCTCGTCGTCGAATTTCATGGGGAAGGGGGAAAAACGGGGGGACTGTTCCCCCGGTTCCTGCAATTTCAAGGATACCAGCAGGTCCTCCACCGCTTCGGCCCCGTAAACCTGGAGCAGGTAGCTGGTTTTGCCCAGGCGCTTTCTTTGCTGCCGGATGACCCGGATCTCTTTGACCCCCATGGATTTAAGGAGCTGGAAAACGTAGCGGGCCAGGTAGTGCCGGTCTACCGTTATGCTTAACAAGCGACTGCCGTTGCGCAGGGTAAGGTAGCCCCTCCAGTGAACCAGGGCCATCAACTCGCAGCGCCGGCAGCATTCCTTGGGCAAAGGCCGGCCGGTGAGCTCGTGTTTTACCCGTGCCGTTGACGTCATCGCCTTGAGCCTCCCGAAACCCTTTTAGATCCGGCGATATGGCGCCGGACACTGCTGTTGAAATGATAGAGGCGCCCCCTCAGCCCCCGGGAACGGCGGCGGTTGATGAACTCTTCCACCTGGTCCACCACCAGGCGGGCCAGGGCCTTGCCGTTATGGTGCGTCACCATGTTGCGGTCGATGAGGGGGGAGGCGATCACCCGGGGGGCCAGCCGGTGCAGCCGTTCAAAGTCGGGCCGGACCAGTTCCGCGCCATTCTGGCGGTAGGGCTCCAGCTTATCCGGGGGTATGGCCAGGTCGGAATTAACCAGCACGTAATCCAAAAGATCCGGGGCAGAGTGCTTAAGAAGGGCCTCCACATGGTCGGCGGCGGTAAAACCGGTGGTCTCCCCCGGCTGGGTCATTACGTTGCAGACATATATTTTGGCCGCGGAGGTCCGGCGCAGCGCTTCCACAATCCCGGGAACCAGGAGGTTGGGAATGACGCTGGTAAACAGGCTGCCGGGCCCCAGCACCACGGCATCGGCCTCCTGGATCGCGCAAATAACTTCCGGCAGCGGCTTGCAATCAGGAGGAAGCAGGGAGATCCGCCGCAGGGGGCCGCGGCTGCGGTAGAGCACGGATTGGCCCCTAATCAGCCGGCCCTGGGTGTCTTCCGCTTGCAGTTGAACCATGTTCAGGGTAACGGGAAAGACCTGCCCCCGGATGGCCAGGACCTGGCCGAAGAGCCGGATCGCCTCCTGAAAGCCGTACATCTCCGTCATGGCCGCAATGAACAGGTTGCCGAAGCTGTGGCCCTCCAGGCCCGATCCCCCGGTAAAACGGTGTTGAAACAGGCGCTCCATTACCGGTTCCGTATCGGCCATGGCCAGAAGGCAGGAACGTATATCCCCGGGAGGAAGCATGCCCAACTCCCCGCGCAGGCGGCCGGAGCTCCCCCCGTCGTCGGTGACCGTGACCACGGCGGTAAGGTTGCTGGTATACTCCTTCAGGTAGCGCAGCAGGGTCGAGAGCCCGGTCCCGCCGCCGATGGCCACCAGCCGGGGACCGCCGGCCAGGTAGCGCCGGGTAAAGAGTTCCTGGATCAGCGGCCGCTTGTTGCGGGTCTGGAGCACCTCCCCCACCGCCTTGCTGGCCCGGTGCAGCCCCACCAGGATCAGGAGGAGGCCCAGAAGCAGGAGCAGGAGGTTAAAGGCGGCATGGCTCAGTTCGGTCAAGAGAGGGTAGACGGCCTTGCCGGTATAGTAGATTATTTCCGGGCCTATAAGCAGGGTGAAGGCCAGCATCACCAGGCCCAGCCCCAACATGGCCAGGATGAGCCAGCGTTTGATCTTTAAGCCCGGATAGAGCCACTGCACGACGCCGGCCAGCCACTTCCTCTTGCTCTCGGCCACGAAGGATCACTTCCTTATAAAAAGACATTATGCCCGTCGATTAGACTTTATGAACATCCCGATGCTCCACATCTACAGTGTAGCGCTCGCTCATCACCCGGGCCAACTCGTTGGCCAAAACCACGGAGCGGTGCTTTCCGCCGGTGCAGCCCACGGCCACCACCAGGTGCGGCTTCCCCTCTCGGATATAATAAGGAATGGAGAACAACAGCAGGTCCTGCAGCTTCTGGAAAAATTTGTGGGTAACCATCCAGCGCCATAGATACTCCTTGACGGGTTCATCGTTCCCCGTCAGCGGCCGGAGGTGCTCCACGTAATGGGGGTTGGGAAGAAAACGGACGTCAAAGACCAGGTCCGCATCCGGAGGCAGCCCGTATTTAAATCCGAAGGAAACGATATGGATCAACATGTTCCGCTCGCGCTGATGGGAGGAATAGAGCCGGTTCAGGGTCTCTTTCAGTTCCCGGGGGGTCAGCCTGGAAGTGTCGATGGTGTGATTGGCCTTGCCCCGGAGCTCCGCCAGCGCCTCCCGCTCCTTCTTGATGGCCTCCGGCAGGCTGACGTTGGACAAGGGATGGCGGCGGCGGGTCTCTTTAAAGCGGCGGATGAGAATATCATCCTCGGCCTCCAGGAAGAGAATCTGGTAGTCGAAGCCGATCCCTTCCAACTCCTGCAGGGCATCGAAAAGATGGTCAAAAAAAGCGCCCCCCCGCATGTCGCAAACCAGGGCCACCTTGTTGACCTTGCCTTCGGACTGGGAGCAAAGCTCCGCGAACTTGGGTATAAAGGTAGGCGGCAGATTGTCGACACAGAAATAACCCATGTCTTCAAAGCAGTTCAGGGCGTGGCTCTTTCCCGCCCCGGAAAGGCCGGTAATTAAAACAAATTCGATGGGATGTGCATTTTCTTTCAAGGACGGCACCAACTTTCCATGTTGCCTTTTTGTTTTTCCTTATAATTAATTCGCCTAGATCATTTATCATTAACTATTGATTATGATGTGGGGAGAAGATTCGCTCCAAGATCATCGCCTGTCCATGGGATAATTAAATAAGACAAGTGCCCGCTGTCCTTTATTTTATCTTATTTTATTAGCCGAAATGGTTGTAGCACTTCTCCAGCTTAATTTCCTCTTCCATATCCCCGGAGCGGATCAGCTTCACACCGGCATCGAGATCGGTAACCTGCCCGATAACGGTGATCCTGGTCCCGGTCAGCCGCTGAAGCTGGCGGATCAGCCGCCTCACCTTGCGGCCGGCTCCAGGTCTGCCTCCCACGGTAAAAAGCAGCTCGTAATCCTCACCTCCGTAAAGGGCCAGCTCGTAGGGGTCCCGGCGGCTCAATCGGGCCAGCAGCTCCA
>LFRQ01000101.1 GCA_001512835.1 Clostridia bacterium DTU022
TCTAAAGTATTATGCGAAATTGTCTGTAAGGCTGAAAAAAGGAATCCAGTCCAGCCGCCGGCGCCATTTTCGGGCCGGCTGCCCTCCGGCGGGAATTCAAGAGGGGTAAAACGGGGAGCAGGGTAAAACGCAACGGCCGGCCAGCCAGGAGTCGATGAGCGTAAAGAAGAACCAAAAAAGTGGACGGCTAACGCCGGCACACTATTACAATGGAATTGCCGATTTTTCAGGACTTGTTGAGCTGGCCGATGCACCGCGAGCACAGTTCTACAGCAGGTATGATTTTTTCAGCGCCAAAACAAAATAACCCGGGAAAAGATTATCTTCCTCTCCCGGGCATGAATAGCAAGCCTCTGAGTTACTTGAATATTTTCCCTAACTTTTGCACCGCCCTACTGGCCCAGTGCTACGCCCTTAACTACCAGTGTCCAGTCAAACTCGCTTACCGGAACATCGCCGGCAACTACTTTTACGTCAACCCCTGCCGATGCTCCAGAATTCAAATTAGCAATAATTTCAACCTCATCATTTAAATTGATTTTTTTCCAATTGGTACTATCGGTGCTAACGTATACCTCAAGTTCAGATGACGATCCGCCGCCAGGATTGTCGGGGCCGCCGGGACCGCCGGGACCACCAGGTCCACCAGGTCCACCAGGTCCGCCGGGACCACCAGGTCCACCAGGTCCGCCAGGACCAGCAAGGCCAGCAAGGCCAGCAGAACCGCCTTCTTCACCAAGAAGCATCAAGCTTACTTTTACGTTTCTTTCAGAGTTGTTCTTAACTGTAAACAGGTCATTCCAAATATATACGCTATCCCTGTTTAACCCAAACTCACCGTTACCCTTGCCGAGACTTAAATTAATTTTTAGTTCTCCATCTTTCAAGTAGGCAGCATTGTGAACACTGCTGGGACTTAAAGCCAACAAAGCATCGCCAGTCTCAACTACTTTAAGGGAAAAATCATTTTCTACCGTTGCACTGGAATACGCCAGCGCCGCCATAACCCCCGCCACCGC
>LFRQ01000056.1 GCA_001512835.1 Clostridia bacterium DTU022
CAGGATTGACAAAGCATTCGAAAAAGTTATAATAACGTTAGATTATACACTGATTTAAGGAGGAATAGCAGTTAGTATGCCCGTGCAAGTAGGGAGCATAGTGGAAGGGGTGGTAACGGGGATCACCAATTTCGGCGCCTTTGTTCAATTGCCCGACGGGGAAACGGGTCTGGTTCATATTTCAGAGGTGGCCGATACTTATGTGAAGGATATTAACGATTACCTCAAGAAATCGGACCGAATCAAGGTAAAGGTTTTAACCGTAGACGGCAACGGCAAAATCGGCCTTTCCATCCGGCAGGCTCTTCCCCAGGGCAGCCGCTTCAGCCGCAAGGAGGACAAGGCCTCCTTTGAAGACAAGCTGGCCCGCTTTTTAAAAGAGAGCGATGAACGGCTGCACGATCTGAGACGCAATACCGAAGCCAAGAGAGGCGGCCGCGGCACTTACCGGGAAGCTTACTAGGGCGGCGCATCTTGGCCGGCCATTAAAGGGCCGCAACCGGTTTATAAAGCAGTTATCCATCCCTTTATAACTCTTTCCGTATAGAAGACGGCGGCATAATCTGAAAGACACCCTGCGCGGGTGTTTTTTTATTTTATTTTTGATAGACCCGGCATATACATGAAAAGAGTAAATGCTGCGGAAGGGCGGGGTGCAAATGGCTTCCTCCATTCCCCGTATCGTGCTGGTGGGGCACCCCAATGTGGGGAAGAGCCAGCTCTTTAACCTGCTTACCGGGAGCCAGGTGGCGGTCTCCAATTATCCCGGCACCACCGTGGAGGTGGCCGGCGGTCGAGGGCAAATCGAGGGACGCCCCGTGGAGGTGTGGGACACTCCCGGCCTGTATTCACTCTCGGCCGTCTCCGCCGAGGAGCAGGTAACCCGCCTGCTGCTCTTTGCCCGGAAGCCCTCCCTGGTCATCCAGGTGGCGGAAGCGCGCAACCTGAAGCGCATGCTCGGCCTGACTTTGGAATTAATCGAAGCCGGGGTTCCCCTGGTGGTGGCCGTTAACATGATGGACGAAGCCCGGGCGGCGGGGATTAAGATTAACGGGGAAGAGCTGGCCCGCAACTTCGGCGTCCCCTTTGTTTTAACCTCCTTTGCCAGGGGAACGGGAATCCGTCAACTGAAGAGGGTGGCCGCCGAACTTTTATGGCGGGCGGGAAGGAAGCCTTCTCCCCTTCCGGAAATGCCTTATCCGCCGAGGCTGGATTTGGAGCTGCGCCGCCTCGCTGCCCGCTTAAAAGGGGAGTACGGCGTTTCGCACCGGGCCGTGGCCTGCGCCCTGCTCCATCCGGATTCGGAGCTGTGGGCTCTGGTAACCCGGAAGGAAGGAGGCCGGGAGCACCTGCTTCCCCTTCTGGAGGCCCTGCGCCGGAAGGAAGATCTCCTTCTAAGCTTGAGCGCTTTTCGCCGGAGCCAGGTGGAAGCCCGGCTCCGGGGCGCCGTTTTCTTTCCTGCCGGGGAGAAGGCCTCCCTCTCCGAGCAGGTGGGGCGGCTCTTGACGCAGCCCCTGGTGGGGGCCGCCGTTATGCTGCTGGTGCTCTACGGGGGTTTTTATCGATTTGTAGGGGGGGTGGGCGCGGGAATCCTGGTGGACTGGTTGGAGACAGGCCTTTTCCAGCAGCACCTGGTTCCTCTGCTCAACCGCTGGGGGGAGCAGGTGCTGCCCTGGCCCTGGCTGAGAGAGTTGCTGGTTCTCGATTACGGGATGCTGACCCTGGGCTTGCGCTACGTGCTGGCCATCATTATGCCCATTATGTTTACCTTTTTTCTCTTTTTCGGTTTCATTGAAGACAGCGGCTATCTTCCCCGGGCCGCCTACCTGGTCAACTTTTTAATGGAAAAGATCGGTTTGAGCGGGAAGGCGGTAATCCCCTTAACCCTGGGCTTCGGCTGCGGGACCCTGGCGGTTCTGGTTACCAGGACCCTGGAGAGCCGCCGGGAAAGGCTGCAGGCCTCCCTGCTGCTCTCCCTGGCGATTCCCTGCTCGGCCCAGCTGGGCCTGATGCTGGCCTTGCTTAGCCGGGGGGAAGGGGTCCTGATCTGGCTTTTTCTGGTCCTGCTCTCTTTCCTGGCCGCGGCCCGGCTGGGGCGCCGCCTCTTCCGCATCGACAGTCCCCCTTTCTGCCTGGAGATTCCTCCCCTGCGGCTGCCCCGGCCGGGAGTGATTATCAAAAAGACGGCCTCCCGGCTGCGCTGGTACCTGAAAGAGGTCTGGCCCCTCTTTTTGGGCATCAGTGCTTTAACCTGGCTTCTGCACCAAACGGGCCTGATCCATCTCCTGGTCCGGGCTTGCCGGCCGGTCATGGCCTCCCTGGGGCTCCCCGGGGAAGCGGCGCTGATCTTGATCTACGGCTTTCTGCGCCGGGACTACGGTGCCGCCGGCCTCATGGATCTGTACCGCTCGGGAGCCCTTACCGGGGCTCAGACCACGGTGATGGCGGTGGTTTTAACCCTGTTCCTGCCCTGTGTTGCCCAACTGGCCGTATTGATCCGGGAACACGGAGCCTGGTTTGCCCTCCAGGTGGTCGTTTTAACCGCCGCGGCGGCCTGGCTGGCGGGGGTGCTGGCCCGCCTGCTTGCCCTTTTGCCGCTGCCGCTCTAGTATGACCGGAAAAGGAGGCCGGTTTTTCAGGCCGGCGGAGAGGAGTGGAGCCCTTTGCGCCAAAAAAGAGAAGCCGTCCCCTTAAAGGACTTGGAGCCCGGGGCCAAAGGAATGGTGGCCGACCTGGTCTTTGCCGAGCCGCAGATTTTGCGGCGCTTAACCACCCTGGGTCTAATTCCCGGGGAGCTGGTGGTGGTGGAGCAGTGCCGGCCGGATTACTTAATTCGATTTGGATATACCCGCCTGGCCATAAACCGCCGCGTGGCGGAAGGGATTAAAGTATATAAAATGGCCGGCTCCCCGGAAAAGGGGTGACCGGTGAAAGGTGATGTCGAAAAAATTTTTGGACGGGCTTACTATTTTTGACACCCTTTTCATAAACTGCCACCTATAATAGGAGTTGTCCGGAGGGAAAGGGGGTGGCCGTGGCGGTGAAAACGGAAGGGACAGGCTTAGCCCACAACGCTGCCTTTTCTTCCAAGGGCAGCCCGGAGCGCTATATCGGCTTTAAGGTGCTCTACCGGAAGGGACAAGCTCTCTTTGCCCCGGGGAACATCCTGCTGGTGGTGGCGGGGTTCTTGCTGGGAAGAGCGGCCCTTTTTTCCGAGATGGCCCCCTTTGGGGCTGTGTTCTGGCTGCTGGCGCTTCGCGAAAAGCCCTTGCCCAGCTACCTGGTAGCCGTTGCCGTTTTTGCCGGCCGGGCCACCGGTTACGGTCTTCCGGCGGCGCTGCACCTTCTGGGAGCGATGGCGGTGATCTGGCTGCTGGAAGGGGCCTGTCTGCGCTTGTGGCAGCGGAGAAGTCCCCTGGTGCTAACATCCGCGGTGTTAGTTCTGCTCAGCCGCTATCCGTCGCCCGTCGGCTCTTTCTCCTCTCCGGAGCTACTGCTCTTATTACTTGAGGCGGTCATGGGTGGACTGGCCGCAGTGGTTATGCGCCCCGGAGTCCGCATCATCGATCGCCTGCCCCGCAGCCGGGATCGTCCTGTCCGGAAGCAAGAGGAATTAATGGGGCTTGCACTCCTTCTCGTCCTCTCTCTGATGGGCCTTAAAGGGCTAAATCTGGCCGGCCTGTCCGTAGAGGCCGTGGCCAATCAACTGCTTCTCCTCTTAAGCGCCTATCTGCTGGGGGCAGGTTGGGGCGCCGCTATGGGAATAATAACGGGGACAATCCTGGGGTTGGGAAACCCTCATTTTTATCTGATCACCGGGTCCCTCTCCTTTAGCGGATTCTGGACAGGTTTGCTTAGAACCTTCGGCCGATGGGGGAGTGCTGCGGGTTTCCTCTTTTCCTTTCCCCTCCTGTACCTGCTGGCCCAGGGAGAAGAGGCGGGGCTTTACTGGAGGGAGGGGCTACTATCCCTGGCCATTTTCCTGGCTGTTCCCAAAACCCTGCTGGATTGGCTGTCGCTTCAGCTCCGCAGGGTGGGCCTGGGAACGCTCCAAGGGGAAAGGGAAAAGCCGGCCCGGGTAATTGCCGCGCGGGTTAGGCATTTCGCCAAGCTGTTTCAGGAACTGGCCCTGGGTTTTAACCAGCTCTCCGCCGCCCAACAGGGCAGCAGCCGGGAAGATGACGAGCTGTATCCCCTGTTGGAGGATTTAATGAACCGGGTCTGCCGGGCCTGCCTGTTTCGCCGGAGATGTTGGGAAAAGGAGATTCACAGCCACCACCGGCTAATCCTGGACCTGCTCTCCCAGGCGGAGGAGGAGGGAGGCATCGGAATGGCTCATCTGCCTCCGGCCTTCCAGGAGCGCTGCCAGCAGCCCGAACTGCTGGTCCGGGGGATCAACACCCTGAAGGAAGTATGGCAGGTGAACCGGTTTTGGGAGAGGCGTCTTCGCGATTCCAGAGAGCTGGTTTCCAGCCAGCTGCAGGGGCTCTCCCGGGTCCTCTTTGACCTGGCCCAGGAGCTTGAACGCAACGGCCTATTTCCGGCGTACTCCGAAGAAGCGCCCCTCTATCAACTGGAACTGGGCTTTGCTCAGAAAGCGGGGCAGAACCAGGACGTTTGCGGGGACAGCTATAGCTTCCTGGAGCTGGCTCCCGGGGTGCAGGGGATCATCTTAAGCGACGGCATGGGCAAAGGCTCTTCGGCGGAGGAGGAGAGCAAGGCTACCGTGGAAATGCTAAAGCGCCTGTTGGAGGCGGGGTTTCAGACCGACGTGGTGCTGCGCAGCGTTAACTCCCTGCTGCAGCTGCGCTCGGGCGAAGAGACCTTTGCCACGGTGGATATGGCCAAAATCGACCTGGGGGAAGGCCAATTGGAGCTCCTGAAAATCGGAGCCGCTCCCAGTTACGTGAAAAGGGGGAAGGAGGTGTTTAAGCTGGGCGCCTCCTCCCTTCCCCTGGGGATCTTATCCCAACTGGAGGTGGAGAGCCATAGCAAGAAGCTCTTTCCCGGCGACCTGCTGGTAATGGTTACCGACGGCGCCGGGGATATGGACGGCGACACCACCTGGCTCCTCTCCTACCTGCGGCGCATGGAAAGCCGCTCGCCACAGGTCCTGGCCGACGGCATTGTCCGGGAGGCCCTGCGCCGGAACAACGGCGTGCTCCGGGACGATTTAACGGTGGCCGTGGGGCGGGTCAGCTACCGGGCCGGCAACGGCGATGAACAGCCATAAAAAGCAACCTGGTTTTGGGAATCACCACCTTCCCGCTTTGGCAGCCTGAAATGCCATCAGGTTGCTTTTTTTTGCCGGGGGAGGGCGGTAAGGGGCGCCCTGCGGCGTTGGCCCTTTCAAGATAGGCCCCTGGTGTGGTAAAATCAACTAAACTGCATGTATAGGAGAGCAAAGGCCCTTGTTAAAGGAAACCGTTTATGAATTTATTGTGCGGCACCGGCTGTTGGAGCCCTCTGACCGGGTTCTGGTGGCCGTCTCCGGAGGACCGGACTCTCTCTGCCTCCTTCACCTGCTCAAGGAACTGGCTCCCCGCCTGGGCTATTCCCTGGTGGTGGCTTCCCTGGATCACCGCTTTCGTCCGGAATCCCGGGAAGAGCTGGAGACGGTGCGCCGCCTGGCGGAAAGCTGGGGGCTTCCTTTTACCGGCGCCTCCATGAACGTTCCGGGCTACCGGGCGAGACACAAGTTGTCGGCCCAGGAGGCTGCCCGCCGCCTCCGCTATGGCTTTCTCCGGCGGGAGGCGGCCAGGTTCAAGGCCAATAAAGTGGCAGTGGGGCACCACCGGGACGATCAACTGGAAACGGTGCTCCACAACCTGCTCCGGGGAACGGGAGTGGACGGGCTGGCGGGAATGAAGCCAAAGCGCTCCCTGGGGAAGGCAACCCTGATCCGGCCCCTTTTGGCGGTTTCCAGACAGGAAATTGAAGCTTATTGCCGGGAGCACCAGCTGGAGCCGGCGGCCGATCCCAGCAACCGGTCGACGGTGTATACCCGCAACCGGATCCGGCTGGAACTGATTCCTTTCCTGGAAGAGCGGTACAACCCCAGGATCAGGGAAGCCCTCTGGCGCTTAAGCCAGTCCGCGGAGGCGGACCGGCGTCTTCTCTCCCGGCTGGCGGAGCATCAATTCCGGAAGCTGGCCCGGCCCGCGGGAGGGGAGCTGCAGCTGGATCGGGAGGCGCTGAACCGGCTTCCCGAGGCTCTCGGGAGCAGGGTGGTCCGCCTGGCGCTGCGCCGCCTCTCCTTAAAAGAGGCCGGATGGGAGCATGTTCAGCGCCTCCTGCAGCTGAGCCGGGAGGGAGGTTCTTCCTGGGAACTGCCCCTGCCCGGCGGTGGGAAGGTTCTGGGCAGCTACCGGACCCTCCTTTTTAGCGCTGCTCCTCCCGCCGCGACCGGGCTGACCGCCGTCCCGCTGCAGGTGCCGGGAGAGACGGAGATACCGGGCACCGGGGGGGTCATCGAAGCCGCCCTCTCCGCCCCGGAGAAGCTCCCCTGGCCGCCCCCGCCCCAGGCGGCCTACCTGGATTACCGGCGCCTCCCCGGCTCCTTGTGGGTGAGATCCCGCTGGCCGGGGGCGCGCTTTCATCCCCAGGGCGCCCCGGGGACCATGAAGCTGAAGAAATTTCTTATCGACCAGAAGGTGCCGAGGCGGCGGCGGGACCGCCTTCCCCTGGTCACCTGCGGGGAGGAGATCATCTGGGTGGCGGGCCTGCGCATCGCCGATCCCTACCGCATTACCAAGGATACCAGGGAGGTTTTGCTTCTGCGCTACCGGGAACAGGCTCCAGGGGAAGAAAAATAATAAGCAACGGAGGTTCTAGCATGGAAAGAAAACTGGATGTTTTGATCGATGCTCGCACCATATCCAACCGGGTTGCCGAACTGGGCCGGGAGATTAGCCGGGACTATCAGGGCCGGCACCCCCTGCTGGTGGGGGTGCTGAAGGGAGCGGTGGTCTTTCTCAGCGATTTGATGAGGAGCCTGACGGTACCGGTGGAGATTGACTTCATGGCCGTCTCCAGCTACGGCTACTCCACCACCTCCTCGGGGGTGGTGCGGATATTGAAGGACCTGGAAAAGAGCCTGGAGGGAAAAGATGTTTTAATTGTCGAAGATATTGTGGATACCGGCTTAACCCTGAATTACTTGCGGGAGAACCTGGCCAGCCGGAAGCCGAACAGCCTAAAGGTGGTGACCCTGCTGGACAAGCCGGAACGCCGCCGGGTGGAATTCACGGCGGACTACTGCGGGTTCGTGATCCCCGATTATTTCGTGGTGGGCTACGGTCTCGATTACAACGAAAAGTACCGCCACCTGCCGGATCTCTGCATCCTTAAGGGGGAGGAGGAATAGGTTCTTCTCCGCCGAGGCTTATGTTGCCTATCAAAGGTGGGTATGTTAGAATAAAGAAGCAGCCGGGCCTGCCCTGGGCGGGCCAGGAGAGGAGGCCACTATTTGAATCCTTTTTTCAGGCAGGTATTATTTTATTTATTCATCATTGCCTTGGTTATTGCTATCCTGAGCATTTTCAGCGACGGCCAGCAGCCGGAGAAGATCACTTACGATGAATTTATCCAGCAGATCGAGGCCGACCAGGTAAAAAAGGTCGTCATGGATGGCAACGATATTACGGCTACTCTTAAAAACGGGCGCATCGTATCCACGTACCGGCCGGAGGACCACAATTTAACCGGCCTGCTGCTGGAAAAAGATATCGAATTCGAACCCAATCCTCCTCCCGGGCCCAAGTGGTGGCAGTCCGCCATTACCTATCTTTTTCCCATACTCCTGCTCCTGGGGATCTTTTTCTTTTTTATGCAGCAAACCCAGGGCGGCGGCAACCGGGTTATGAATTTTGGCAAGAGCCGGGCTCGCTTGCACGACAGCGACCGCAAGCGCGTCACCTTTGACGACGTGGCCGGTGCCGACGAGGAGAAGGCGGAACTGGCCGAAGTGGTGGATTTTCTCAAAGATCCCAAGAAGTATATCGAGCTGGGGGCGCGCATCCCCAAAGGAATCCTCCTGGTGGGGCCGCCGGGTACCGGCAAAACCTTGCTGGCCCGGGCGGTGGCCGGGGAAGCCGGGGTCCCTTTCTTCAGCATCAGCGGCTCCGACTTCGTGGAGATGTTCGTGGGGGTTGGGGCTTCCCGGGTGCGGGATCTCTTTGAGACGGCCAAGAAGAATTCGCCCTGCATTGTCTTTATTGATGAGATAGACGCCGTGGGCCGTCAAAGAGGAGCCGGCCTGGGAGGCGGCCACGATGAGCGGGAGCAGACCTTGAACCAGCTTCTGGTGGAGATGGACGGGTTTGATGTCAACGAAGGGATTATTATCCTGGCCGCCACCAACCGGCCCGACATTTTGGACCCGGCCCTGCTGCGGCCGGGGCGTTTCGACCGGGAAATTACCGTAGGCTTCCCCGACGTCAAGGGACGGGAAGAGATTCTCCGGGTGCACGCGCGCAACAAGCCTCTGGCCAAGGAGGTAGATTTGAAGGTTATCGCCCGGGGGACGCCGGGCTTTACCGGTGCCGACCTGGAGAATGTCCTCAATGAAGCGGCCCTCTTAAGTGCCCGGGCCAACCAGAAGTATATCGGCATGAGCGAGCTGGAGGAGGCCATTGAGCGGGTTATTGGGGGGACCAAGAAGACAAGCCGGATCATCAGCGACTTTGAGAAGAAGATAGTGGCCTTCCATGAAGCGGGCCATGCCCTGGTGGGCTACCTGCTTCCCCATACCGACCCGGTGCACAAGGTCTCCATCATTCCCCGCGGCCGGGCCGGGGGCTATACCCTGATGCTCCCCGAGGAAGACCGCTACTATATGACGCGGTCGGAGCTGCTGGATCGGGTCAGCACCCTTCTGGCCGGGCGAGTGGCCGAAAAGCTGGTGTTCAACGAGATCAGCACCGGCGCGCAAAATGACCTGGAACGGGCCACTTCCATAGTCCGGCAAATGATCATGGAATACGGCATGAGCGAAGTCTTGGGGCCGATTACCCTGGGCAAAAAGCACGACCAGGTCTTCCTGGGGCGGGACCTGGCCCGGGATCGCGATTTCAGCGAGGAGATTGCCAAGGCTATCGACCAGGAGATCCGGCGCATTATCGACATGTGCTACCAGCGGGCCCAGGAGATTCTGGAGACCAACCGGGATAAGCTGGAGGTTATTGCCGAGGAACTGCTGCGCAAGGAGACCCTGGATGCCAAGGAGATTGAAGCCCTGGTGAAGGGGGAAAAGCTGGCGGATGCGGAGCCGGAGGCGGAGAAGGAACCGGCGCCCCAGCAGGAAGAGGCCGTGGAGGCGGAAGAAAAACGGAAGGCACGAGAAGGGAAAAGACTGCTTCCCAAAAAATTTCCCTCCCGGGCCTCCCTTCAATCCAGCAGCGAGAGTAGAGAAAAATAAGCCACCGGCGGGAGCGTAGCTCCCGTTTTTTTATTTTTCTTATGAATCTGGTTTCAAGAAAGAGAGGGCATTAGCGTAGAAAAGTTGCCGGTAAATTTGTTCCGGTAGCCGCCATTGCAGCAGGCGGGCTACTCCCTGGAGGGGGCTGCCGGCAATGAAGGGGAAATCGCTGCCGTGCAAAATGCGGCCGGGAAAATCCAGGATTAACCGGCGGATCTGCTCCATGGGTAAAGGAAAGGCC
>LFRQ01000106.1 GCA_001512835.1 Clostridia bacterium DTU022
TCCAGGGTTTCAATTCCTCATAGGTAGGCTGGATACCCTGACTACCCTGGGGTTGTGTCGATTCATGCAGGTTTCAATTCCTCATAGGTAGGCTGGATACCCGTTAAGTGCCTGAGATACAAGCGTCTGTTAAATAGTGGTATGTCAAAATACTTTCATGTGCAAGGGACATTTATTACGTCACCTAAACGTACAAAGTGTTATCTGCCAAGGGTTTTAGGTTCCTGCCTGCTATATTTTAGAGTGTCGTCGATCCCCAGGGGTTTTTGCACTACCGGAGGTCGACGACATATGCTTTGCCAGGATTTTTTAATACTAAGAACACTATTGACAATTTCTGCATTGAAATATATTTCCCTGCTTTGGAGCAGGATGGTTATTATAAGATGCAAGAATGATTGTTATAACTTACTCTGCAGGCGGAAAACCGACCCATTAATCAACAAGTGAAAACTTATGAACGATATAAATACTGCCTGTAGATTATATAGCTCATTAAAACACGTACATATTATGGTCATCAATGCGGTTAAACCCGGTTTCCAAGTCGTAAAAGTGTTCCAGCATATCCCCAGGTATATACATGGGAGTAGTAGTTTCATCCAGGCGACCGGCCAGCAGTTGGGCGGGAACAGAAAGCAGATAGCTTGAGAAGTCTTTCTTAATAGATAGGAAAGCTCGCTGGCGCTTCCAGAAATCTTTCTCGTTTACCACAGTGTTTTGGTAAAATTGCCAGACCTCAGCTGCGGTATCGTCAAGTTCAACGAAGACATTGACATAATGAGGTTGGTTTTTAATCAGGGCAAAGTTGGCTACGCCGAGCAACTCTGAATCGTGGTCGCGGGGAGAGAAGCGCCAGTATTGCATCGCCTCCAAAAGCGCTTTGCTTACTGCAGCCGATTTAGCCTGCCGGATCTCTTCAAAGTAGTTTGCAACGGTTTCGTAAAAATCCTTTTCATAAAGGAGTGTTTTTTCACCAAAGATTTTCTTTGCTGCGTGGGTGTGTATTTTACCGTAAACATACTGTGCCAGCGTAGCTTCACCCTTTTCCCTGCGGTCCACCAGTTGCCAAACCTGTACAAGGCCGCGGTCGCGTGAAAAATGTCTGTTGCAACGTCCGGCTGCCTGCACCACCGCGTCGACTGGACCGAGATCGCGCCACACCTCGTCGAAGTCGAGGTCCACTCCGGCTTCGACCACTTGGGTAGACACAAGAACCGGCTTCTCCCCGCGTTGAAGCAAATCTCGCAGCTGTTGAAGGCGAGCAGCCCGCTGCAGTGGAGTAATGTTTGTTGAAAGATAATAGAGCTTGCTTAAGCCCAACTTTTCTTTAAGCAATTTATAAAAAACAATGGAACTCTTAATCGTGTTTAAAATGACTAGGTAAGAGCGATGGGGTTGGTAGCTTCTTATAAAAGCTTCGGCCAACTCTTCTACGGTGAGCGGCTTCGGGTTTGCCGTGACCATGACCCTGTTTAGGATGGCAAAGCGCTCTCGCAGTTGCGGTTCTGGGCCGGCCAGCTCCAGGGCCTCTCCTTTTTCAAACCATTCCGGGCGGGTGGCTGTCATCAGCAAAACACGGGCTCCCAGATGGTTGCATGCACCTCGCAGTGCATTTTCTACCAGGGGCCAGTATTCCACGGGAATGTTCTGGACTTCGTCGAGAATCAGGATGGCGTTCTGCAGGCGGTGAAATTTTTTAAGCATGCGGTTTTCACTTCCGATAAGGGTGTGTAGCAGCTGCACAAAGGTGGTGATAATGATTTCGCTCTGCCAGCTTTCAATGAGAAGAAGAGCCCGGTCCAGGGAGAGGGTTTCTTCTTCATCGCCCGGCCGGTAGTAAGTGGTTTCGGCAAGGTGGTGGTGTTTGAGCAGCCAGGCGGAGAGAATGGGGGGATCGCTCTTATCGGCCCTGCTGCCGGCTTGCAGGACTTTCTTCGCCACGCGAAAGGTCTGATCCACAATGCTGGTAAAGGGGAGCGCGTAGATGATGCGCGGTTTTTCGTTGACCGAACTGCCCATCCTTTCCCTTAAGATAAAGGCGGCGGCCAGGCCGGCCAGGGTCTTGCCGCTCCCAGTGGGCGCGGTGATTGTAAAGAGCTTTTGGGATAGCGGAGCTTTTTCAATGGTTCGGCAGACGGTATCGTACAGATCTTCACGAAGTCGGTCTACAGCATTGCGCGGAGGACCAAATTGTTTATCCCGGTATGTTTGAACCGGGTGCAGGGGCAAAACAGCCCTTTCCGTGTCTTTGAGCCGAGCGGAATGGATCTTGTCGGCGTCAATGAGTGCTGAAAAAAGAGCAAGCAGGTCAAAGTACTCTTGCAGGGAGAAGGAGTAATTTGTGGCCCTGATTTGCTGCCTGCGATGACGGTAGAGGCGGCCGTAAGGATGAATCCAGTTGTCAAAGAAGCGCTCCAGCAGTTCAAGCCAATCACTACCTATCCAAGCCGGCACCGGTCTATTGTTCTGTTCAAGCAGCTTGGCAGTATGGCGAGCTGCCACCTTTAAGGAGCAAGCTACTGCTTCTGCTTCCTGTCGCAGCGCCTCGATTTGCCTTTGCGTTATTTTCAGCCGTTCGCTGTGGGCCGGTTCCAGGTGGTCCCAGGAGGGGCCGCTTAATTCACGGGGCGGCAGCAGTATTTCCTCGGGATCGGCCAGGTGGCGGTGATGTTGGCAGATGGCTATAAAGAGGGCCAGGGAGAGGAAGGGGGCTAGGCCAACTTCTTCGGCAAGGTGGGCGGCCCAGAGCGCCGATATGAAAGCGTGCTGCTTCTCTGGGCCGCCGCGCCCTGTACGCAGGTAGCGCTGAAAGAAGGGGGTATGCTTGCCGAAGTCGTGGGCCAGCCCAGCAAGAAGGACCGCTTCTGTCAACTCATCGCGACGCGGGTTGATTTCCAGGCGCGCCGCTGCGCCTGCGGCGGTTTCAGCCAGGTGCGCACTGAGCAAAAAATAGCGCTTCCCTTCCCTGTGGGCATAGTAGGGCATGTGTTATTCCTCCATGAAGGCAACTGTATCTTTTTCCGCGCCGCCGAACTCAAATTGATAGGCTTCTGTGCGCAGGCGAACGGTTAAAGGTTCCCCCTCGGTATAGAGCAGCGTGGCCGGTGGGCACAGGGTTCGCCCTTCACCGAAGGAATGGGGAGCCCGTTCGCGAAAGATGCGCCCTGGGGCATTGCCATTTAGCACCAGCTTCTCTAGCAGGGCAATGTTTAAAACAGAAGTTAGTTCAACCGGCGTGCCCCGGGGCAGCTGCTGGTACTCGCCTCTCTTAAAAAGACCGCGAAACTCAAACATGGCCGGGCACTCAGTCAGGCCCAGGTAAAGGGGGTAGTAGCTGCGTCTTTCCCGCAGGCGCTGCACCGTCTCCGCCAGCAACTCTCCGTCGGGGTGGCTAAAGAAGACACGAAAGCGCAGCCGGGGATGAGCTGCTTCGGGCATCAGCAGCTCCAGCGGAACCTGGGTGCCAGGAACCAAGCCGCCCCTCTTTATCACCCCCAGGTCTTCCTTTTTGGTGCGGGTATAGTTGACTGTCTGCATCAGCCGCCTCCCCGGAACCTTGACCGCGACGCCGAATCGGCCGCGGTCGAGAATCCCGTAGTACGAATCGCGCTCCATCCCCAGGATCGCGGCGACGATACCCATGAGGACGGTTCGCGGCGGAAAACCGTAAGTAAGGGAGGAGGAATTGGTGTAGTATTTGCGAAAATGCGCCATGGGGCCGGTTAAATCGAACACGGCCACAGCTTCAATTTCTGCCAAGGTGATCATTCTCCTTCCCAGGTGCGGACCCGCTCTTTGCCGACCTGCTCGGCCAGCCAGTCCGCCAGGGTGATGGCTTCTCCGGCAGCAGTGGTTTTCAAGGCCGGATCTTGCCAGACCAGGACATAATCCAGGCGGTCTTTTACTTGCTCCAGATGTCCGGAGAGGCCGCCAAGCTCGATGCTGTAATCGCCGATTTCCCGCAAGCCCACCGTTTCGCTTAACTGCAGGTCTTCGCGCAGGTCGCCCATGAAGGTGTCGGCATCGCTAAAGACGAAGCGGGCATAAAGGCGCGGGTACTGCCCGATCTTGGAGCGGGTGGCCAGCAGGGGGATGGCGCGGATCATTGCCTCGTCCATCAGGGCGAGATCTTCTTCACTGGTGGTGCTTTGGATCCGGTTGCCGCAGCGCTCAAGCATGCTTTGGGCCCGCCGGGCGCTGACGACGCCATGGAATGCGATCAGGGCATAGTAGAGGCGGTAGTCCTTGCCGAAAGTGCCCTGGCCGGCTTCTTCCCGCGCGGCGAATTGCGAGGAAATGGTCGAAGAATCCACGGGCTGCACCCTGTTCAACGAGTAGCCCCAGGTGAATTGCACGGGACCGGTAAGGTTAACCGCCTCGCCGCCGCCGCGGCGCTCGCCCTTGATGGGCATGGTCGCGCCAAAGAGGCGCGCGTCGATCAGCTTTTCTAGGAGTTCGGGGAGATCGTCCCCACTGACTTTTTCTTTGCCCAGCACTTCCTGGATCCTTCCCATGGCCTGGACTATGCCTGCCGACTTGGTCACGTAGATGGTGTGGCCTTTCTCCTCGAGGTAGTCGCGCAGGTAGCGCTTCAGGCGAACGTCGGAGACAAGGCAGCGCTCCCGGTCGTAGTCCATGCGGGGGCGGTTCTCATCGTCGGGGTCCCCGTTGGGATTGCACATTTTGGCATCATAGAGAAAAAGAATCTCGCTGTTTTTCTCAATTACACTCATCTTGTCAGGCCTCCTTTAAATTTGGGGTTATTCTGCCTCTTCAATATCCGCGCCCTCTTCAGCGGCAGCGGCTTCATTTTGTTTCTCTATACCAGCCTGGTAGGCGGCCCGCGTGGCCCAGGCGTAGCCGGAGAGGATGTAGAAAACATTCTCCTCCGGCGAGAGCGGCCAGTTGGCCGCATGGGCGTCGAGAAGCTCTTTTGCGGCGGCGTAAATTCTTTCATTATAGCTGAAGATGCGGTGTTGGCGCAACTGATCCACCAACAGATTGCTCAGGCGAATCACCCGGGGCCAGTTCATCCCGCTGTAGTTGACCTTGTCCAAAACCGGCTTATGCTCGTAACCGCTAAGCCTCTGGGAACGGCCGACCTGGTGCAGCAGATAGCCCAGCAGGAAGAGGGCGGTATGCGGTTCGCCGTAGCCCATCTCCTGAAGATAGCGCTGCATCTCTTCTTTGAGATATTCGCGGCCGCGCATCGTGTCGGCAGCAGTGCTCATAAGACTACCTCCTTTCAGCAGCTTTACTCTCTGCAGGAAAGTCAAGAAAAGGTTGGCCTGCAAGAGGCGGCGGGCCATATTCAGCTCCTCGTAGCCCTTTTCCGGCTGCGGGACGCTGGTTCCCGTAAAATTGCCGGTGAGGTATATGGCCGCCAGGTCGATGAATTCGCCGATAAGCGAGCTATACGAGATCGGCCGGCGAGCTAAAAGGGACTGGTAGATGTGCAGCAGCTTCTTGTATTCTTCCCGCTGTCCGCTGCGCAGCGGGATTAGCCGATAAATTGCCGTTAAATCGAGATGCCAGCGGTCCCTGCCGAGGAGCTCCGCGGCGCGATTGGCGAGCCCGTGGGCCTCTTTCATAAGATGGCTGATCCAGCTGGGAGCCACGTCGCGCACCAGGGCATGAATGCGCAGTTCGCTCTGGTTTTTCTGGTAGAAGAGAAAATTAAGCAGGGCCATATTTTCTTCTGGTAGTTCGTCAAGGTAATCGGCCAGATCGTCTTCCAGCCCGCCAGTCCCCCCTAATTTCTGAAGCCAGGCGGCCATGTCCAGCATCCCGTCGACCCGATCACGAAAGTGCTGAGACCAAAACTTTAAGTCAGCGCTCTGCAGGGGGACTTCCGTTAAAAAGGACGGCAGCACCATAAACCGCAGCGGGCCGACCCTAAAGGACATCCGTTGGGGCAGAAACTTCTCCGCCAGGAGCAGCCCGCGGTAGCATTCGCTGCAGGCGGTGAAGTTGCGGGAGAAATCGTTCAAGCCTGAGGCGAAGCCCAGCTTGTCGTTAATGTAGTACTTAAGGAAGTCGAGGGTGGCAAAATTGTCGGTGACCGGCCGCCCGATGGCGCCGCAGATGGTGCAAACCGTGCCGGCTTCACCGCTGCCTTTGTCTCGGGCTTTCTTTCCCAAGTAAGGCGGCTCCTTGCTGTGCAGAATGGCCTGGTCGTAGGTCTGGTCAAAGACCAGCGGGCGCCCATTGTAGGCCAGCGTCCACAGAGCCACCTGCGAGGCCTTTAACTCCAGGTCGGCCAGCAGCTTTTTTTTCAAGGCCGCTGCAACATCGGCCACGACATTTTTGGCATTGCCATTCCTGCTTTTCCAACTCTCCTCCATAAAGCCTGCTTCGGCGAGATTTAACTTTTCCACGTCCAGAACAGGGGTGTTGTCCGGCAGGCGGCGATAGAAGCTTTCCAGGAGCCATAAAAGCTCACTGTATAAGGAGCTTTGCCCAAGATCAGCCTCTTTCAGCTGGGCCAGAAGGTTGTCCACGTTTGCGCCTACCAGGTATTCGAGCCTATCCGTGGTCAAGTACGTTTGGGGGCGGTTGCCGACTACATTGCCGACCCAGCGATAGCGGGTGCAGGTGTCGTCGTCAATCTCGATGGGCTTTGCAGCCAGCTGCGGCTTACCCGCATCATCGCGCAGATCAAGCTGGACCAGGCAGACCATCTCATCCCGCGGCCGGCGGGCGGGCATTGTCAGAATGGCCAGGGGATCCTCTTCCATGGAGAGGGCCTTGCCATACGTGGCAATGGCTTCCAGCATTTTTCCACCTCCTTTTAGTCGTTAGTGATGAAGCGCAATGATTATCATGCTGCTATGTTACTGGAGAAATTAGTTGAGAAACAGGTTATGGCATACTCTTTTATTTAGGATTGAAATACTATTATAGAAAAAACAGTTATCAAGAGGTAACAATTTAAACCTTCCTATTCACCAAATTCGTTTAAATTATTTCAGTTTAGTATTGAGAAAGCTTCGATGAGTAGAAATAATAGAGCGGTAGATGATATCTCAGATTCTTTGATAGTCAGGATTTTTTGCTTGCTTCTTAAGAATATCGCCAATTGAAGGAAGTTCTTTACCTGTAACCACGACAATTTCACGTTGCTTAGCTTGATCTAAAAAACTTTTTGCTGTGGAAAGATCATTAGGAAGTAACCTGTCAGTTGCAAACACACGTGTGCAAAAGCGGCCACCGATAAGATTACTAATCGCACTGAGTTCATCTAAATGTCTTGTTTCAAAGGAATTCTTACCAGTTTTACAGGAACAATGAATTAATTGTGCACGATAAATACAGGCTAGGTCAATTTCTTTTTTGGCTCCTTCCATCGGTATTTCCAAACTTACAGCAAAATCATCGAAAAATGGTTCTTGAGTTTGCTCTTGCAGCTTTTTCACTTCATGCCAAACAAAAACTTCCAACCACTCTCCTTTCAAAAAATTCCAATCTTCATTTGAACGAATAATTAAGTAACCATTTTCTTCGCTGTAATCAACGATTCCAAGTTCAGCAAGACGTAATGCTAAATTGATTTCTATTTCATTCTTAATGGCAACTTTGCGAGAACCGCTGCCTTGAGTTCCTCTTATGCGTTCTAAAAAGGCAAGGTATTTACCACATCCTGATGCTAAGATGTTTGCAGACTTAATGGCAGCTTCTTGAGAAAAAGTAAGTTTACTGAAAATGTCTTTAAAAACAGGTTTTCTGCCATACATAGTTAGATACTGCTCAATACTGATTTTTATCGGCATTTCATCTGCTTCTTTGCCCTTAAACCAGACTATCCGCCCGTTTGATGTATCAGCGTAAAAAGTTTTTATATCTTTACGTTCGCGAGCCACTTCATAGGCGGCAATTGCCATGACCTTACTGCTGCAGGTAAGGTTAAAAGAAATCTGTGCGTTGGGGTATTCATTTAAAACGTGTTCTAATGCGGATATGTTTGCCTGAAAATCGTTGGCATCTATAGGTTTAATTTGATCCCTATCCGGCAAAACTAGCCCTTCTACTTTAGTAAGTGTTTCATAAAGAGGATCCAACAAGTTTTCGCTGCCCTTGGATAAAAGAAAATGAACTTTGTTAGGACGCAGTAGCATTACTCCAAGAAAATTAGGAATTTGTCTTCCCCCAACAAGAAGTACTTGTAATGTTTCCAAATCTTAATCCTCCTTTACTTGAATTAAACACGTTCATTGAATTAAATACCAGTACCAATCTGTTTTAGTTTTCACTACAAGATTCTCCGTCTTTTCACTGAATTTATGGCAAATCGCGGAACAAGTAGACTAATTCATGTAATGGATTAGAGCGTTGGTAAGTGCCTAACATGGTCCCTATATGAAAGGTAGCGGTCATTTCTTAAAAAGATTTTTATGAATTCTTTATCGGCTAAGAGTTTCGACGTGTGCGATTTTCTTTACGATGTCCGTTAAACATTGTACAAGTTTTCAAGATTATTTAAACTAATTTATTCATCCATTAAACAGCACCCGTAACCCTGCGAATTTTTTGCCCCCAGCCCGGCGGAGAGGGCAATCTGTAAAAGGGCAGGATCCCCTTGCAGTTCATATGTGCCCATCCAGCCCTTGATGGTAAAGCCCTTATAAGTGGTGATCTTGTAATCCGCGTCGGTTACCCGGACTGGCTTTATCGAAAAGAACTCTGAAAGGGGAGGAACTCCATGGATTAGGTAGTGTTTTTTAACCAGGTTTGCACCGACTAATTCGCTGAACTTGGGTTCGAAGGGAGAGTAGAAGTAGGTGTACTTGCGGCCATCAGCGTAGGGCATGGTGCTGTAAACAGTTATCGGTGAAAGCATGCGCACCTGGATGCGGTCCATCTCCACATGGGGCTGTGCCGTAGAGATCTCTTTTACAGTGAGCCGCGCAGGCCCGATGCGCACCTGGCCCTGGCGCAGTAATCCGGTGCCCAGCTCTTGCAGGATAAAGGGGATGGGCGAACAGATGACCAGTTGCAGAGGCGGGATCAGCGTTATTTTTTTATTGGCCCGGTCCAAATGTGATTTTTGCCCCATCAGCCTGGAGAACGTGAAAAGCTTAAACCGTCTTTTTTCCAGCTGGAAGCCCTGCTCGTGAAGGTAGCGGCTGAGGAGCGGATTTTCCATACCTCTATAGATCATCCCCTGGATAAGATGGCCGTAGTGCACCGGCAGCTTCACCGGCTCCGGCGCGGTCAAGGTAATAGTTAGCTGCATTTAAACACCCCTGGACATACTGTTATTATGCAATTTCTCCCAAGGTTTTGCGGATGGCTTCAATTATGGGCGCATTCTTTTTGTTTGGCTTTTCCCATTGCCCTTCGCGATGCACCTGGTACCAATTCTTTAGCAGCAGGGCAATCTTTTTTTGGTCTTCTGGAGACGTGTCATCCGATTGCATTTTATTTATCCACTTTGTTTTCAAGATGTTTAGGAACTTGTCAGGATCGGCATCGTATTGATCCTTAAGCATCTCATCGGCTATGGGGCCAGATAGTTGCGGCGGAATTGTGGAGGCTTTTTCCGCTTCCTGCTTTTCTTTACGCTGCATTAAGGCGGTTCTGAGCTTATTTTCTTCCTGCTCGCAGCGTTCAAAGCGTCCGTAACCAACAGCAGTTTTGGCCCCGGCGCCTACGTTTTGCAAGGCTTGGTCCACCCATTGCCATACTTTCTCTATGTCAGACTGGTTTTCCGGGACTCCTATTTTTCTGGGAGCCAGGGCAAATAGGAACACCTGCTGTTCATCGACCGTCAAGAACGGAATGGGGTTGGGATCTTGCCAGTCGCCTGGGGCTTCGCTTCCACTGTAATATTTTTGATAGTGGGGCGTCATCACGTCGGCAGCAAGCCGGACAGGAGCAACGGGAAGAGCATCAAAGAAAATGATGCTGCCGACGCCGATCTTTTCGTTGTTGCTGCCGGTTTCCTGCGAACCGAAAATGCGGTTTATTTCGTCATCAGAGAGCCCCAACCATTGCTCAACCCAGGCACGGACCAGCCCTTTGAACGAGGACCCGGGCAAGTAGGGAACACCCAGGGTGTGGTGCCAGGTCATCCCGTTTTCAATGGGATGATTCAATCCCAAGCCGGTGGCGAAACGCCAGATAGTGCGATAACAGCGGAATTCTCCACCCCTATTGTCGACTAAATTAATAAGGCGTTCTACCGCTTCAGAGAGGAGGCTTCTGTTGCCCACCAGGTGTTCGCTGATAGTTTTAATCCACCGCATTTTGCCTCCTTCTTTGTCTTTATCTCCTTCTTCAATTCTCCAATCTTTTCCCCAGTGCATGAAAAACTTGTTAAATCTAAGCCCGGCATTGCCTCGGCCTATCTGCTTTATGAGGGGTTCGTTTTTAAGCATCTCTGACTGATAAAGTGGCAAGCGCACGTTTTTCCCCTCCTCGTTAGTCAGTTTTCATGAATGCAACCGCGAATTTTTTGTACCATTCCAGGTAGGCCAGCGCCTCCGCCTGAGCGTACAGGTAGCTGTCGCGATCGCCTTCGGTGATAGCTGTGATCAAATCTCTACAGCCTTTGTAGGGGGCGATGGGGTTGTCCCGGCAAAGCCAGTCCTTCAGGGCATCATAAATAGCCCAATGAGGGTCATTCTGATCGCCTTTGGCCTGGGCCAGAAGGGTGGCCATTGCCTGCCCCAGGCCGTTGATGAGAATGGAAGCCGGGGTGCTTTCGGCATAGGACACAAATTTTTTCCTATCTTCATTGTCCTCGTATTTTTCAGCAGCGTCTTGAATCCTCTTAAGGGCATGTTGGGCCCGTTCCTGCTGCAAAGTCTGCTTAAGTTTTTTCATCTGTTTTCACCTCCGCCATACACACAGCTTATGGCACACCATCCCTGGCCTACTGTTTCGTTACCTCCAACCTGCAGGTAGGGTTGTTGTTTGAACAATTGAACTAAAGAGACCAGGACTTCGTCTTCACCGGGGCGGGCAAACAGAATGGTGTAGAAGAGGCTGTCGGGCGGTATGGTCTCCTCGTACCAGAGGTTTTGGCTTATTTTGTTGTCGTCCAGTTGGTTGCGCGCGTTTACAGCTAAGCCATAGGTAGCGAAGAAGGCAAATTCATCATCATTTATGACAACGAGGTCTTCAGCTAGGCGCTCTTTTATTGAATCATGCTGTATGAGGGGTTTTATAGCCTCGGCAAAGGAGGCCAGCTTTCCCTCAGGTGCTTCAACAATCTCAAATTGGATGTCTTCTAAATAGAGTTTTCCCTTTCCAGCAGTTAAGGCCTTACCGTCCTTCAAGTCGCGCAGGTATTGAAAATCGATTGAAACGCTTGTTAAGCCGGCCAACTTGCAGTCGCGCTCAAAGCGCTCCAGGAGGTAAGGGCAGGTAACCCATTTGTAATGGCTGTTCAATGAGCGCACCGGCAGCAGCAGGAGGCGGCCGTCGGTAACAGCGACGGCTCCGGCCTGTTTTTGGGTGCCAAATACTCGCTCGAGATCAAGGTTGATTTTTTTAAGCTTTACAATTTGCTCAGTGGTATCTTTCAGTGCGCCCTTCAGGCTGGAACCAACAATTACCGGGTAATTGGTAGTTTTTTCACGAGCAACCGGCAGGTCGATGGCGCCGCTAACCTGCCCAATTCCGGGGTGCAAACTGGTTTCCGCCAGCATGCCCATAATTACACTGGCCATATTTACTCTACCTCCCATTTTCCAATTAATACTTGTCCGTAACCATAAGAGGAAGCTTCTTTATCTACAATCAGGCTTCCATGCAGCTTTTTTATTTCCTCTACATCCTCCGCCGCGGCTTCAAAAAACCAGGTGCTGCCAGGCGGCAAAAAGGGCTTCAGCGGGCGGGGCACCTGCTTTTCAAGGTTCCAGCCGCCATAAAGGTGCGGTTTGCCTATGCAGGCACTGATGCATTTGCCGGGAGCGTTTGAAGGCCCCTTCAGTACGAGCTCTTTAAGCTGCTCCCCGCTGCTGGAAGGAAAAGGAGTGACCAGGGAAATAGTATAGCGCACTACGCCGTCTGTCGCTGGTTGGGGATGGGGGGGATCAGGGAGCATCTTTTGGTAATCCTCAGCGGTAATTGTGTTTATATCCACCGCTGCTAGGCGCCCCTCACCGCCCAAGGGAAGAATCTGCTGCTGCAGCGCCGGCCAGTCGCCAGGTATCCCTTCGACGACGACTCTTATCTTCAGGCGGTAGTCCGGCCGGATATACACGATGCGGTAAAGGTTGCGATCTTCAGCGGTGCGGGTTGCAGCGTTACGTTTAAGGCCGGTTCGGGCTTCTTCGTTCCACAATTTATCTTGGAAGAAAGCCTCATCTTTCGGTACCAGCTCTCCCCCTGCAACGGTGCTATAGCCTGTGCGGGTGAGGTAAAGTTTTTCCGGCGGATAGGCTCCATCCAGTTTTTCTTTTTTCTCGGGCAGGAGCACTTCCTGGCCAAGATCGCACTTGTATCTTCTGCGAGGGATGAGGTGGGTACTTCTTAATTCCCACTCCCCGCCTAATGAGGAGTTGCCTTCAATTTTTTTGATGAGGACGCTCAGCGGCGCCGGGAAAAGGAGCTTTTCTTCCCACAGCAGGTACGGCCCTCGTAGAGACAATAGGCCGAGACTGTCTGCATCACCAAGTCCATCGGGCAACTTGCTGCTTTGAAGGGGGCGCCAACCTCGGGCTGCCGCCAGGGCAGTACGGATGGTGCCTTGGAGCGTGCTCATGGGCGGTGGAAAATGGCCGATGATGCGATTGTATCCCCCTTCTCCGGCGTGAAAAGGTTGCCCGGAGCGGAAAAAGCCGGTATCGAGCAAACTAAAATCCCAGCTTTGCAATGTCATCTTTCCACCCCTTTCTCGACCAGGAATTTAACGAGAAATATGCTATTCAGGTATAGCCTGTTGGGGTCATATTGAACTTTTCCGTCGGCATCTCGCCAGGCCCGGCGGCATAATTCGAGCAGCTTACCCATTCTGGCTTCGGCTTCTTCGCGGCTGGGCTTTGCTCCGCTCTTCATATACTCGGCAATGAGAATTTCTTTAAGAAGCGATTTCTCTTCGTCTATGCCAAGAGTAGGGGGAACAATTTCCTCGTCAGAAAATATGGCGAGCCTGGTCTGAAGATTGTAGAAGAAGGTATTGCTAAATTCGCCGGGTTCCTTCTTCTTATCGAATCCTTCGCGGAAGCTATTAACAAAATCATCAATCTTGTTTCCTTTCCCTTCTGTGTATACAAAGCTATCCCATGGTGCCGCCCAGGTCAGCACTTTACCGGCGCCCTTCCAGACAGTTATGGCGAGGCTGTCCCGACCAGTTTTATCCTTGGCCACACTTGAAAGCAGGTGTTGTGCTTCAAGGTACACCTCGGTGAGCGGGGTATTGTAATGCGCATAGACAATGGCACCGGATATGGTAAACTGGCTCAGATTTTTAGCAGCAAAAGCCTCCAAGTATGCAGAACGCAATTCAATTGCAGTATTCAGCGCGTTTTCCAGGGGCAGCAGGGCAAGGACGTCATCACCGCCGGCAAAAACTGTAACCCCGTTGCCTTCTTTGATGAGTTCAGGAACTTGAAGACTGAATTGGTTTAATGCACTGCTGATATCTCCTGCTTTGTCTGCGTGCTTTTGCAAAAGAGCGCCGAGCCAGTCTCCGTCCATCAGCAGCATGGCATAGAAAGGAGAAGAAGTAGATTTAAATTCAGCAAGTTTTTGAACCAAATCTTTTCTCAGCTGTTCCGTTTTCGAAGCGGTTCCTGGAGGTTTGTCCCAAAGATTGGGATTCTCAAGGGCTGCTTTAAAGAAACAGTTGCCTTCAAGGGTTGCAAATTCCCGGGCTTGTGGGTGTTCGGCCAACTCCTTTTGAAGGATCTGTAAGAGATCCGGGTTTTCACGTCCTTTGACTTCAGGCAAGCTAGAGGCAAGGGCATAGTAACTACGCGCTACTTCTGGCTTTTCCCTGACAACTTCACCAATCCAGTTGACTGCCGCGAGGTAGGGGGTGGAGGGGTAGCTGACAGGCACTTCGCAAGGTATCAGCTCCGGAAGAACGTGGGGGAAGAGTCGCTTAACCAGGGCGATGGCGCAGAGGCGCTCGTTTTCTTCCAGGTCATAAGATATACCAACCTGCTTCTGCTGCCGCACGGCTTTCCAGAATTCATCCTGCTTTTTTGCTTCATGGATGCGCAAGTAGCCGGAAAGCTCCTGGAGATCCCCGAAAAGGGTGCACTTGTCTCCATCCTCAACAGTGGGGATATGGCTGCGCCAGTTCTTGCGCAGGTCCAGGACGGCAGGGTCTTCCCCTATGATCCAGTTTATCTCCCAGAAATTCTTAACCTGTCTGTCCCAGATCTCTGCCGTGGTATTTCCCAGAGCGGAAGGCCCGGCAAGATAACGATCCCAGATCATTTGCGCCAGCTTAGACCATTTTTCTTCAATGGCCTCCACGCAGAGGATCGGATCGAAGTTGTCTGGAATCTTTGCCCGGAAGCGATTAGGCAGAGAAGCGTTGATGAGTTTAACACGTTCTTGGCGGGCTGCTTTTTGTCCCTTTCTCGATTCCACGATTGCTTTCAAAAGGGGATCTAAAATTTTCTCTTCGCTTTCTGCAACTGCGGGTAAAATTAACCTTCCCTGGTGCTCTAGAATTACCGCCATGGCTTGCCCGGCCAGATAAGAGAGTAGAAAGGAACCTGCCCAAAAGTCGCGCGTCTTTTTTGCACAAGCGATAAAGCCCTGAACCGGTCCGATGGAAAAGTTCAAAATATTTGTATTGCTCAAGGCCAAACCACCACCTTGTCCCGGCTGAATGCTGAACGATTCATGAAATTGATAATATGGTTATAATTAACATTGCAGTTTACAGACATCTTATGATGTTTGCTTGAAATTTCAATCCTTTCTCTCGCAGGGAGGAAAACTGCCGGAAGAAGGGTAATTACAACCGCATAGCTGCGTTGGGCGAAGGCATGGATGTGGATGAAAAGGGGGCTAGCCCTGCGGTTGTAATCTTTACTCGCGGGAGCGATTTCTATTTTATCCCCTGTAGTTTTAAAGTAATAATTATGAGGTAGCCCAAACACTACCCGCTCCGGGTGAGTGCTTATTTGCTTTCCTCGGCAAAAATTCAACATTAAATTATGGTCGGGGCTAAAATTTTGTTCAGCGTCTTTACCGTCAGGTAATACATGCTTGCCCTTGCTTTCCCGACCGTAGATGCGATAACTTAGCATTTCGTAGCCCACACTATTGAGCAAATTCAATGCATTGGTTCCTGTGAGGGCAATCCAGACGCGGCTGTGGCTGCTGAATGCTGTGTATTCCGGTAAAGAGTTTTGGCTGCCGGCAATGTCGATTTCTTGGAGAAAGGTCTTTATGGAGGTATACAACTCTTCTACTGTTTTTGGAGCTTTCCAGATCTCTTCTCCGTTACAGGTTAGAGTTTCTAGTGAAAGTGAGCCGAAGCCTTTACGAGAACGTGCGCCGGCAGCGCCAAATAAACCAAGTGCCTGGAGGGTTAAAGGTAAATAGTGAATGGCGTCTTGAGGCATTTCCTTTTTTAAATGGAGACGTATAGTGAAACAGCCTCCGGCTTTCAAGTAAGGACGTATTACTTCACCTTTGAACGTCGTCAAACCATACCCCAAGTAGTGTAACCCATAAAGGTTGGGCCATCTGTCTGATTTTATTTCGGTAAGCCCTTCCTGCTTCTGTATTGTCAGGAGAAAAGATGCCTGCTTTTCTGTAGAGCCAAATATTGTGCTTTCAAGGTCCTTAACCTTTTCCCATTTTTGCAACCGGGGCCACGCAATTGCTCTAAACCAAAAACGAAGCAGTCCTTTAATGGATGATGGACGTAATTCGGCCTTGTCTTTCGCTTTGGCACCACCTAGAAATAGTGGTGTTGCAACCCGGTAGGTTGCATCCCAATACACTGTCCTTCTCCCTCCTTTTTAAAATGTCCCCATTTTGTGTGCTGTTGTTATCGTTTCTCCCTCGCCCGCTCGCGCATGGCCTGAAGGTTTAAGATTTCGGCGGCCTCGAAGCGGGGCGCGATGCTATCGGTGACCGGGCGCAGCCGCAAGATTGGGGGGAAGTAGCCCATCCTGCCATGCAGCTGGGCCAGCATGGCCGCAGCGCTGTAATTGAGAGAGGGCAAATTAACCAGCAGCGGCTTGGTCTGCCATTCTTCCGATGTCAGCCCCGTACGATCCAGCATTGCCGCGATCTGCTCCTCGATAGGCTTGGCGGTGTCGATCTGGCTGTCTATGTTGATCACCCCGGTGATCTTCGCTCCGGCAAGCTCCTCGATTCTCGAGAGTTGTTCCTCGGTGAGCGGGTGGGCAAAGTTAAGAATCTGCATAGTCCATCTCCCTAGGCTCTATCATGGTAAAGTAGGGTGCGAAGCGGGCAATCAAGATACTACGGTCCACGTTGTAATCGGGAAAGCCCAGCCATTCGCGGAGCTTTTCATAGACGCTGCGCAGCTGGTTGGCCACGGTCTGTTCCCGCTTGTTCAACTGGGCGGCGATAGTGGCATTGTCGTAGCCGCGGCAGGCAAGCTCGGTGACCTGGCGTTCCGCGGGAGTTAACCAATGCTTAATGAATTCAGCCTGCCGTTTTTTTTCTGCCTGCTTCGTTAGCCGCTGATACCAGGCCAGCATCTCCCGGGGGTCGTCAAGTTCGGTCACGGCCTCCATTAGAATGCCGGCCTCCTGCCACCGCAAGACCGGCACCGGGATCAGCCGAGTCTGCGCGCTGCCATTGGCGTGCAGCTGGCGGCCGGCGCCCGGTTTCCATCCTTCAGTAATCAGGTACCAGACCCGGTCTTCGGGGCCAAAGAGGAGCTGGGCTACGGTCATGGCCATTACTCCCATTACCTTGCGTCCGCCGGAGATGCATAGATGAATGGGAAGTCTCTTTTGACGGGCCTGGCGTATTTCGGTATAGAGAGTGCGCAGCAGGGCTCGCAGTTCTTCTTCGCCCTGGAAATCTCTCACCGGGCCTTTGGCGGTGGAGATCACCCTGGCGTGGAAAGAAATACCGGGGTAAACGCCGGCTTTAAATTCTTCTTCCAGGATAGCCAGCGCATTTAGGATGGCCGGATCAGCGGTGTAAAGGACGGTAACTTCGATGATGTTTTTTCCTTGATTGATGAGATAGTCGAGGGCGATGGTTACTACTTGCGGCTCAACACCGAGGGTGGCGATCATTGCTTCAGCCTTGCCAGTCAGAGATACCATCGTTCTACCTCTCTTTGACAATTTTAGAGCTTATGATCGTATGATTTTTGTCATGGTGTGGGCAAATCAAATATAAAATTCCTTATCTCAAAAATTTGATGTTTACATTATACCATATTATTAGATTATTTTGCCGTTTTTTTTAAATAATGGCAGCCATAATTATCAATAAATCCATTCTTCGCCGCCTTTTTTTACACCAATCGACTTGCGTTCCGCGTACTTCTGCTCGCCCAGTATGTAAAAAAGCAGAGAATCTTCTTCTTCGCTAATTGCCTTCCTGAGCTCAATGAGCAGAGAGCGGAAGGTGGCTTCGGTTAGTTCACCTTCCAGGACCGAGTTTTGGACCCAGGTAAGGTAGCGCCGGGAAATTTTTAAAACCTTGGCAACGCGCTTCACATTGACATCGTAAACTAAAATAACATACATTATTGTTATCCTCGCTCGTCTACCAACGACTGACAAAGGGCTGGTAGGACTGTTCACCGATGAGATGCTTCTCCAGCTTGTAGAGCTCCATCCGGATCAGCGTCTGGTAGCTGACATTGCGCCTAAACCGGCGATGGTAGAAGGTGCTTGCCAGCTTTTCTTCCAGCTCCTGTACATAAAGCTTGCGCCCCTGCTCATTTAAAAGGCTGACCCCGCCGCGTTGCTCGAAGTTCTTTTTGGTCAAAATTTTTTTGCCCACCAGGCTGAAAAGAGTGCGATCGGCAAGAATGGGCTTAAAGACTTCAGCGACATCAAGGTGCAAGGTAAAGCGGCGGAAGTTGGTGGCATGCAAAAAACCGATGCGCGGATCAAGATGGGTTTTGTAGATTTCAGTTAAAACTTTCATGTAAACAAGGGTGTTTCCGAAGCTAATTAAAGCGTTGAGCGGATCTGCGGGAGGGCGCCTGCTGCGGCTTCGGTACTTAAAGTCCTCGTCGCCGATAATTTGGTTAAAGGAGCTGAAATAATGGGTTCGGGCGTTCCCTTCGAGCGCCATCAGCTCTTCTATGCTGCAGGAAGCGTTGCATTTTTGATAAAGGTTGGTTATTGCAGAAAGCTGCTTTTGCACATCTCTGCCCCGGTTTTGGTAATAGCGCAAAACCTGCATGATGTTGGCCAGGGCACCGCCAACAAATTGCTTCGATAGCTGGAGGCGCTTTGCAAAATCTAGGTAGTGTTCGGCCTGCTTCAAGATCATGTAGCCTGAGTTGTAATGCTCGCGAGGATAGAAGCTGCCGACATACTGGCCGTGATAGCCAAAAAAATGAAGGATTATTTCATTTTCGTGGGCAAATTCAAGGAACCTTTTATTCACATCAACCTCGCCGAAAATGAAAATATCGCGCACGCCGGTAACGGGAAAGTAGCGCTTGGCTTCTTCCGTTTCCACGCAGATTGTATTACCTTTTCTTTTTAAGCATCCGCTTTGAAAAAGGTAGAGGGTTTTCTGCATATCCCTGTTCCCCCTGTATTTTCCAATGCCGGCAGGATTAGATGGTTCCTTAAGCCCAGCATAGCTCAACATAAGCGCACTTGGAGCAGCGCCTCTTTTTATCGGGAGGCGGGGGCTTCTCCTCGCTAACCAAGGCGGTTATAGAGGCCTTAATCTCTGCAACTTGCTGGGACATGGCTTCGTCGAGAATTACCCGCTCTTTGCGCCGCTCCTCGGGAAAAAGCAGCTCGCCCTCGGCTTCTATCCCCATTGCCGCCAGCTCATGCAAGTAGAAAGCTAGCTGAAGTTTTGCCGCCTCCCGGGCGCGGGAAGATTTTTTTACTTCTCCGACAACCAGCTGCTTTTTGCCGCGGCGGACCAGGTCGAGGCAGAGGTGGCCCAGGCGAATCTCTTTTTTCTCACGCTCGTAAGATTGCTGATCAATGAGCCGGCCCAAAGCCAGGTAGACGTTGTCCTCATCGGGGCAGATCTTCCTGGAAGCCAGCCACGCCTGGCGTGGGCAGACCGTGTAGGCCTGGACCAGGCTACCTGTAACACGGAAATCGTTTCCCAAGTTATTCAGGCTCTTTCCATAGAATATAGCTCGATAGCAATTTAATCTATTAATCGAAGTTAACCAAGGGCGTTTTATACCAAGATAAATAGTAGTTTGTTACTATCATGATAGTCTCTTTCATGATGGCAATCTCTTTAAGCACCTCTATTATTTCTAGGGGCAAGTCCAAAGATTTCTGGGGATGAGCGGAATTTGACTCTATTTAAATTAATAATTGTGGTGATAGCGCGCAGGGATTCTTAATAATGCAAAGCTCACACGATATGTGGCCCGGCCCCCCTTCGGCCGCCAAGAAAAATTTTCCTCCTGCGGGCAAATTGGCTTGACTTTTTGAGCCAGGCAGTTTATACTGTTTATGTACAGTATATACGGTATAAACATGGGAGGTGCCGCCGCTTGGATATCATTATCTCCAACACGTCCGACAAACCGATCTACGAACAAATCGTGCTGCAAATAAAGGAAATGATTATTAACGGAAAGCTTGCCGAGGCGGAACTGATGCCCTCCATCCGCAACCTGGCCAAGGAGCTGCAGATTAGCGTGATCACTACCAAGAGAGCTTACGATGAACTGGAGAAGGATGGGTACCTGGTTACCATACCGGGGAAAGGCACCTACGTGGCCGCTCAAAACAAGGAGCTGCTGCAAGAATCCAGGCTGCGCCTGGTAGAAGAAAAGCTGCTGGAAGCCGCCGCGGCGGGGAAGTCTATCGGCCTCTCCCTGGAAGAGATGCAGGAGATGCTAAAAATCCTTTACGAGGAGGCTTAATATATGGGGGCTATTCTGGAAATCAAAAACTTAAGCAAGTCTTTTCCAAACTTCCGTTTAAAAGAAGTCAGCTTCTTTTTAAACCCCGGCTATATAATGGGTTTTATCGGCCCCAACGGGGCGGGCAAGAGTACCACCATTAAGCTGATTATGAATCTTCTCCGGAAGGATGCCGGGGAGATCAAGGTTTTCGGCCTGGACCATCTCCGCCACGAAAAAGAGATAAAAAATCGGATTGGCTTCGTCTACGATGAAAACTGCTTTTACGAAGAGTTGACGGTATCGGAGATGAAAAACATGGTGGCCGGGATCTACAAAACCTGGGATGAAGGGGCTTTTCAGCGCTGCCTGAAGAAGTTCGACCTGCCGACGAATGCCAAAATCAAGGAGCTTTCCAGGGGGATGAAGATGAAGTTTTCCCTGGCGGTGGCGCTATCCCACCGGGCCGACCTGCTAATCATGGATGAACCCACCTCGGGCCTGGATCCCCTGGTCAGGAGCGAGCTCCTGGAGATCCTGGCCGAGCTGATCCAGGATGAGCAAAAAGGAATTTTCTTCTCCACCCACGTGACCTCGGACCTGGATAAAATCGCCGATTACATCACCCTCATCAACGACGGCCGGATCCTCTTCAGCAAGCCGAAAGACGAACTCCTGGAAACCCATGCCCTGGTCAAAGGCGGCAAGGAGCTGCTGTCGAAAGGCCGGGAGAACTGCATCGGGATTAGGGAGCACCGCTACGGGTTTGAAGCCCTGGTGGATAATCGGGCCGGGGCCCTGAAAATCTGGGGAGACCGGGTTGCTGTGGAGAGACCGACCCTGGAGGAGATCATGCTTTACTATACGAGGAGGGATAACGGTGCTCAGCCTGCTTTATAAGGAACTGTTATTGATCAGGAGGCAGCTTCTCCTGGGGCTGGCTTTTATCCTGCTGTTTATCTTCGCTTTCCAGTCCCTGGAGGAAAAGATGTTTATCGCGGCCGTTATGCCCGTTGCCTACTTGCTGGCAATGACCTCCTGCGCCTGCGAAGAAAAAAACAGGGGGGACATATTGCTGAACAGCCTCCCCCTCAGCCGGAAAGCGGTAGTCCTGGCCAAGTACATTACCCTGGTCCTCCTTTTCCTGGTGGCCAGCTTGTTTTACTATATCCTTTACCTGGCCATCAACGCTGCGGGGATCTCCCTTCGCGCCTATCCCATCACCATTGAGGGTTTGCTGATTGCATTCCTCGCCGTGGCTTTTATGAACAGCGTCTATTTCCCCTTCTATTTTAAACTGGGCTATATTAAATCCCGGATGCTGTTCTTTGTCGTCTTCCTGGCGGCCTTCGCCGGGATTGCCGCCATCTCCAATTACCTGGCGGCACATCAAGGGGAACCCTGGGTCCGGCAAATGCTCAATTTTTTTGCCGCCCTGCCCCAGCCGGCAGCCATTGTCCTCCTGGTGGGGTTTAGCCTGCTTATATTGCTGATCTCCTACGGAATCTCCCTTTACTTCTACACCAGGAGAGAATTCTAAGGCACCGGCTCCCGCAGACGCCCAAGGGCATATTACTAGGCATATTAATACCACCAATCGGGGCTGTCCCCCAAGAAGCTCCAGGGAGGCAGCCCCTTTCACCGCCTTGGCCAAAAAGGCAAATAACAGGGGCTGTCCCCGAAGGGGCAGCCCCTTAACTGCAGCCGCACCAGCGGCGCATATATAATTAGGAGGCTTTCTCCCAGAGGGTGGCGTTGGCATTTCCAAAGCCGCCGCACAGGGTGGCCAGCCCGTAACGGGCTTCGGGGCAATCGGTTTTCATGATGTTGTTTAGGGTGATAATAATTCGCGCCCCCGACTCGCCCAGAGGATGGCCCAGGGCCAAGGCCCCGCCCCAGAGGTTGGTCTTCTTGAAGGGGGCGTTTTCTTCAATCCCCAGCTCCCGCAAGCAGACCAGGGACTGGCTGGCAAAGGCTTCGTTGATCTCCACCACGTCTATTTCGTCGATGCTGACGCCGGTGCGCTGCAGCAGCTTGCGCACCGCATAGATGGGTCCGACGCCCATAATGGTGGGATCGCAGCCGGCCATGGCTCCGCCCCGGTAGACCAGGTGGTATTCGCAGCCCAGCCGGTCCGCCAACTTCCGCTCCATCAGCAGCAGGGCGCAGGCCCCCGTGGTGAGGGGCGAAGAGGTAGCCGCCGTGATCACGCCGCCCGGTTTAAAGGGAGAAACCATGGTCGCCATGCTCTCCAAGGAGACATCATCCCGGATCCACTGATCCCGGTCCACGATGAATGGAGTTCCGTCTTCCTTCTCCCCTTCGATGGGGACGATCTCGTTCTTAAACTTGCCGGCGTCCCGAGCTTCAGCGGCCCGCTTGTGGCTGTAGTAAGCCATCCTTTCCATGTCCTCCCGGGAGACCTTCCACAGCTCGGCCACCTTCTCCGCAGTGGGTCCCATGGGCAGCTCTTCAGGGGGATAGCGCATGGCCAGCCGCGGAGGGAAGTCCATTCCCTCGCCCATGGGCACCTTGAGCATGTCCTCCACGCCGGCGGCTATGTATATGTCGCCTTCCCCGCACATGATCGCCCGGGCGGCATGCTCTACGGCTGCCATCCCCGAAGGACATTGCTGGCCGATGGCGTTGGTAGCCACGGACTCGGGGAAGCCGCCGGCGAGCCAGGCCAGACGGGCGATATCATTGGTCACGCCGGTCTGGTTGGCGGTTCCCACGTACACGGCCTCCACCTGTTCCGGGTCAATCTGCTTGTTCCGGGCAAAAAGGGCATCATACACCGCCGTCAACAGCTCATCGGGGCGCTTGTTCCTAAACCAGCCTTTCTGGGCATGGGCTCTCCCGTTGGGAGTCCTGACCCCATCGACAATTACGCATTCCCTCAGCAAATAAATCCCTCCTACTTTAATATTTTTCTTTTGCCTGGCCTGGAAGCATTGTTGCCACAAATCAAACTGATTATAATATAGCAAATTTTCTATCTAGGAACAATAAGTACCAACAAAATTAATCAATATATCGGGGGGGCGGTTACCGGGATCTACTTTTTTAACCGGGCAGACTTTGGTTAGTTATGCCAGTCATTATCTAAATCCAGCCCCTGGGCGCGATAATTGGTTTTATTGGGGCCGGGCCGAGCCGGCCCCGGCAACCAGAAAAATATATCCAGAAAAATATATTTTAAAAATATATCCTCTTGCTGCGCAAAGACAGGCCCGTGTGCATCAGTAGGCCGCCCTTTTGGGGCGGCCGCTAATTTTAACATTGCCGGCCATTTAGCCGTTTTTTAACCCCCGCCGCCAGGTCAGCGGGGCTGCAGGAGCAGCAGCCGGTCCAGGGACTTGATCGCCGCCGGGTCAAAAAGGCGCTCCTTGTATTCCATCCCCAGCCACATTTCCAGCTGATCATCATAGTGCTTACTCCTGAAGTGGCCCGAATTGCCGATGGCCAGCACATCACGAGCGGTATGATCGGACATGTCGATAACGTAGCGCCAGGGAGCGCCCAGGTCAACATCATAGGGCAGCTCCGGTTTGGCGGTAAATCCCGCCATCCCCGGTGTGGAGTAGCTGCCGCCCACGGGAAAGGGGCCGCGGTTGTACTTGCTCTCGCTTACATCATCTCCCAGGTAGTGGTTAAAGGTCAGGGTATGAATTTCACCCCACTCCCACTTCTCCACCGTGTCGCCCAATCTCTGGCGCAAAATGTTTACCGTTTCGCGGAATGCCTGCTGCACCGCCCGGTCGAGGTCATCGGTCCAGCTGCTCTCCCCGGTGATGAGCATGCGGTCGAGCACATCCTGTAGGGGCCAGTATTCGAAGAAGCGCTCCAGCAGCTCTTCAGAAACATGGGGACCAAAAATCTCCTTAGCGATAATAGGATAAAGGGTATGGAATATGGCCGCCCCCGCAGAATCAGCGGCGTCAACGGGATTCGCCCCGTAGCGCTCCAGCTCGGCCAGGGCGCTGGCCTCGATTTCGCTCAGCTCCGCTCCTGCCAGCCTCTCCAGCAGCACCGGCACCAACGTCTCTGCATGGTGGTTGTAAAAGCTGGCCTGCACCGCCATCATATCCTCCAGGGTAAGGTCGCTGCGTTCCTCCAGCTGGCGCAGGATGGAGAGCGCCCGCGACGGCGACACCCACTCGTAGGTCAGGTGGTAGGGATAATCATCCCCCACCACTTTATGGTTGGCGGTAACGATCAGTCCCGCCGGCGGGTTGTAAAGGGAGGGGATCTCTTCCCAAGGAACAAAGCCTTCCCAGGCGTATTCATCCGTCCAGCCCGGAACCGGCAGCAAGCCGTTGCCCGCTTCACGATGGCTCTCGCTGCGGATGGGGAAGAGACCGTTGCCCAGGTAGCCGATATTCCCCTCCACATCGGCATAGACGAAATTCTGAGCCGGAGCCATGAAATATGTCAGGGCGGCGCGAAACTCTTCAAAATTAGTGGCCCGGATCATGCGCAGCATTGCTTCCGCCTCCAGGGTGGCATCCAGCCCGGTCCAGCGCAGCGCCAGCGGCCTTTCCAGGCCGACCATGTCGGAGATTACAGGCCCGTGGTGCGGAGTTTCCCTGATGCGAAGGGGGACATCCTCGCCGCCCCGGACCTTGATCACTTCTTCATAAACCTTCGCCCGGCACCACTCGCCGTTATAAAGATAGAGGGTATCATCCTCCTCGTTGAACTTGATCTCGTAGAGGTCCATGACATCGGGATTTAAATTGGTTTCACCCCAGGCAATATGTTCATTAAAGCCGGCAATAACCCCGGGAATGCCGGGGAAGATGACCCCGGTAACACTAAACCCGGGGACAGAGAGATAATTGGCATACCAGATCGGAGGCAGATCCAGCGTAAGATGCATATCGCTGCCCAGCAAGGCGCCCCCCGAGGCGCTGCGTTCAGGCGCGACCACCCAGTTGTTTGAGCCGATGCCCCATCCGGCGGGAGCAAGCCCGCCAAACCGGCCCAATCGCATTAGCTTCGCCGCCGCAGCGCTGTCCACAAGCTGCCCTGCCCTCTCGATAATGGAGGGGCCGTAATCGGCGTAGGCGGGGAAAAGCTCCGCCGCCATCTCGGCACCGACCTCTTCTACCAAGGCGGCCAGGAAAAGCTCCGTATCCATATTGCCGCCGAGGTGCCAAGCCATCAACTTGGCAATGGAGAGAGTGTCCACCGGCTCCCAGGGCTCCGGATGATAATCGAGGAGAATAAACTCGGGAGGAAGATTATCGCGATTCTGCTCAATATAGGCATTCACGCCGGCCGCATAGCTCTCCAGCAACATCCGGCACTCTTCCGAAAGGGCTTCCAGGCTCCGTTCCGCGGCCCGCCGGAATCCAATGGTCCGGGAGAAAATATCATCTTCTATGTAATCCGGTCCCACGATTTCAGAAAGACGCCCGGCAATAGCCCGCCTGGTCAGGTCCATCTGGAAAATACGCTCCATGGCGTGAACATAGCCCTGGGCAAAAATCAGGTCAGGCTCATTTTCGGCAAAAATATGAGCTACCCCGTAATCGTCAAAATAGACCTTCACCTCGGATTCCACGCCGGTGGTAATAACGCCTTCGTATACCGGAAGGCCGCTTTCCTGGTTGGCATACCACTTCAACCAGTCAAATATCCCTGTCTTTTCCGGGGCACAACCGCCCAGCACCCAGGCACAAAAAAACGCCGTCACAATAAGACAGAGCAGCGCTACACCAAATTTCCTCATTCCAGATCCCTCTCCGAAAAATTTTTTTGCCTCGGGGACGACTGAATTATAACAATTTTCTGATATTTGGTCAACTCTCTTTTCCCCTGATTTTTCTATTGGTGCCAGTATACGCAGGGGGAAAATCCGGGAAGGTAATTTTTTGGGGAGGCAGAAATATAAATAAACATTGCCAATCCAACCCGGGGAGGGCCTGGCCGGAGATGGTTCAAAAGTACAGGATTGCCACCAAGAGCGGGGAAAACATATATGACCTGGTGGAAAGCTGCCTGGAGAGCCTGGGGGGCATCCGCCGACTGGTGCCTCCCGGTTCCACCGTTCTCCTCAAGCCAAACCTGGTGGTAGAGAAGCCCAACAGCTCCGGGGCCACTACCAGCCCGGTTGTCGTTGACGCCGTCTTGGAACAGCTGGCCCGGGTTCCGCTCCGGGAGATCATTATCGGGGAGAGCGCCGCCGTCAGCCACTCCACCATGGAAGCCTACCGGGTCAGCGGCATCGCCGAGGTGGCCCGGAAGCGAGGGGTTCGCCTGGTGGACTTTAAAAAAGATCGCCAGGTGGAGCTCTCCGTCCCCCGGGGCCGGTCCATAGCGGCGGTGCAGGTGGCGGAGACAGTGTTGAAAGCGGATTTCCTGATCAATCTGCCGATTTTAAAGGTGCACAGCCAGACCAGGGTTACCGCCGGCTTAAAGAATCTCAAAGGATGCATCAGCGACGCCGAGAAAAAGCGCTTCCACCGGCTCGACCTGGAACAGTGCATCGCCGATTTGAACACGGTGATAAAATCGGACCTGGTAATTGTCGATGCCACCCTCTGCTCCCTGGCCTGGGAAGAAGGGGGCGACCCGGTAAGGCTGGACACCGTCATCGCGGGTACCAACGTGCTGGCGGTGGACAGTTTCGCCGCCACCCTGCTGGGCTACAACCCGGAAGAGATTCGCCATTTCCTGCTGGCCGAAGAACACGGTCTGGGCTCAACTAGGAGGGAGGCCATAGAACTAGAAAACCTCTCCCCTCTGGAAAAAGTCCGGGCCAAAAGGGAGCCTGTCCCGAAAGGGAGGTTTTCCCGCAAAATACCGGGCCTGAAGCTGGTGGAGGACGGGGCCTGCACCCCCTGCCTGGGGGCCCTCTACACAGCCTTGCAGCGCCTGGCCAAAGAGGGAAAAAAGGTAAAGTTGACAGTAGCCCTGGGCCAAAAGGTGGCCGCCTCCCACGCCGGGGAAGCAGGGCCGGACTGGTGGGGCATCGGCAAATGCGGCTGCCGGCTAACGGGCGAGGAGCGGGGCGTTCAGGGATGTCCTCCCGGCGCCCTGGAGATTTACAGGGCTTTGAAAGAAATCTCCGGGCGGCAGCCATAAGCCGGCGAAGAGGGCCGAGATAAGCCGGCCGCCGATCCTTTGCTGGAAATCCGCCCCCGGTTACAATCCCCGCAGCTGCCGGGCCCCGGCAGGCAGCCAGAGCAGCGGCCTCTTTATTCTTTATGTTAAATCGTTAAATCCGCCCGGCTTCCTAGTTGCCCTTCAATTCCTTCAAGACCTCTTCCAGGGCGGCCAGGAAGCGGCGGTTCTGTTCTTCCGTTCCAAAGTTGACCCGGATGTAGGTGGGGTAGCCGAAGATATCCCCGGTACGGATGATAACCCCGCGCCGGAGCATGGCCTGGAATACCGCCCGGGAGTCAATCCCCACATCAATAAAATAGAAGTTGGCCTGGGAGGGAACGGGGCGGAGGCCTATTCTGGCCAGCCCCTCCTGCAGCTGCTTCCTTCCCTTCTCCACCAGGGCCCTGCTCCTTTCCAGGTGGCCCTGGTCGCCCAGGGCGGCCCGGGCGGCCACCTGGGCAACGGAATTTACGTTAAAGGGCTCCCGGACGCGGTTCAGATCCTGAACAATCTCCCGGGAGGCAATGCCGTAGCCGATGCGCAGGCCGGCCAGGCCGTAAATCTTGGAGAAGGTGCGCAAAAGGATAACCGGCCGCCCCTCCTGGACATACTCCAGGCCGGAGGGGTAATCGGGATCCGTTACATATTCGTAGTAAGCCTGGTCCAGCACCACCAGCACCCCGGGCGGCAGCCTGTCCAGGAGGGCCTCCAGCTGGCGCCGGCGCATTATGGAGCCGGTGGGATTGTTGGGGCTGCAAATGAAGAGCAGCCGGGTCTTCTCGTTTACCTCGCCCACCAACCCTTCCAGGTCAAAGTCGAAATCCCGGCCCGAAAGGGGGACATAGCGCATGGTCCCCTCCATGAGGCGGACGGCAAATTCATACTCCGAGAAAGTGGGCTGCACCGCCAGCGCTTCCTCGCCGGGATTCAAGTAGGCCAGGGTGATCAAAGAAAGGAGCTCGTCGGAACCGTTGCCGAAGATCAGGTTTTCCGGACCGACCTTTAGCCGTTCCGCCAGCTCCTGTTTCAGGTAATAGCAGTTTCCGTCGGGATAGTAGTGCAGGCAGGCCAGCTGCTTCTTCAGCGTCTCTACCGCCAGGGGCGAAGGCCCCAGGGGGTTCTCGTTGGAAGCCAGCTTGATTACATCCCGCAGGCCCAGCTCGCGCTCAACTTCTTCCACCGGTTTCCCGGGAACATATGGCTTGATCGCCGTCAGGCAGTTGCGGATCAAGGGTTTGGTCATCGTGTGCGCCTCCAATCAAAAAAGACAGATCTACGGTTGTATCCATTATACACCAAGGGGGGCACCCCCGAAATAGCATATAGCATATTCCCCTTTCCGCAGGCATAGCTATTTAGGGGGTGACTTCCATTGTTCTTATCCCTGGCTATTACCAGGCGGAAATTGATCCTGGCGCTAGCGGTGGGAGCGGTTCTGCTCCTGATGCTGGCCACCCCCTTGCTCGACCTGCCGGAGCGCCTGGCCCAGGCAGTCAACCCTACGGAGCGGTTGGTCCCCATCTACTACGTGGATACCAACGAAAAGAAAGTAGCCTTCTCCTTCGATGCCAGCTGGGGAGCGGAACGCACGGAAGAGATACTCTCCATTTTAAGAAATAACGACATAAAAACCACCTTTTTCTTGACCGGTTTTTGGGTCTCCGAATACCCCGAACTGGTAAAATTGATCGTGAAAGAAGGCCACGAAATCGGCAATCATACCGCCACCCATCCCCACCTGGCCAGCCTTACCCTGGAACAGATTAAGGAAGAGATTAAAAATGTGGAGGAGATGATTCACCAGGCCGCCGGCGTCCGGACTACCTTATTCCGGCCTCCCTTCGGCGAGTACAGCAACGAGGTGATCAAGGCCGCCACTGAACTGGGATACAAGACCATCCAATGGAGCATCGATTCCCTGGACTGGCAAAATTTAACGGCCCCCGAGATTACGGAGCGGGTTACCAGCCGCTCCCACAAGGGCGCCATCATTCTTTTCCACAACAACGGCCTGCACACCGCGGAAGCGCTCCCGGAGATTATCAAGTACTACCGGGAGCACAAGTACGAAATACTGCCCGTCTCGGAGTTGATCTACCAGGAGGACTACTACATCGATCCCCACAGCGGGGCGCAAATAAAAAAGAAAAAAAGTAAAAACAATTAGGTCTTGAAGCCGGTAACTTCTTCTGCTATAATGCATACAAATATTCATACGGAAACACTTTGAAGGGGAGAAATCCTTTATCCCGACGGCAGAGAGGGGCCCCCCGGCTGCAAGGGCCCTGGAAGGGTAAAGGGATAAGCCGCCCCGGAGTGGCCGGCTGAACACTGCGTGCGGCAAGTAAGCCTGGCCGGTAGGAATACCGTTATCAATGTCGAGGTGGCTCCCCGGCCAGGGGAGCAACAAGAGTGGTACCGCGGGAAGCAACCCGTCTCTTTTGGGAGGCGGGTTTAATTTTTGCCCGGAGGAGCCGCCCTTGCCATATAAGCTAAAGGAGGCCTGGCATCATGACTATCAACTGGCGCGAGCAGTTTGCCCAACGGGTGGGACGGATAACCGGTTCCCAAATCCGCAGTTTCTTCCAGCTAACGGAACGCCCGGAGGTGATCTCCTTTGCCGGCGGCTTTCCGGGAAGCAGCTTCTTCCCCAGCCAAGACCTCTCCCGGGTCCTGGCCGAAATGATGGAGGAAGAAGGCCGGGCTGCTCTCCAGTACGGCCCCACGGAAGGCAATTATGAACTGCGCGCCTACCTGGCTTACAAAATGCGCCGGGAAGGGGCTCGCTGCGAGGCCGAGGATGTCATCATCACCAACGGCTCCCAGCAGGGCCTGGATCTGCTCAGCCGCATCCTGGTCAACCCCGGGGAACCGGTCCTGGTGGAGGAGCCGGCCTATATCGGGGGCATGGGCGCCCTTCGCTCCTGCGGCGGTGTGCCGGTGGGCGTCCCCATGGATGCGGAAGGCGTTGATCCCCAGAGGATGAAGAATAAGCTAATCGCCCTGGAGCGGGAGGGGAAAAAGCCGAAGCTCTTCTACACCGTCCCCAACTTCCAGAACCCCACGGGCTATACCACCTCCCTGGAGCGGCGCCGGGCCATCCTGGAGCTGGCTTCCCACTACAACTTCCTCATTATTGAAGACAATCCGTACGGCGCACTGAGCTACGAAGGCCCCGTCCCCCCCAGTTACAAATCCCTGGACCGGGAGGGCCGGGTAATCTACCTGGGCTCTTTTTCCAAAATATTTGTCCCGGGCATCCGCATCGGCTGGATGGCGGCTCCGGCCCCTCTTCTGGAAAAGGTGGTTCTGCTGAAGCAGACCGCCGACCTCTGCTCCAACTCCCTGGGACAGAGGCTGGCCTACCGGCTTTCCCAGGAGGGGTACCTGGATGAGCATGTGCGCCGGCTTGTCTCCCTCTACCGGGAGAAAAGGGATTTGATGCTCTACTGCATGGAACGCTTCTTCCCCGAGGAGATTGGCTTCACCAGACCCAAGGGCGGCTTCTTCATCTGGGTCACCTTCCCCGGCTGCTATCCCGAAGCCAAGGAGCTGCTGAACAAGGCCCTGGAGCAGCGGGTAGCTTTCGTCCACGGGGAAGGCTTCTTCTACAACGGGGGAGGAAGTCATTGCGCCCGCTTCTCCTTCAGCCAGGCCGGGAAAGAAGATATCTACCGGGGCATCCAACGGCTGGGAGATCTTTTTGCCCGGCTCACCGGTGAAAGGGTTCCCGCCAAGGCCGCCCAGGGATAGCCCGCACCGGGGGGCGGCCTCTCGCGGCGCCGGCGGCTGCTCCGGCACCAGCGCTGCGGGCATTGCCGGGCCGGTCCCGGGACACTTCCCCGGCCTATTTTTTCCAGTTTGCCTCAAAAAAATGCAGGCCGAAAACTTGCACCACTTGATCAAGTTTGGTAAGATTATAGCCGATCCACATTGCATAATTTGCTAAGCAGGCTTTCCCCTTCTTCGGCGGAGGAAAGCGCGCCGGTCCTCATTTCCGAGCGGCGCCCATCCGCCGGGCAATCCGGAGGCCCCGATGGCATATTATGTTAATTATAGGTCATTTAACGACGCAGCATACGAAGCAATCATTTAAACAAAAAGGCCTGCCGCATCACCGCAGGCCGCTGTCAATACCAACTAGCTGGGAGGATAATCATGGAAGAGCAGGGTACCTTTAGGGTCAAAAAAGGCTTGGCTCAAATGCTTAAAGGCGGCGTAATCATGGATGTTACCACTCCGGAACAGGCGCGCATAGCCGAAGAAGCGGGGGCAGTTGCCGTTATGGCCTTGGAAAGGGTCCCCGCTGATATTCGTGCCGCCGGGGGCGTTGCCCGCATGGCGGACCCCGAAGTAATCCTGCGCATCATGGATGCCGTAACCATCCCGGTTATGGCCAAAGTGCGCATCGGTCACTTCGTCGAGGCCCAAATCCTGGAGGAGTTGGGGGTTGACTATATCGACGAGAGCGAAGTGCTTACCCCCGCCGATGAGCATTATCATATCAACAAGCACCAGTTTAAAGTGCCCTTTGTTTGCGGAGCCAGGAATTTGGGCGAGGCGCTGCGCCGGATTGCCGAAGGAGCAGCCATGATCCGGACCAAGGGAGAACCCGGTACCGGCAACGTGGTGGAAGCGGTGCGCCACATGCGCTGCGTCATGGAGCAGATCCGCCAGGTGGTAAATGCTCCCGAGGATGAACTGGTAGTCCTGGCCAAGGAGATGGGGGCCCCCCTGGAGCTGCTCCGGGAGGTCAAAAAGGAGGGCCGCCTGCCGGTAGTCAACTTTGCCGCCGGGGGGATCGCCACTCCCGCCGACGCCGCCCTGATGATGCAGCTGGGCGCGGACGGAATCTTTGTCGGCTCCGGCATCTTCAAATCCGAAGATCCCCAGGCCCGGGCCGCGGCCATCGTCAAGGCTACCCGGGAGTATAACAATCCCGCCGTGCTGGCCAACGTCTCCCGGGGACTGGGAGCCGCCATGCCGGGGCTGGAGATCGGCACCCTTAGCGAGTTGGATCGCATGCAGGAGAGGGGTGTCTAGGTGGCCGTTAAAGCAGGGGTCCTGGATTTTCAAGGCGCAGTAACAGAACACCTGGCCGCTTTAAAACGCTGCGGAGTGGAAGCCGTCCCGGTAAGAGAAGCCGGGCAGCTGGCGGAACTGGACGGGCTCATCATCCCCGGCGGAGAGAGCACCACCATCGGGAAGCTGATGGCCTTCAGCGGGATGGATGAAGCCATAATTAAGCGCTGCCGGGAAGGCATGGCCCTCTGGGGCACCTGCGCGGGAATGGTCCTGATGGCCAAGGAGGTGGAGGGCGCCGCAGGGAAACAGCCCCTCTTGCGCTTGATGGATGTCACCGTCCGGCGCAACGCTTTCGGCCGGCAGAGGGAGAGCTTTGAAACCAAGCTTGACGTAAAGGGCATCGATCACCCCATCGAAGGGGTCTTTATCCGGGCTCCCCTGATCGTCCAGACCGGGCCCACGGTGGAAGTCCTCTGCGCCCTGGAGAAGGGCATCGTAGCAGCCCAAAGCGGCAGGCTGCTGGCCACCTCCTTCCACCCGGAGCTGACCGACGACTTAAGCATGCACCGGTACTTCCTCCACCTCTGCCAAAACTAACGGTGCCTGGCACGTCAACTTTGTCAACTTTATTGAATATTCTGAACTTTTAAGCGCCGCCGGAAAAAATGGTGGCGCTTGCTGTTTACTCCCATTCAATGGTGCCGGGGGGCTTGGCGGTGATGTCGTAGACCACCCGGGAGATGCCGGGGATTTCGCCGGTAATGCGCCGGGAGACCCGATCCAGGAGGTCGTAAGGCAGGCGGGCCCAGGCGGCCGTCATGGCATCCGTGGAAGTAACAGCCCGCAGGCAAATTACCGGCCCGTAATGGCGCCGCTCTTCTTTTACGCCCACGGCGTTGACCCCGATGAGCACGGCGAAGAACTGCCACAGGTCGCCGGCCAGCCCGGCCTGCTCCACCTCTTCCCTCAGGATGGCATCGGCCTCCCTCACCAGCTCCAGCCTTTCCGCCGTTATCTCTCCGATAATGCGCACCCCCAAACCCGGGCCGGGAAAGGGCTGCCGGTTGGTAATTCTGTCGGGCAAGCCCAGCTCTCGCGCCACCAGGCGCACCTCGTCCTTAAAGAGCTCCCGCAGGGGTTCGATAAGCTTGAAGCCCAGCTTCTCGGGAAGGCCGCCCACGTTGTGGTGCGACTTGATCACCGTCCCCCCCGGGCCGACGCCGCTCTCAATAACGTCGGGATAAATGGTCCCCTGGGCCAGGTAGGCAATCTCCCCCAGCTTGCGCGCCTCTTCTTCAAATACATTGATAAATTCCGTGCCGATGATTTTGCGCTTCGCTTCGGGGTCGGTCACCCCTTTCAGCCGCTCCAGGAAGCGCTTCCGGGCATCAACGGCGATAAAAGGCCCCCGGAGCCGCTCCCGGAAAAAGCGGCTGACCTCTTCTCCTTCCCCCTTGCGCAGCAGGCCGTGGTCGACAAAGATGGAGACGCAGCGCTCGCCGATGGCCTGGTCCAGGAGACAGGCCACCACCGAAGAGTCGATCCCTCCGCTTAAACCGCAGACCACCCGCTCCGCCGGCCCCACCGTCTGGCGGATTTGCTCCACGGCCGCGTCGATAAAGCGGCGCGGCGTCCAGTCGGCGCTGCAGCCGCATACATCGTAGAGGAAGCGCTTAAGAAGGTGCATGCCGCCCCGGCTCTCGGGAAAGGCAGGATTAAAAGCGATCCCGTAGAGGCGGTCCCGGGGATGGCCCATGGCGGCTACCGCCCCCTCCTCCGTCCGGGCCAGGACCTTGAACCCGGGGGGTACGCGTTTGACCAGCCCCCGCCAGCCTGCTCCGCTGAACCCGTCCGGGGCGGCTCCTTCCTGCTCCTGGAACAGAGGCTCCGGCTCTTCGATCTTTAGGGGGCCGCCTCCTTCTTTCAAAAGCCGGTCCGGCTCCACCTCTCCTCCCCGCTCCAGGGCCAGCAGCTGCATCCCGTAGCCGATCCCCAGGAGCGGCACCTGGGCCTTGAACAGCTGCGGGTCGCAGCGGGGACCCGCTCCGGCGCCCCCCCGGCCCGGTCCGCCGGCCAGGATAATCCCCCTGGGTTGATGCCTGCGGATCTCCGCCCAGGAGGTATTAAAAGGAAGCAGCTCGCAGTAAACCTGGGCCTCCCTGACCCGGCGGGCAACCAGCATGCCCTCCGGGCCGCCAAAATCGAGGATGATGATCTTTTCCCTGGGTCCGGCGCCGCCGGAAGATTGTTCCGCCTTCATTGCTCTTCACCCTTCATGCTTAGGAATTTGCAAGCCCAAAGGCCTTAGGCTGCCGACGGGGATAACCGCTCCCCCTCCCCGGCCAATTGTCTCTATTTACCTGCAGCCATCATTTGGATAAAGCGGTCATAGGGAGAAAGGAGATCGGGCCTCCCTGGCATCTCCTGGGGATGAAACTGGACGGAGAAGAGACGCATCTCCTGATTTTCCAAGCCCTCCAGGGTTCCGTCATTAAGGTTGACATGGGTCGGGCTGGTCCCGTTTCTCGCCGCCTCCAGCCGGGCACAGAAACCGTGATTTTGAGTGGTAATTTGAACCTGCCCGCTGGCAAGCTCCCTGACCGGGTGGTTGCCGCCCCGATGCCCCAAGGGCAGCTTGTATGTCTCCAAGCCCAGGGACAAGGCCAGGACCAGGTGCCCCAGGCCGATGCCGAAAAAGGGATAGCGACCCAGCAGGGTGCCGATCTCCGCCGCCGCCCCGCTCAGGAGGGCGGGATTCCCGGGGCCGTCGGAAATCAGAATCCCGTCGGGCTTCAGTTCACGGATTTCCGCGGCGCTGGTCCCGGCGGGGACTACCGTAATCCGGCAGCCGCGGCGGGAAAGCTGGCGCAAAATGCTGTACCTAACCCCCAGGTCATAAACCACCACGTGCAAGCGGTTCCCCGCGGCTCCGGCCGGGGCCGTCGAAAAAGGAGCTTTTAGATCTTGTTCCCCGGTCCAGACATATTTCTCCTGGCAGGTTACCGCCGGAACCAGTTCCCGCTCCTCGATGCTGGGGAAAGCCCTGACCCGCCGGAGCAACTCCTCCACCTCCAGGGTCTCCGTGGAGACTGCCCCACGCATGGTGCCTTTCTCCCGCAGGTGCAGGACCAGGGAACGGGTATCCAGGCCCTCCACCCCCAGCACCCCGTGATCCTGAAGATATTGCACCAGGCTTCCGGTAGCGCGCCAGTTGGAAGGTTTGCGGCAGTATTCCCGCACTAAAACGGCCTCTACCTGGGGAGAGGCCGACTCGACATCTTCGTTGTTCACACCGTAATTCCCAATCAAGGGGTAAGTTAAAGTCAAAAGCTGACCTTTGCTGGCTGGATCGGTGATGATTTCCTGGTAGCCCGACATGGAGGTGTTAAACACCACTTCGCCAAAAACTTCTCCCCGGCCCGTCAAACACTCTCCCGTCAGGCTGAATCCGTCTTCTAGTACCAGCAGCGCCTTCAGGGCTATCCCTCCTTCAGCATGTCCTGGCTAGTTCCCAACTATATCCAAACCCCAATAACCCCAAAAAGAGCGCTCCCCGTCTTTTCAAAAAAGAGCGCTGCCCAAACCTTAGAAAACCTTAGAGATATTATACAAATCAGGACTGCAATTTACAAGTCCAAAATGTACAAGCCTAAAATGATGGGCGCATTCCCCTCGGAAAGGATATCCGCTCCCGACTCCATAAACAGGCCACACAATGCCCTGCCAAATCATAATATAAATTAGGAAGTTCCAGGACCGGAAAGCCGAGGAGGGTATAAGCGAAGATGTTAACGGGCAAAATGCGCAAAGTATTCCCCGCTTCCAACTCCGCATACGGTTTTTTCTCCTTTTACGATCAGATCATCGAAGACGATGCCGCGCGCATCTTCGTGATCAAGGGAGGCCCGGGAGTGGGCAAGTCCACTTTCATGCTCAATATCGCCCAGGAGTTGATGAACGAAGGCTACGATGTGGAGTTCCACTGCTGCTCGGCGGACGACGAATCCCTGGACGGGGTGGTCATCCCGGCCCTGAAGATTGCCCTGATTGACGGCACCGCCCCTCACATCGTAGACCCCAAGCACCCGGGAGCCGTGGACGAAATTGTACATCTGGGCCAGTTCTGGGACGAGGACGTCATGATCAGCAACCGGGAGGCCATTGTCAAAGCCAATCGGGAAATCAGCCGCCTCTACCGGCGGGCTTATCACTACCTGGCGGCCGCCAAGCTCTTCCTGGATGAAGTGGAAGACTTCTACCGGGAGAACAACGCCTTGAACCTGGCCGGGCTGGATAAGATGGCCCTGCAGATCATCAAGGAGATCTTCAACGACCACGTCTACGTCAGCGACAACCGCCGGCGGGAGCGCCATCTTTTTGCCACCGCCATAACCCCCGCCGGCTTCGTCAGCCACCTGGATACCCTGATCCCTCCCGACTACAAGCGCTACATTATCTCCGGCGACGACGGCACCGGGAAGAATGAACTTATCGCCCGCATCAAGGACGCCGCCGTAATGCGCAGCTACTTTGTGGAAGCATTTCACTGCGCCCTGGACCCCCACAAAATTGACCATATCATCATCCCGGGGCTTAAAGTGGCGGTCCTGAACAGCGTGACGCCCCACATCCTCACCCCCCGCCCGGAGGATACCGTGGTGGAGACGGATGCTTTCGTTAAATCGCCGGGGGCAGGCATCCAAAAGGAACGAGACGTGGCCCGGGAACTGTACCAGCGCACCTTCGACATCGCCGTCCAGTACTTGAGCCAAACCAAAGCGGTGCACGACCAGCTGGAGAGCTACTATATTCCCAATATGCGCTTTAAGGAGATTAACCGCTTGGGCCGGATCATCCTGGATAAGATTCTCGCTCTCTCCGCAGGGATAAGTTAGAATCAGCCGGAGTATCTGCGTCCCGGAGGAAAGCCTTAACCCAAGGCTTTCCTCTCTCTTGTGACCCAGGGGAACAGGTGACCCTGCCCCGGCAAACCTCATCGCCTGGCGGGGCGGCGGGGCCACTCTCGACCTCTCTTGTGACCCGGAAAAACAGGAACCCTGTGAACCCAGGGGAGACGGTACTTGGGCTCGCCCGCGATCCACACAGCAGGTGTGCCCTGGCAAGGTTGTCTATTAGGATATTGAAATGAGCCAAAGTGTACATCCTCCTGGTATAATCCGGAAAAAGATTGACAAAACAAGAAGCTGGTAATATACTCTAAGGAGCAATGGGCACAGGTGCCCGCTGGTGAAGTCGTCGGCTGCCGGCGGGCTTTTATGTATAGCAGCCTGCCCAAAAGGAGTGAGCGAAGATGGGTATGACCAAGGAAGACGTTCTGCACCTGGTGAAAGAAACGGGGATCAAGTTTATCCGCCTGCAATTTACCGATATCGTGGGCCAGTTGAAGAATGTGGCCATCCTGGCCGATCAACTGCCCAAGGCGCTGGACGGAGAAATAATGTTCGACGGCTCCTCCATCGAGGGTTTCGTCCGCATCGAAGAATCGGACATGTTCCTGCGCCCGGATCCCGACACCTTTGCCGCCTTCCCCTGGCGGCCCCTGGAAGGCGGGGTGGCCAGGCTGATGTGCGACGTCTACAACCCCGACGGGACCCCATTCGCCGGATGCCCGCGGGGCCAGCTGAAGCGGATCATCGCCAAGGCTGCGGAACTGGGCTACTCCCTCTACGCCGGCCCCGAAGCGGAATTTTTCCTCTTCCATACCGACAGCCAGGGGAGGCCGACCCTGCATACCCAGGACCGGGGCGGCTACTTTGACCTGGCCCCGGCGGACCTGGGGGAAAACGCCCGCCGCGACATGGTCATCAGCCTCCAGGAAATGGGCTTCGAGATCGAGGCTTCTCATCACGAAGTGGCCCCGGGACAGCACGAGATCGATTTCAAATACAGCGACGCCCTGAGAACGGCCGACAACCTGGCCACCTTTCGCTTCGTGGTGCGGACCATCGCCCACAGGCACGGGCTGCATGCCACCTTCATGCCGAAGCCCATCACTGCCGTCCACGGCTCCGGGATGCATACTCATTTATCCCTGTTCCGGGAGGGGAAAAATGCCTTTTACAATCCGGAAGACCCGGAAGGGCTCAGTTCCGACTGCCGCTACTTTATCGGCGGCCTGCTCCGCCATGCCAAGGCTTACACGGCGGTAACCAATCCCCTGGTCAATTCATACAAGCGCCTGGTGCCCGGCTTTGAGGCGCCGGTTTACATCGCCTGGTCTCACCGCAACCGCAGTCCCCTGGTGCGGGTGCCGGCCCGGCGGGGCATCGAAACCCGGGTGGAGCTGCGCAGCCCGGATCCCTCCTGCAACCCCTACCTGGCCCTGGCCGTCATGTTCCAGGCCGGCCTGGATGGAATCAAGAACAAGATCGAGCCCCCTACCCCCGTGGACGGGAATATCTACCAGATGTCTGAAGAAGAGAAGCAGAAGCGGGGCATCGATCGCCTCCCCGCCGATCTCTTCCAGGCCATCTGCGAGCTGGACAAGAACAGGGTTATCCAGGAAGCCCTGGGGGAGCATATCTACCACCGCTTCCGGGAAGCCCGCTTAAAGGAGTGGGAAGAGTACCGCCAGCAGGTGCACAACTGGGAGATTGAAAAATACCTGTCCACATTTTAAGGTTTAAGAGATAAAGCATTAAGGGGGGCTTTCGCCCCCCTTAATATTTAGGCCGCATTATTTTCGGTTCCGCTTTGGCTGGAAGATTTTATTTTAACCTTTGCCCCTCTTCTTGTTGGCCAGGGCGCTGCCGATGAAATCCCGGTAAAGGGGATGGGGACGCTGGGGGCGGGATTTAAATTCCGGGTGGAACTGGACCCCCACGAACCAGGGATGCCCTGCCAACTCGATTATCTCCACCACCTGGCTCTCTTCGTTGATGCCGCTGAAAATCATCCCCTTGGCAGCCAGGGGCTCCCGGTAGTCGTTGTTAAACTGGTTCCGGTGCCGGTGGCGCTCGCTGGCAGTCCGACCGGAATAGGCCTTCTCCGCCAGGGTTCCCGCCTTGATGGTGCAGGGGTAGGAGCCGAGGCGAACCGGTCCCCCCGGGCGGTTGTTGTATTCATTCTCCCCCCGCGGGAGGGAGGCAATAACCGGATGCGGCGTTTCCGGGTCGAACTCGGTACTGTGGGCCCCCTTCAAGCCGGCCACGTTGCGGGCAAATTCCACCACGGCGCAATGCATGCCCAGGCAGAGCCCCAAGAAGGGGATCTTCTTCTCCCGGGCGTAGCGGATGGCGTTAATCTTCCCTTCAATGCCCCGGTTCCCGTAGCCGTCCGGGACCAGGAGCCCGTCGATGCCCTCCAGGAAAACTTCTGGATCCTCTTTTTCCAGGTCCTCGGCCTGGACCAGGCGGACCTTGACCGCCGTCTGATGGTACAGGCCGGCATGGCAGAGGGCCTCGTTAATGCTGATATAGGCATCCCGCAGGGAGACATATTTCCCCACCAGGGCAATGACCACCTCGTCCTTTAAGCGGCGGGCCCGCTCCACCATCTCTCTCCAGGGGCTCATCTCCGCCGGCCGGCACTTCAGACCCAGCTTCTCCACCACCAGGCTGTCCAAGCCTTCCGCCTGCAGCAGCAGGGGAACTTCGTAAATGATGTCCGTGCTCCGGTTTTCCACCACTTCTTCCGCTTTAATATCGCAGAAAAGGGCCAGCTTCTCCTTGAGGTCCTTTTCGATGGGGTGCTCCGTGCGGCAGACGATGAGGTCGGGATGAATCCCGATGCTGCGCAGCTCCTTGACGCTGTGCTGGGTGGGCTTGGTCTTCAGTTCGCCGGACATGGGCAGGTAAGGCAAAAGGGTGACATGAATGTAGATCACGTTTTCCCGGCCCAGGTCCGCGCGCATCTGGCGGGCGGCCTCCAGGAAAGGCAGGCTCTCGATATCGCCCACCGTGCCGCCGATCTCCGTGATCACCACGTCTATGTCGCGTTCCCGCGCCAGCTTCTGGATGCGGTTCTTGATCTCATCGGTAATGTGCGGGATTACCTGGACCGTCTTCCCGTGGAACTGCCCTTCCCGCTCCGCTTGAATTACCGACCAGTAGACCCTCCCCGAGGTAACGTTATTGTCCCTGCTCAAGTTTTCATCGATGAAGCGCTCGTAATGCCCCAGGTCCAGGTCCGTTTCCGCCCCGTCTTCGGTAACAAAAATTTCCCCGTGCTGATATGGACTCATGGTTCCGGGGTCATAATTTATGTAAGGATCAAATTTTTGGATGGTTAACTTCAGCCCCCTGCTTTTTAACAAGCGCCCTAAAGAAGCGGCGGTGATCCCTTTTCCCAAGGAAGAGACCACCCCCCCAGTAATAAAAACGTACTTGGTCATTATTGTGCCTCCGATCCGTCCGCAAACAGTAAAGGAAACTTACAACAATTCACCTGGTTTCAATTCTACAAAAAGCCTTTTTTCCCTGCCATATTTCGTGGAAATTCCCTTCCCTTTTTCTTTAACCATCTATTCAATAACCTATCTGCCATAACAGGGCCTGGAAATAGATCTATAAATTGAAAAAAACCGGAGTATTTATTAACAATTCCGGCGCCAGACAGGGGGCCGGCAGCTTGAAAAAGAGTCCTCTGCCGGACCCCGGCCACCAGGGTCCGCCGGAGCCTGCTTTCCTTCCCGGGAAAGCCCCGGCGGGGGCGGTAGCAGGAGCTCTTCCCGGGCCCGGTTGTCGCCGGCGGCCCGGATGACTGGCGCCCTCTCCCGGAACAAGGCAACAGTTCTATTCCCCGGCGATCTTCCGGGGCTGGAGACTTAAAAACCCGCCGGGGCCGGGAAAGGATATTCCCCGGGGCGGCTCCCGGGAGTGCCGCCTCAAATTCGCCGGCGGCTTAACAGGCGGTCAACTCTTTCCTGCAGGAAAAGGGCCCACTCCCGGAGTTCCTCCAGGAGCTGCCGCCAGGACAGCCGCCAGTTTTCGGGGATCTCGTTCCACCATTGCCGGCCCGCCGCCGCCCCTCTTCGCCACCACACCGGCAGCCGGCGGCCCAGCAGGGCCAGGCGCTCCGGCAAACGCCGCCCCTCCTCCTGCAAAGTCGTCCAGGACTGGTGCCAGCGGTCCGGCAGCCCCTCCCGCCAGCGCCGGTAAGCCGCCAGGAGCCGGAGCAGGGCCTCCCGGGCCCGCCCCCACCGCCGCCGCCACCATCCGGGGAAGGCCCGGAAATCTTCCAGCAGACTGAACCAGCCCTCCCTGATGTTGGCCGGCGAGGCCCGGGCCGCTTCTCTTAGCCGGGCCGGCAAGCCAAGGAACCACTGCTTGATTCTCGCCACCCAAAGGGGCCACCGCTCGGGAAGGCTCTCCCACCAGCGAAACAGCGCTTCCAGGGACCCCGGGTTATTTAGAAAGTAGAAGGCCAAAGAAGCCCCCAGGGCGGTAAGAAAGAGCCCCATCACCGTGCCGGAAATGGCGCTGGAAATCCCCCCGGCATCGCGGTACAGGGCCGGCGGCCGCGGGTCGCCGGGTTCCCGGTCCCGGTCGATCCGGCCGCCGGGCAAAAAGTTGGGACCGTAGAAATAATAGGCCACCACGTCGGCCATAAGGCTGATTCCCTTGCAGGCGTGTTCCCTGGCATTGGTATGGGCACCGACTTCCATCAAGAGGCTTAAGGGGGAGAGGTCCTGGTTGTAGCTGCCCCACAAGATGAATACCCCGCGAATCAGGCCCGGGTGCAGCCGGTCGGCATAGCCTTTGAGGTCGAAGGCAAATTTCTGATTGACGGCATAGTTGGGATTGCTGCGTCCCACTACCAGGGAGATCTGGGTAATCCATTCCCCGTTCTCCAGTTCCAGGGCGTACTCTTCCCAGGGAGCGGCATCCCGGTGCACATCGAAAATGGCGTCCGGTCGCTGGGCCAGCAGCTCCCGGGCCGTCGTCCGGGAGCGGCGGTACGCCCCCCGGTCATGGGGAAGGTGCAGGCGCTGGGAGTGGAGGGCGGTAATGCCTTTCTCCTCCAGGGCTTCTTTGAAGGAAACCCCCACCTGGTGGATGCCTCCCCGCCCGTAGACGGAGTCCGTTCCGTCGCTGGGCAGGTACGATTCCGCGTTATGGCTGTGATAAATGGCGATCCGGTAATAAGGGGGACCCTGGGCAGCCTGGAGCCGTTCAGCAGCCCGGCCGCCACCTGCGGGGAGGGCAGCCGCCGCCGCCGGAGCCGGAAGGCTCCGGGAGGACGCAGCGGCCAAAAGGGGGGCCGGAGGAATCCGGATCTGGACCTTGCGCTGCAGCCGGGCGCGGGCCAGCTTCCCCTCCACCTGGTAGACCGTGTAGAGGTTGTTCTCCTGGGAGAGGAAGCGGTCTCCCCGGCGGAGGACGCGCCCCGTAACGGCCAGGGTCTTCCCTTCTTCGTCCACCAGGCGGAAGTAGCGCTCCCGGGCCGGATCTTCCCCGCCCAGCCCTGCCTGAAGCTCCCCTTCCCCGGCCGCGGCGGTACTCTCGCTTAAAACCGGCCGAGAAGCGGAAGGAGAGCCGAGGGAAACGGCCAGAAGTAGGATTAGTGCCAATAAAGCCAGGGGACAGAACCAGAGTCTAATCTTTCTCACCCGCGTCTTCTTGTTGTCGCCATCACCTGCTGCCGGCCCGCTCCCGGATCTCCCCCACCAGCTCCGCCAGCATCACGCCAAAAACACCGGCCACCAGGGTGGCGTCGTACACCCCCGCACCGCCAAGGATGACCGGGATATCCCGAAAACCCCGGATCAAGTTCTCCGCCCAGGCACTTAAATCCAGGAGAACTACCCCAAGGACGGCTCCGATGAAAGCAGAGCGGCGGGAACGNNGCCCCGCCACGCAGGCAATCAGCCCGGCCGCCACCGCCGGAAGATACATGGGATCCAGCTCGTACCCCAGGGAGCCGGGAGTGACGGGCAGCAGGCGGTCAATAGTCCAGACGACGGCAGCCACCAGCACCGCCGTGATCAGCCCCCGCACTTTCTCCTCCCGGGAGGAGGCCCGGGCGATAAGGTAGAAGCAGATAGCCGCGGGGATAATCATGCCGCCGATATTGGCCGCCAGTCCGCCGCCCAGGGGAATAGCCGGCAGAAGACCTCCCAGGAGCATGGCCGCAATCAGCAGCAAGGCCTCGAATTTGCCCATGCGCAGCCGGTCCAGGGTCCGGTGCAGCAGGAAGAGGAAGAGGAGCGCTGCGGCAATTACCACCAGCATGATACCCGGAGATCTGGCATAGATCATTGTTACCTGCCGCCTCTGTTTTGTACAGCCTGAAAGCGAATATATTTTTCCCTCCCCCACCGGTACTATGCAAAAACAAGCCCCTTCCCAGTATAGGAAGGGGCTTGCGATGATCTCAGCAACTGCTGCAGTTGGTGCTGGTTCAACCGCCGCAGCCTCCGGAGGCTCTCCCTCCCCCGGAGCTGCTGCGGCCCGACCTGAAGGTGGAAAACACCTTTTTGGACTCGCCGCCGCATTGGGGACAGGCGTAAACCGAAACCCCATAGGAACAGAGCCGCTCAAACTTATGGCGGCAGCTGGAGCAGTAAAACTCGTACAGGGGCAAGAGCTACACCTCCTTTTGCTCCCGCTGTCCTCTCAGCAGTTAAGCCAGCAGTTGGCTGCTTTTCAGCTGAATAAACCTGGTGGAAAGGATCCCGTCCTTTTTCTCCAGTTCCCGGACCAGTTCCGGCGGGACGGGCTCATCCACCTGCAAGACCATGACCGCCTCGCCGCCCACCGCTTTGCGACCCACCTGCATCCCGGCAATATTGATCCCCGCATTGCCCAGGAAGGTGCCGACTCGGCCGATGACTCCGGGGCGATCGATGTAGGTGCAATAGAGCATGTACGGCGAAGGGATGACCTCGATCCGGTAATCCCCGATGTTGACAATGCGGATGTCGGTATTGTTGAATATGGTCCCCGACAGGGTATAGCTCTTCCCGCCGGCCTTTGCGGTCATTACCACCAGGTTGGTAAAGTTCTCCACGTGGGCGCTGGTGGTCTCCCGCACCTTGATTCCCCGGCCGCGGGCAATATGGGGAGCATTGACAAAGTTAACCTGTTCCCCCAGGACGTGGTTCAGAATGCCGATCAAGCAGGAGGTAGTCAAGGGGGCCACCGGCAGCTCCGCCAAGGCACCGCCGTAGAAGAGCTCGATCTCCTCCAGCTGCCCGTCGAAAACCTGCATATAAAAGTTGCCCAGCAAGTACATCAGGGGGAGGAAGGGCTTCAGGGAGCCCATCACCTCGGGCAGGATCGCCGGCATGTTCACCGCCGTCAGGACCGGTTCCCCGCGCAGAGCATGCACTACCTGCTCCGCCACCTGGATAGCCACGTTGACCTGGGCTTCCCGGGTAGAAGCTCCCAGGTGCGGGGTAACCAGAACATTGGGCAGCTTTAGGAGGGGGCTGTCCAGGGGAGGCTCTTTTTCAAACACATCCAGGGCTGCGCCGGCCACCTTCTTATCCACCAGGGCTTTGTACAAAGCCTCTTCGTCAATAAGGCCGCCCCGTGCGCAATTGACCAGGTACACCCCGGGCTTCATTAACTCAAAGGCCCGGGGGCCAATAATGTGGTAACTGGCCTCCGTCAGGGGCAGGTGCAGGGTAATGAAATCGGCCTTGCTGAGCAGTTCCTCCAGGCCAGTCAGGACAACTCCCTTCTTCTCTGCCTGTTCCCGGGGCACATAGGGGTCGTAGGCGATAATCTTCATCCCCATGGCTCGGGCCCGCTTGGCCACCTCGCTGCCGATGCGCCCCAGCCCGATAATGCCCAGGGTCTTATGGTACAGCTCCACCCCCATAAAGCGGCTTCGCTCCCACTTGCCGGATTTCAAATAAGCATTGGCTTCCGGTATGTTGCGGGCCAGGGAGGTAAGCATGGCAATGGCATGCTCCGCCGCGGAAATGGTATTCCCCTGGGGAGCGTTAATGACGATAATCCCCTGCCGGGTAGCCTGCTCCACGTCGATATTATCAACTCCAACCCCGGCCCTTCCGATTACCTTGAGCTTTTTTCCGGCCTTGATTATCGGAGCAGTAACCCTGGTCCCGCTGCGGACCACCAGGGCATCGTAGTCGCCGATAATCTCCACCAGCTGCTCCTGGCTTAAACCGATCTTTTGATCCACCTGAGCATGCTTGGCCAGGACAGCCACGCCTTCTTCGGATAGAGGGTCGGTGATAATTACTTTCAAGCTGGCACCTCCAGGAGTCAAGTTATTGCGACAAAACTAGAGAAACAGGTGTTGCTGCTAGAATCAATCATAGCACAATCAGATAGAGATTCAAGGGAGATCACCAACAAAAAGGCGAGCCCTAACAAAAAACCGCAACCGAAAACGGTCACGGATTGGGATCCCTGCAAATAAATGTTAAAAAGGTTCCCGGATTAGACTGCTCCCCTGGAGTTGGGGCTCGCCGCTGGATAAGCGCCGCCAAAGAAACCGACAATCCAAGCTTAAAGAGAAGAAAAGATCTAGGTACGGCCTTTAAGCCTCTTTCTTTTCTTGGCTCTCCGTCTCTTCTTGCGCCGACGCTTCAACTGTTTGCTGGTTAACTCTTTCTTACCCAGAACCTTCTCCTCCTTTATCCCAGGACAATATCCATAGCCGAATGAAGTACGGCAACCCTTGCTATTATAACACTAGCCGGGTCATAAAAAAAGGGGACCGTTAAATTATCCTTCCGGGAAACCCGAAAACCACAAGTTCTTATGTTCGCCGCAAATCCAGTTATTCCTGCCGGAATTTCTAAAAAACCCCGGAGAAAGAAGCTTTATCTCCATGGCCCCCCCATGGGGCCGCCGCGGGAATAGCCAGGGACAGGTCTGCCCGGGCTCCCAGGAGCTTGCTCCAGCCAGCATGAGTGCCGCTCCGGGAGCCGCCCCCGGTCGGGAGAAGAAAGATGCTGCGCCCTGGAATGCGGCCCCTTGGCCTGCCGCTCCGGTACATCTCTTATTATTGCCCCGCCATGGCGATTACTTGCCCCGAGGCGGCAAATTTCTCCCCGCCTAGAGCAAGGGGGGTGCTTTTAAAAAAAGTTGCAAAATGTAAAAAATTTGCTGCTGCCCGGTTAGATTTAAAATGTTTTTAACTTAAAAACAAAAAGGAATAAGTAGCCCAAACGTCGAATTAACAGTTAAATTTCCAGCAAACTGGAGGGACAGCCGCTTAATGTCCGAACTCATGGAAAAAGCTAAAGAGATAGAGACGGTCATCTGCCAGGTTCAAGGGGTCTTGTCCTCCCGTGTAGTCTTTGAAGGAGAAGAAATTGTCGAAGTACACGTCCTGGCCGACCATACCCGCTCCCCCAAGCAGATTGTCAGGGATATCGAGTCCGCCGTAATGGTCAAAAGCGGGACCCACCTGGACCACAAGCGGATCAGCGTAGCCCAGCTGGGCCACGAAGGGAGACACCTGGTCAATAACAGCCCCAGGCTGCTGCTGGATGAGATTGCCTATGCTTCCCAGGGGGGAGAGATTCGCGTAACCGTTACCGTAACTCTTGGCGAAGACCGTTATTCTTTTACCTGTAAAGGACCGTACAGCTCCAAAAACAGACTGCGCCTGGTGGCCAAGTCTACCATCGGGGCCGTGGAAGAGTACCTGGGGACCGATTCCCGCCTCGTGGTCGACGATATCAAAAAGGTTTCCTTAACCGGGCAGGAGGCGGTTATCGTCAGCATTACTTATTTTGTAGACTCCAGGGAGGAAACCCTGCTGGGCGTCGCCTTGATTAGGGACGGCGACGACCGCGAGGCGGCAGCCAAAGCCAGCCTGGATGCTATAAACCGGAGGTTGCTTGTGATCAACAACAGCGACTAAAAATTGAAGCCGGTAACAGGACAAACTTCCAAGGCAATCAGTACGAGCGGAACCCGAGCGAAGCGGCTAACCAGCGGTCGATAGCGGAAAACCGTTGAGAAACCACAGAGGAGGTTCAACCGTGAGGGTTACTCTGGTAAAGGTTCTCACCGCGCTCGCCGCCTTGGTTTTAGCTGGGGGCGCAGTTTGGAAGTGGTACTAATCTTTTGACACCTGTTCCCGGCTTCAATAAAAAAGTTATCAATAGCAAAAGGAAAGCGTTATGGATGAGAAGCTTCCTTTAAGCGCAAAAATATACATAGCCATCATCACAGCAACAGCGGTCGCCTTTATCAGCCATTTAGCCATATCTTTCACCTGGAATAATATCAAGTGGCTGGATATGGCTGTTTTCCTGCTGCTAATTTTCTCTTTTGACGCTTTTCCCGTAAAAATGCCCAAGGGAGGCGTGGTGGCGGTCTCCTTCGCCCCCATGCTGGCTTCGGTCTTTCTTTTTCACCCCATTATCGTGGTAATCATCGTCCTGCTCAGCGATTTCTTATCCTGGCTGAGGCAGAAGAACAAGCGCCCCGTCCAGTACCTGTTCAATGCCTCCCAGTTGGCCCTAACCCTGGGCTGCACCGCCCTGGTTTACAATTACTATTACCAAGGAAGCCTGCCGAAGCTCGATCTTCAATTTATTGGAGCCGCCGTTGCCGCCGTCTTCGTCTTTCTGGTTTTAAACAGCCTCTTAGTCACCCTGGTCATCTCCCTGGTCGACCAGGTACGCTTTTGGCCGCTTTGGCTCTCCAACTTGAAATGGAGCATCCCCAACTATATCGGCACCGCTCCCCTGGGCATTCTCATCGCCTTTATCTATCTCAACCTGGGCTTGTGGGGGCTGATCCTTTTCCTCTTCCCGCTAATTCTGGCCCGCTATTCTTTCCAAGCTTACATAGATATTCGCCAAAGCTTCCTGGACGCCATCGAAACCCTCTCCCTGGCCATTGAAGCCAAGGACCCCTATACCCGGGGCCACTCCACCCGGGTGGCCGATTACGTGGGCACCCTGGCCAAGGAGCTGAAATGGAGCGATGACCGGGTGGAGCGCCTCCAGTACGTGGCCGTCGTTCACGACCTGGGCAAGGTAGCCGTTCCGGAAAGCATATTAAAGAAGCCGGACAGGCTAAACGAAGAGGAGTTCCAGGAGATGAAAACCCATGCCGAGATCGGGGCCACCATCATGGCCAACACCAAGTATTTCGACGAGGGAGCGGATATCATCAGGCACCACCACGAACGGTGGGACGGAACGGGCTACCCGGCCCGCTTGCGGGGGGAGGAGATCCCCATGGGAGCGCGGATCCTGGCGGTAGCCGATTCTTTTGATGCCATGACCAGCGACCGGCCCTACCGGAAGGCCTTGGGTTTTGACGTGGCCCTGCAGGAGATTTTGAAGGGAGCAGGCACCCAGTATGATCCCGCAGTGGTGGAGGCCTTCGTTAGAATATACCCGCAGCTGGTAGGACAAGCCGTGCCCGCACCGGCGGAGGCGGCCAAGAAAGAAGCCGCCCCGGCCAAAACAACAACAACTTTGCACAGCGCCAAGGCCTAGCGGGCGGCCGTCTTCTGGGGAGGAAGAAAATGTTTTTGGAAGCAGCGGTTCTGGGCCTGCTGGTTGGATGGGCCCGCAAAGGGAAGCTCTCCCGGCTGGGCAAGCTGCCTCTAAAAAGCCTGTTCCTGGTCTTGCTGGCCTTCCTGATCCAGCTCCTTCTCATGGTGGACTACCGCTACGGCGGCTACCTCTCCTCCTTCGCCCCCTACCTGCACATTATCTCCTACCTTCCCCTGCTGGCCTTTATTTTCCTGAACCGCAAGCTGCCCGGGATACTGGTCTTAGGCCTGGGCCTGGCCCTAAACCTGGCGGTGATTGCCGCCAACGGGGGAACCATGCCGGTATCCCTGGAGAACCTGCCTCCCCGTTACCAGGAAAGACTGCTGTCCGGGAGCAGTTCCCCCTTTCACAGCGCCCTGACGGAAGAGACCAGGCTCAGTTTTTTGGGGGATATCTTCCAGCTGCCCTACGGAAGAGGGGATATGGTCAGCCTGGGCGACATCTTCCTGGCCGCGGGGCTGTTCTGGTTTATCCAGCAGGGGATGCAGGAAGCCCGCCAAAGGGAGACCTAGGGGAGCGGCAGGTTCATTTCAGCCAGAATCTCAGCAGCAGGAAGGCGATGATGCCCACGGCGGCCATGGTGGCCAGCAGCTGCGGCGCCAGGATCTGGTAGAGGGCGATGCAGAAAGCCAGGAGATCCTTCCATTCCACTCGGCAGGAAGCTTTTTCCTTGTTCCCCGGGGCCTTCATGGTTTATCGCCCCCCTCCGCCAGGTGGCAGGCCACCAGGTGACCAGGGGAGACCTCCCGAAGCAGCGGCTTCTCCTCCCGGCAGCGTTCGCCCGCCAGGGGGCAGCGGGGGTGGAAGCTGCAGCCCTCCCAGCTTTCCGCAGGATCCGGCGGCTCCCCCTTCAGCACAATGCGCCTCTTCGGCTTGCCGGGCTCCAGGGAGGGAACCGCTGAAATCAGGGCCCGGGTATAAGGGTGCAGGGTCCGGCGGAATAATTCCTCCTGGGGAGCCTCTTCCACCAGACCTCCCCTGTACATCACCCCGATCCGGTCCGCAATATGCCTTACCATGCCCAGATCATGGGAGATAAAAAGGCAGGTCAGGCCAAAGCGCTCCCGCAGCTGCTCCAGGAGGTTAACGATCTGGGCCTGGACGGAAAGATCCAGCATGGCGATGGGTTCATCGGCTACGATAAAGGAGGGGTTCAGGATCAGGGCCCGGGCGATGACCACCCGCTGGCACTGCCCCGCGGACAACTCGTGGGGGTAGCGGTGGTAAATGCCGGCGGGAAGGCCGCAAATGGCCAGCATCTCCTCCGTCCGGCGGCGCTTCTCCCGGCCCCGGGCCAGGCCGTGAACCTCCAGGGCCTCGCCCACGGCTTCCCCGGCGGTCATCCGCGGGTTAAGGGAGCTGTAGGGATCCTGGAGGATGATCTGCATCTCCCGGCGCAGGCGGCGCAGGGCCTCCTTCTCCAGGGCAAATATGTCCCGGCCGTCAAAAAACACCCGGCCCCCGGTGGGCTGCTCCAGCTTGAGCATGGTTCGGCCCAGGGTGGACTTGCCACACCCGGATTCTCCCACCAGGCCGTAGGTCTCCCCCCGGTGGATAAAAAAGCTCACCCCGTCCACCGCCTTAACCCGCTCTCCCCTACCGGGCCCCAGGCCGGCAGAATTGAGATAATGCTTGGTCAGCTTCTCCACCCTGATTAGCGGCTCGGCGGGCATTAACGGTCGCCTCCCCCGTCTTCTTGCTCCTCCGCGTACAGCCAACAGCTCACTCTTCGGCCGGGCTCCGGCTGGAGTTCCGGCGGGCTCTCCTGCCGGCAGATCTCCCGCCGCCGGTGGCAGCGGGGGTGGTAGAGGCAGCCCGGGGGCCGGTTGAGAAGGTCGGGCCCCTGTCCCGGGATGGGCTGCAGCGGCTTCCGCTCCCCCGCCAGCGCCGGCCGGGAAGCAATCAGCCCCCCGGTATAGGGGTGCAGCGGCCTTTTTAAAAGAGCCGCCGTCTCCGCCTCCTCCACAATTCTTCCGGCGTACATCACCGCCACCCGGTCGGCCATTTCGGCCACCACGCCCAAGTCGTGGGAAATCAGGATAAAGGCGGTATTGAAGCGGCGCTGCATCTCTTTCATCAACTCCAGGACCTGGGCCTGGATGGTAACATCCAGGGCGGTGGTGGGCTCATCGGCAATAATCAGCTTCGGCTTCCCGGAGAGGGCCATGGCGATCATGGCCCGCTGAAGCATCCCCCCGCTGAGCCGGTGCGGGTACTCCCGGGCCACCCGCTCCGGCCGGGGCAGCCCCACCAGCCGCAGCATCTCCACGGCCCGGGTCCGGGCCTCCTTTTTCGACAGCCCCCGGTGCAGCCTGAGGACCTCCTCCACCTGGCAGCCGATGGTGTAAACGGGGTTCAGAGCGCCGGCCGGTGCCTGGAAGATCATCGCCATCTCTCCGCCCCGGATCCGGCGCATCTCTTTCTCCCCCAGCCCCTGGAGCTCCCTCCCGTCAAAGAGGAGGGCCCGGGCTTCAACTTTGCCGGGGGGTTGGGGAAGCAGGCGGAGCAAGCTCAAAGAGGTCACGCTCTTCCCGGATCCCGACTCGCCCACCAGGCCCAGAACCTCCCCGGGCTTAACCCGGAAGGAGATGCCGTCCACGGCCGTCAGGCGGCCCTGAAAAGTATCAAAGGCAACTCGCAAATCCTCCACCTGCAGCAAGCAGTCCAGGGCCGTCACCTCCTTTGGCGGGGATCCAGGGCATCCCTCAGCCCGTCGCCGATGAGGTTGATGCTTAAAACCGCCAGGAAGATCATCAAGCCGGGAGGAAGCCAGATCCACCACCGGCTGGAGATTATCCGGATATTACGGGCCGCCTCCAGCATGTTCCCCCAGCTGGGCGTCGGCCGGGGGACTCCCATGCCCAGGAAGCTCAGCCCGGCTTCAATCAAGATGGCGCCGGCCATGGAAAAGGTGGCGCTGATCAAGAGGGGCGCCAGGGCGTTGGGCAGAAGGTGGCGGAAGATAATGCGCCCCTCCTTCAGGCCCAGGGAACGGGCGGCCAGGACAAAATTCGCCTCCTTGAGGCTAAGAAACTGCCCCCGAACCAGGCGGCAGGTTTCCGTCCAGGAAAGCAGGCCGATGATCAGGATCGTATTGTAGACGCTGGGGCCGAAAACGGCGGCCGCGGTAAGAGCCAGGGCCAGGGAGGGAAAGGAGAGTACCGTATCCGCCAGGCGCATCACCAGGGTGTCCACAAATTTGCCGTAGTAGCCGGCCAGGGCGCCCAGAAGGATGCCGATAGACAACTGCAGGGCCGTGGCTCCCAGCCCCACGGCCAGGGAGACCCGCCCCCCGTAAAGAAGCCTGGTTAGATTGTCCCGGCCCAGGCTGTCATTCCCCAGGGGATGAGCCCTGCTGGGGGGAGCCTCTTTCAAGGAGAGGTACTGGTAGTCCCGCGGATGGGGGGCGATCACCGGGGCCAGCAGGGAGAGAAGAATAAGGGCCAGCAGGATGAAGAGGGCCGCCAGGGCGATCTTGTTGCGCTTGAAACGGCTCCAGACCGTCTTGAGCGGGCCGGGCCCCTCTTCTACCGGGAAACCCCAGGGCGGGGCGGTTGCAATGAAGCCGCCGCCGGTTCTTTTCACGCTTGCTCCTCCTTTATCGATATCGGATCCGCGGGTCGGCTGCGGCGTAAAAGATATCCGCCAGCAGGTTGCCCAGGATTACCATCAGGGCCAGGAAAAGGTTGATCCCCATCAAGAGGGGATAATCAAGGGTTTGGACCGCCTCCAGGCTGAGAACACCCATGCCCGGCCAGGCAAAAACTATTTCCGTGAGGAGGGCGCCGGAAAAGAGCAGGGGGAGGCTCAGCCCCAGGATAGTGATCACCGGGATCAGGGCATTGCGCAGGGCATGCCGATAGATCACCACCCGCTGGGCCAGGCCTTTGGCCCTGGCCGTCCGGATGTAGTCCTGGCCCAGGACCTCCAGCATGCTGGAGCGGATGAAGCGAACAAAACGGGCCGTTTCGGCACAGGCCAGGACGGAGACGGGAAGAACCAGGTGGTGGGCCAGGTCCAGGAGATAGCCCAGCCGGCTGCCGTGTTCCCTGCCGATATCCGTCATACCGCCCACGGGAAACCAGCCCAGGTCGAAGGCAAACAGCTTCACGGCGGCGATGCCCAGAAAAAACACCGGCACCGATACGGCGGCCATGGTCAGGAAAGTTACCAGGTAGTCGCCCCGGGAATACTGGTGCGTGGCCGAGTAGACCCCGATGGGGACGGCGACCAGGAAGCTTAAAGAGAGCGCGGTGAAAGTCAACAGCAAGGTGGGCCCGAGCCGGGCCCGAATCAGATCGGCCACGGAACGCCCGGAATAGCGAATGGAGTAGCCCAAGTTCCCCCGGGCCGTTTCCGAGAGCCAGGTCAGATAGCGCTGGAGCAGCGGCCGGTCCAGGCCCAGCTGCTTCTCCCGGGCCTCGATCTGCTCCCAGGTCATGTGCGGGCCAATCAAGTAGGAGAGAGAGCTGCCCGGAACGGCATTAATAATTAGAAAGACCAGGAAAGAGATCCCCACCAGAGTGGGGATAACCTGCAGCAGCCGCCGCGCCAGGTAATGCCTCATAAGATCCTCTCCCGCCTAGCAAGGAAAGATGGCCCCGGGCCTTTCCCCTTCCGGGCCATCTTGAAACTCCGGATACCGCCTACTCCAGATACCACTCCCACACGTTCCAATAAATATCAAAGGGATCGGGACGGAAGCCTTTAATCCTGGGGTTGGAAACCCAGGCTTCGTTTTCCGAGTAGAGCCATACATAGGGAGCTTCCTGGAGAAGCAGCTCCTGCCACTGGTAGTAAGCCGCCTTGCGCTCCTCCCGGTCCAGGACGGATCGCCCGGCGTAAATCAGCCGGTCGTTCTCGGGGTGGTCAAAGCCCACGGCATTCAGCATATCGGTACTGAGCCAGATCCCCGAGGGATCGGGGTCAATATTCATCTTCCAGCCCAGGAGAAAGAGGTCGAAATCGCGCTCCCCGAAAATACGGGGTCCTACCACGGCCGGCTCCACCAGCTCTATTTGAATCTCAATGCCCAGCTCTTTGAGCATCTGCTGAATGATCTCCGCGTTCTGCAGCCGGTGGGCGGGACCTTTCACGCAGAGCAGGTCCAGCGCCAACTTCTGACCGTCCTTGTAACGGAAACCGTCGTCCCCCAGGGACCAGCCGGCTTCTTCCAGCAGCGCCTCGGCCTTCTTCCGGTCATAGGGAAGGGGCTCCAGGGAAGGGTTAAAAGCCCAGGACTGGGCGGGAATATGTCCTACCGGGACAATTCCGCGGCCGTCAAAGAGGGTCTCGATCATCGCTTCGCGATCCAGAGCGTGGGTAATGGCCAGGCGCACCCGCCGGTCGCTCAGGATTTGGTGCTTTAAATTCATTCCCATAAACTGGTACTGGCCGGAGGGAAACTCGGTCACCTTCAGGCCGTACTCTTCAAAGAGGGCCAGCTCCTCGTCATTGGGCTGAACCCAGGCAATATCCGAGGAGCCCGTCAGGATCTCGGCCAGGGCCACTTCCGGGCTGGCCACCTTGACAAAGATGCGCTCCAGGCGGGGGGCGCCCCGATGGTAGCGGTCATAGCGCTCCAGCTCGATAAACTGGCCTTCCACGTAGCGCACGAACTTGAAGGGACCCGCTCCCACCGGCTTGGCAATCGCCGGGTGCTGGTCCAGTTCCCCTACCGGAGTTCCTTCAAAAAGATGGCGGGGAGAAATCCCCCAAGTGGCGATGTTGGCCGGAGTGGGAGCATCCACCTGGGTCAAGTGGAACCGGATCTCCCGCTCGTTGATAATTTCAATCCCGGAGAGTTCATCGGCCTCGCCGGAGTTATAAGCTTCGAAACCTTCGATAAACTGCCACATGGAAGCGTTGGGACCGGTATAGTCGGGGTGGCACATCCATTCAAAGGTCCACTTTACGTCGGCCGTGGTAACTTTCGTTCCGTCATGAAAATAGATATCGTCCCTTAACTTGAAGTATATGGACTTGTTGTCCTGGCTCATCTCCATCTTTTCCGCCAGTTCCGGTACCAGGTTGTATTCATTATCGGGATCGTAGCGCATCAGCCCGGCAAATACGGGCGCATAGGCGTAGTAGTCATAAGTGCTGCTGGATAAATTGGGGTTAAAGATCCCGTCAGGTTCGCTCCAGAGAGCGATGATTACCCGGTCGTCCCCGGCGGCCTGCTGGTCGCAGCCGGCGAGGACAAAAGCTGCTAACGTCAGGAGAATTAACAATAAAGCCACACTTTTTTTTGACATTCGTCACTTTTTCCCCCTTTTTTACTACGATTCAACCGGGTTCAATTTTCTGTTTTAATAGTAAAATACTGCTGATTATTAACTCTGTTTCATTATTTTACATGCTTCGCTGCCTATATACATAATTCCTTCTATTATTGGCGGGTATTAAATCAATTCAATCATTTTAATATAGATGACTGGGACGAGAAAAGGAGTAAAATAGATCATGATGTTGGGCAATTGGGAAAGCCGCCTGAATTGCAGGCGGCTTTCAAGCATAGCCGGCCAAACGGACGGCCATGCCGATGGCGGGCGAACGGCCCTCCTTCTCCGGACGGGAGCGGCCTTCCTGGAACTTCTCCGGATCAATAAAGAGAGGCGGCAGCCTAGCCTTCTTTCTTCGGCCGCTTTTCCTGGAACAGCTCTCGGTAGCGGCCGTAGCCTTCCTTTTCCAGATCTTCCACGGGTATGAAGCGCAGGGCTGCCGAATTGATGCAGTAGCGCCTGCCCGTGGGGGCCGCCTCATCCTGGAAGACGTGCCCCAGGTGGGAATCGCCTCTCAAGCTCCGCACCTCGGTCCGGGGCGCAGCCAGGCTCAGGTCGGGCTTCTCCACCAGGTTTTCCGGGTGCAGGGGTTCGCTGAAGCTGGGCCAGCCGTGCCCGGAATCGTACTGGCTGAGGGTGCTGAAAAGGGGTTCTCCCGAAACAATATCCACGTAGATTCCTTCCCGCCGGTTGTTCCAGTACTCGTTGGCGAAGGGGGGCTCGGTGGCGTTCAACTGGGTAACGGCATACTGCAGCGGGGTGAGTTCCTTGAAGCACCGGGCCCGGTCCCCCTTTTCCCCCCAGTGTTTTTGGATAAAGGCCTCCCGCCCCGACCCCTGCCGGTAGCGGCGGTACTGTTCCGGATTCTTGCGGTAAAAGGCCTGGTGATACTCCTCCGCCGGGTAGAAGTCCCCCGCCGGCAGTATGGCGGTAACTATGGGGCGGTCAAACCTGCCGGAGGCGGCCAGGGCCTCCTTGGAGGCTTCCGCCTTCTCCCGCTGCTCCCGGTCATGATAGAAAATGGCGGTGCGGTAAGGGTCCCCCCGATCGCTAAATTGTCCCCCGGGATCCGTGGGATCTATCTGGCGCCAGAAGACCTCCAGAAGCCGGTCATAGGCTACCCGCCCGGGATCATAAGTTATCTGGACCGCTTCGTAGTGGCCCGTGGTTTTGGAGGCCACCTCCCGGTAGCTGGGGTCTTTTTTGTGGCCCCCGGTATATCCGGCAACAACCTTAACTACTCCCGGTATGCTTTCAAAAGGAGCCACCATGCACCAGAAGCAGCCGCCGGCAAAGGTGGCCTGTTTATATGCGGGCAACGGGCTCACCTCCGAGTCATTATGGCCGGGCATGCCTGCCCGGGCTGACTTTAATATGGCCGACGGGCGGCCAATTATACCCGGGGACCGCCGCCGCGCCGGCTGCCCCGCACGGAACGGATTCTTGCCGCCGGCGGTTTGCAGGCCGGGAAGCGACCTCCCCCTTTGCCGCCCGCCCTTTGACGCCGCCCTTTGACGCCCCCTTTACCACCCCCGGGCGGCTCCTTACTTTTTTTGCGTCCCGGCAGGATTTTATGTAAAAACCGTGGAAACTTAACAAAGCTTTCGACGCCCATTGGAAGGGAAAAAAATATGGAGGAAACACAGGTATACTTCTCCGGTGAAGCTTCCTACAAACGACTGGGAGCCGACAACACCCCCGCTGCGGAAGGAAAGGGCCGGATTTTCCTGGAGCAGGAACACTTCTTCCTCCAGGGGGAAAAGGGCGAGCATTTGCGCCTTCCCTACCGCAACATAATCGAGACTGAACACAGCGACTACCGGGTTGCCCTCGGGCTTTCCTCGGGAGAGCGGCTGGTCCTGGAGCGCCTGGGCTACGGCTATGAAGATTTCCTGCGCCTGCTCTTTAAGCTGCGCGGAGAAATGCTGCTTCAGGACATGCTGATGCACGAAAAAGTAAGGGACCACGGCTTCGAAGCCGCCTACAGCCGTCATGACCGGAACGGGAATCTCCTGGAAGAAGGCCGCTGCGAACCTCGCCTTTACCAGACCGCCCTGGTGATCATACCGGAGAAAAGCGACCCCGTGCGCATACCCGCCGGCGAAATAATTTCCCTACAGGATGACCAGTACCGGATTGCCATCGCCACCGATTACGGGGAAAAGTTTACCTTCTCCAAAATGGGCTACCAGCGGGAGGGTTTCAAGGAGGCTTTGGCCTCCCTGCTCCACGAGCTGGAACAGGAAGCCTTCCTCCTGGTCCGGGAACTCCTGCCCCTGGCGGAACCGGACCAGTTGGCCCGGGTAGCCAGGCTGATGCGCGATGGGAGAGCGGCTTTGCGGAGCGAGATTGAAGCCGTCTCTCCCGAGCTGTGGGACCAGTTGGAAAAACAGCTGGAGAGCTCCCCCGCCTCCGCTGAATATAAATATTTAAAGAGCCTATCCTCGTCCCGGCAGGGAGCCGTGGGCATTAAGCGGGGTCTTATGGGCGAGCTTACGGGCACCTATATCTGGTTCCTGGTACCCCTCTGCTCCGCCGACCCGCAAAAGCCGGGCAACGCCGTCGCCCTGGAATCCTTCTCCGACACCGGCAGCGGGCGGGCTACATACTTTTTCCGTCTCTTCAGCCGGAAGGCTTACGCGGCAGGCTTCAAGAGCGAGGGGGAGATGGAAGGGGAGGTGGAGCAGATCCTCCGGCAAATAAATCACTGCATGCTGGCGGTGAATTTCCGCCGGGAGCCCATCTACCTCTCCTGGGAAAAGCTCCGCCAGCCCCGCTACGTGCACTACCTTTACGCCCTGCAGCGGCTGCCCGCCCTGCGGAAGCTGCGGGAACTGTATATCGGCCGGGTTATGCATAAATCCCCCGAGCAGTGGCGCCGGGACGTGGAGGAGCTGCTCGCCTTTAACATCGCCACCCCGGAGGATGACGCGCGCTGGCGGGAAGAGGCCGACGGGGAAGAGGAGGAGTCTTTTGAAGACCGGGGGGGAATAACCGCCGGTTAAAGGCGGTCCCTCTTTAACTGATAAGCCGGTCAGCAGGAGGCCCGATTTCAGCAGTTATTCTATCAGCAAAGGAGGTCATCACTTGCCGGGATACATGATTCCCTGCCGCTATTGCCAGCAGCTGGTTCCTCCCGACGCCAATACCTGTCCGGCCTGCGGCAAGGTCAACCCCGTTCAGGCCCGTTGTCCCAAGTGCGCCCATCCCATCCGCAAAGGCTGGGTGGCCTGCAGTTCCTGTGGTCTCTCCCTGGAAATAACCTGCCCCTTCTGCGGGCAGAAAACCTTCTTTTCCGACTACTGCGAGCACTGCGACCGCCGTCTGGTGGTTACTTGTCCCCACCGCAAGTGCCGCACTGAACAGCCTCCCCTGGGGGACAAGTGCATCAAGTGCGGCCGGGCGCTGGGCTAATCCATGATAAGGGAGTGAAAAAGACGAGCATGCAGCCCTTTACCGACAATTTTGAGGATAACAGCACGGAGGCGGGATTCCAGTTTACCTTCTACTGCGATCTCTGCCAGGAGGGTTACAAAACCAAGTTTATTGAGTCAAAAACCTATAAAAAGGGCCGCCTTTTTAGAAACCTCGGCGGCATTGTAAGCACTGTATCGTCGCTGACGGGGAGATACAACCTGGGCGGCACCCTGGAAAGAGGCGCCGATATTCTCAGCGAAAGATTTCACGGGATGTCCCCCGATTGGCATAAGGAACATGAAGCCGCCTTCGCCTTGGCCCAAAACGAAGCCAAAGGCCGCTTCCATCGCTGTCCCAAGTGCCGCAAGTGGGTCTGCCCCAACGATTGGAATGAACAGGAGGGCCTCTGCGTAGAGTGCGCTCCCCGGGTCAACGTGGAGATAGCCTCGGCCAAGGCGCAGCGGATGGTAGAGGAGATCCAGGAGGAAGCCTCCAAGGCAAAGGTTTTCCACGGCAAGATCGAGAGCAAGCAGACCCTGTGCCCTCAATGCGGCAAGCCGGCGGGGGAAGGGAAGTTCTGCATCAACTGCGGCGCCTCATTGCAAATGGTGGAGTGCGAGCGCTGCGGAGCCCGGAATGCTCACGAAGCCCGCTTCTGCGGGGAATGCGGCAACAGGCTGGCTTAGCTCCGCAGACTGCGCCGTCCTCCTTCCCCGTCGAAAGGAGAAGGCGGCAGCAAGTTGCTTCTCGGCTTCCAATTAAAAACAAAGCCCCGGCCTGTTTAGAGCCGGGGCTCCGTTTTTCCGCCGAGTCCCAACTACTCGATCTCCAGGACCTCCAGGGGGCACTTGGGCAGCAGTTCGCACTCGTTTTCCCAGATGATGATGGGCGCCTCGTAGCGGAAGCCGATCTGCTCTTCGGGGCAGGCATACTGGATGGCGCAGATGATCATCTCGCCCGCCTGGTAGCGGTGATTGGGATCGGTCCAGTAAGGAATGGGGCCCTCGTGACTCCCGATCCTCCACTCGTCCCCCACCATCCCGATGCCGTGTTCAAATCCCGGCACCAGGTAGTCGGAGAACCCCCCTTCCTCGGCTATGGCCATCATCTCGGAGGCCATCTCCGAGGGGGTAATCCCCGCCCGGTATTTTTTCAGACAAGCCTTGACGATGGTCACGTAGTTGTTGGCATGCCATCTCTGGCGCTCGGTTACCGGGGCAAGAAGGTAATTAACGGTACTGTCGCCCAAGCCCAGCTTGAACGCGGCATGGAGATCCACCATCAGGGACTCCCCGGGCTGCAGCTTGCGCCTGGTGGCCGGAGTGCAAGCACCCCCGGCATAACCCGTCCGGTAGCCGCTGGCAATTTCATTGCCTCCGGTAAAGGTCCACTCCCATTCGCTGCCGGCCTTCCGCATGGCATAAGTGGCGATCCCCGATATCTCCGTCTCGGTTAAATTCTTGAAGCCGCCGTTTATTAACGCTTCGTAAACGGCCCGGTGCCCTATGTCCGTCAGGCGCGACGCCTCCCGGAACCGGTTCATGGTCCCCTCATCCTTAATCAGGGAGAGGCGGTCAACGATGTGGTGGGCATTGATAAAGGTGGCCTCAGGAAGGGCGGCCCGGAAAGCCTCGTATTCATACTGGGTCAGGTTCCCCTCGGGCAGGTAGTTGGAAATGCCGGTCTCGTAGCCGATCCTTCCTTTTCCGCACTTCAGCTCGTCTTTAATGAAGTCGGCAATCTGGGTAATCTGGTCCTGTCCCCCCATGGGGGCATAACCCCGGACGTGATCTTCATCCAGCCAGGAATCATCGGCCACCCGGGCCGCATCGATAACAAAGGTGAAGGCCACGGGCAATCCCTCCCGGGGGATAACCACGTAGCTCCGCCAAGGGCAAAAGGCATCCATGGTCCAGGACAGGGTTCTTAGCCTGGAACCCAGGTACACATCAAGGCCTTCCTTCTCCATCTCCTGCTGGATCATCTTTATCCGCCCGGGAAAATCAATGTAATAGGGATCGTGGTTAGTGGACATCTCCTCTCTCCTTTCTCCTCTCTGTAAAGGATTTTTTAATATTCGGCATCTACCTTGGCCAGCACTTTGTTCAGCCGGTCCGCTATGGAGGCCAGTTTTAAAGCCTTCACCATGTTGCCTTTCAACTTAAGTTTGCCGCTCATCAGCGCCAGCTGGGAGCCCAGCTTCCCCTGGGAGATCTGGGCAAAGGTGGCGTAGTCCCCGGTAATCCTAAATTCCGCTTCCGGAGGTTCCCCTTCGCCCACGAGAAACTCTTTCAGTTCCCCGTTTTCATAGCGGAAGAACATGAACCTGGGTTTCCCGTCGGGACAATTCAGGTAGATGTTGGACATGGAGGAGGTGACGTAATTCATCCGTTCGGGGGTCAACTCTTTTTTGAGCCTTGCTTCAACTTCTTCCTTCCACTCGGGGCTCAAGTACTTTACCGGCAATTCCTTCACCTTCCTTATTATAATTATTTATTAATCAAGCCATGGAGCACCAGCTCCAGCGCTTGATTAAACAGGTTTAAAGTTGACTCCTTCCCCCGAATAATGTAGGCCTCGATAATGAACATCTTGTACATGGAAAAAAGCAGCCAGACAACGCTGTCCAGATCCACTTCTCGGAATACTTTTTTCTCGATCCCTTCTTTCAGGACAGCTTTCAGCATATTTCTTGATCGTTCATTGATGTCAAAAAAGGGGTCTTCCCGGGGGAACATGGGGAATATTTCGGGGTCCTGCACCAGCACATTTCTCATTTCTTCATCTTCGGCAAGGTATTGAAAAGCGCTAAAGGCCAAAACCGTGAGCTTGTTGATGGGCTCGGTCTCCTTTTTAACAGCCTCCTCAACCCGGTCCTGCCAGCGGGTTAAGGCTCCGGCAACGGTTCGCTCGTAAAGATCCCGCTTGTTCTTGACATAGAGGTAAAGGGCCCCCTTGGTCATGCCCAGTTCGGCGGCAATATCCTCCAGGGTGGCTTTTTTGTAGCCGTAGCGGGAGAAGATCTTCAAGGCAGCCCGGTACAGTTCGTTAAGCTTCTGTTGAGAATCCATGCCGCAACTCTCCTAAACAAATGAACATTTTGTTTAGTTGTTTAGTTTTATTATAATAAAAAATGGAGATTTTGTCAAGACCATCTAAACTTTCCTATTATCGGCCTGGGATATTGCCACCCTGAAATTGTTCTATGCAAATGTCACTGGGTATAAGAAGATCTTCCCCATTATCCCGCTGAGGCGGCAAGCAAGCTTAAAAACAATATCTCCGCTTTTATCGAACGAAGGAATATAAGGGGCGTAGACCCGGCAAGAGATAAGGGGGTAGTATATGCGGCAGCGCCAATATTCTCGTAAGTCCATGAATCCCGTGGGTGAAGGTTGAACCAAAGTCACTGTTTTCTTGGCTCAGGTGAACCAAAGTCACCGTTTTCCCGGCTCAGGTGGGCCAAAGTCACTGTCCCTCCGGCTTGCGGAGGACAAAAGATACCGCTGAAACAACAGGCCCAGGGTCAGACCGAATATGAGCGCACCCGCCAAGTGCAGGTAGTAGTCCTCCGTGGGCCGGGGCTGTATTAAGCCTCCCCCTTCAATGGTCCAGGTGAAAAGCAGCTCGGAGATTAGCCAGGCCAACAAGCCGATCAGGATCCCCTTGAGGACCGGGTAATCGGCGCCAACAAGGCGGAGCATATAGTAGAAGGCCGCGGCGGCTACCATGCCGATAAAGCCGCTGACGATAAACCCCAGGATGGGGTCGGGCCGGTCCATGGTAATCATCAGGCTGGAGAGCTCGTATTCGCTGTATTTCCCGATATCGAAAGCCAGGAGGATCCGCGCCAGCACTTCATAAGGTATGGTGGCCAAGACTCCCAGCAAGGACGCTTCTACCAATTTCCGGTGCATGCCTCAAACCCCTTTACTAGTGCTCTTAAATGCTCCGTGGCGCCTGCCGGCCGGCCTGGAGCCCCGGAAAATTATGTCCTTACCCTCCTATCCAGCCACTGCAGAGATTGAGCCGTGGCCAGCCCCCAGAGCAAACCTCCCATATGGTTGGAAAACACCGTGGCAAAAGAGTGCTTGGTGAGAAAAGGTGCTTGAAAAAGGATAGGCACGGCATATAAGGCAAAGCCGGTTATCACTCCAAAGAAGGCCCCCTTGATGAGGTATCCCCTGGAGGTGACTACGGGGACCAGGAAAGCAAAGAGCACTCCCAGCAGCCCGGTCCAGAGAAGCTGCATCAGCAGGGCAAAAGCTCCCTGCAAATGGCTCCGGGGCAAATCGCCGAAGAGCGCCACCCCGGCCCATTCGATAAAACTTAACAGCTCCCATTTTAAGACAAAGCGAGAAACCAAAGACCATAAATTCATCGCTATCCCGCCAACAAGGCCCGACACCAGGCCTCGGAAGAACCTGTCCAAAGGGGATCACCTTCTCGGTACAGGATTAATCAGGCGGTTATATTTTATCCTTATTCAACTTAATTTAAAGACTGGGTTTGATTTTGTTTGTAAATGAGAGGCGGCCGCAAGGGGGCGCTGTCTCCAGCCTGGCCGGAAGCCTGGCTTGAAGCCTGGCTTGAAGCTGGCCAAAATAAATCAGGGCCGCAACGGCCCTCATTGATAGGAAAAGTTATGGCTCTATCGGTTACCGTTTATTCCTCTTCCCGGCTGAAGAAGGCCTCTTTCCGGCTGGAGAAATTGTATCTCTCCAGGATTTGGACCAGGGTGTCGTACTGTTTTTTGATGGTTTCCACGCGGGCGGCGCTGTGATTATATTTTTCCGGGGGGTTGGACAGGATCATGGAAACGGGTATGACCCGGTGGCGCCAGTCAATATGGCAGATATTGATTTCATAATTGACATCGGCAATCCACGCTTCGCCGCTGTTCATGTCCTTGGCCAGCTCGATGGTGGCCAAAATTCCGTAGCGGGTTAAATCCGTGGGGACCCCGTCGGTGAGGTGCTGGTTGGTGCAAAAGTTGCCCAGGGCATTGATCACCACCGCCCGGTGTTCGCTGCCGTCGTCCTTCTCCACGGTAATTAAATCCAGGGGCTGCAAGACATGGGGATGGGTGCCGATGATCAGGTCTGCTCCCGCCTTGGCCAGCTCCTGGGCGATCTCCTTCTGCCGGGCCGAAGGCTCATGATTGTATTCTTCTCCCCAATGCATGTAGACGGCCACCAGGTCCGCCCCCGCCTGGCGCGTCTTAATAATGTCCTCCACCACCGGCTGGACGGTCTCAAAATTGGGGATGTGGTTGATGGCGTACTCGTGGCCGGCAGGAGGATAGAAGCCGTTGGTATTGTAAGTGTAAGAGACAAAGCCGACCTTAATGCCGTTTACATCGAGAACATGAGGCGTATTCCGCTCTTCCCAGCTCTTATAGGTGCCGATCACCGTCAGGCCGTGGGAGCGGATGTGATCGATGGTTTTCATCAGTCCTTCATAGCCGCGGTCCATGATATGATTGTTGGCGGTATTGAAGACATCAAAGCCGGCATCTTTTAAATTCTTGGTCAACTCCAGGGGAGCATTAAAGGTAGGGTAGCCGGTATAACCGCCTCCCGGTCCGGCCTGGGCGGTTTCAAAAGTGACCACCGCCAGATCCGCCGCCTTGATCAAAGGAGCGATGATTTCAAAGCTGGGGCTGAAATCGTACTTCCCGTCCCCCAGGTGGGCCTGCACTATCTGCGGGCGGTGGGGATAGATGGCTCCCACGTTGGCTATGGTGGCGGTGCGGATATCGGGAACAGGCTCCTCATCCTCTTTCGGCTCCTGGTTTTCGTCACCGTTGTCCGGGGGCAGCTTCGGTTCGGCATTGTCGAAGAGCACTCCCAAATAGTAGCCGGCGGCAAAAAAGATCGCCATCGCCAATAAAACCAGGCCTATCAGGTGCTTGCGGCGCATTAAGTCCACTCCCTGCCTTTAATCCTTTAGTGCTTGACTTATTGATTATAACACATTGTCCCGGCACCAGGAACTCCAAGTCATCCCCAATAAAAGAATTACCCCTGGACGAGCCAGCGCAGCACGGCGTAGAGCCAATCCCAGCGGGCACCCTCTCCGCCGTGAGTGTTTACCCTGCCGCTGGGGGGGGCGTAGCCGAGCTCCGGGTGCATGCCCAGCAGCAGCGCTTTGCCCCGCCCCTGGGCCGCCGCCACCGCCGCAGGCTCCCCGTTGACGTCGTAACGGGCCAGCACCTGGACCTGATCCCCCAATTCCTCGAAAGGAGCAAAGTAAGGGCCGTCAAAGTAGAACATCTCCAGGCTGGGCTCGGAGAACTCATTATTGGCCGGATGCGACCCCTCCAATCGAATTGCTGTTTTCTCTCCCCAGCTTACATACCTGCTCATCGGCCCGATGCCCCGGCCCGGAAACAGGTCCAGGGGGTAGTCTGAATTTTCCCCTTTCCATACCATTACATCCGCGGCATAGTACGCGCCGGCACAGATGCCGATATATTTGCCCCCGTTGCGCACGAACTCCCTGATTTTGCCATGATCCGGAATATTGTACTTATATTCCGCTGAAAAACCGCCCGGGAACCAGAGGAGATCGAAGTTGGCCTGAAGGTCCATCTCCAGGATATCGTTCTCATCAAACCCCTGCCACCGGATGCCGTAGTAATCAAGAAAATTGGCCAGGGCCTCCACGTTGGCCTCCCAGGTTCCCTTCCCGGTATAAAGGCCGACCCGGGGGTCAAAGACTTCCTCCTTGATCCTGGCTACTACCAGCTCGCAGCCCCGGCTTTCGTTAAGATTTCCCCTCAGAGAAGACACCGCAGATTGATCGGCAGCCCCGGCGGCAGCCGGCTCCGGGTCCAGCAGGAAAGAAGCCCGGCTGTCGTCCCCCTGCACCTCTTTCAAAGGGAGCCAGAGGTAGTAGAAGCCGCCTTCATCCTCAGCCAGCAACTGTTTCAGCTCATCGCCGCTTAAAGCAGCGGGGGCGCCGGCCAGATCCAAGGTCAACCGGTTTATGCTGCTGGAAACCAGGCCCTCCGCTTCATAGAACTGGGCCGGCAGCTGAAATTGCTCCAGTCTTCCCGGCGGCTTTCCCTGGGTCAAGCCTTCCGGGAGCCAGGAAGAGCCTTTAAGCTCTCCTTCCAGCCCGGAACTGAGCTCCTGGAGATAGTCTCCGGATAAAGGGATCATCACCAGGAGAAGTTTATCCGGTCCGGCAAAACCTTCTTCGGGGTCGTTCTCCACCGGGCGGGAAAAGATGGGCTCGGCCAGCTTCCCAATGCCGAAGGCGGCGACAATGGCGGCCAAGCAAATAATTGCCAGAAGGAGGCGCTTCTTCATTTTTCTTTTCGCTTTTCTTTTCATCAGGGTCCGGCACCATCGGCAATCAGGAGGTGCCCTGTCCGCCCTTTCCTTTTGTACTTAATCTTTGTATTGATCATTAGTATTGTACTTTATATTTCTTCTGGCGACAAACTATTTCAATCATATTTTATAGATTATTTGACCAAGACTTAATTAATAGGCATAGCCAAACCCAACCCCGGCCCAACCCTCGGGTTGGGATGGTCGAAAAGGAGGCCGTGGAAGGGTGAAAAAACTCCCCGGATATAACAAAATCTTGAAAAACATTTAGGTCACCCCGGCGGCACTGGAAAAAAGAAAACGGCCACCCCTTAGGTGGCCTTATTCTTCAAAAACGCCAATAAAATTGGTGCCGGGGACCGGAATCGAACCGGTACGGGCCTCACGGCCCGAGGGATTTTAAGTCCCTTGCGTCTGCCAATTCCGCCACCCCGGCAAAAAAAAATGGAGGCGACACCCGGATTCGAACCGGGGATAAAGGATTTGCAGTCCTCTGCCTTACCACTTGGCTATGTCGCCTAAAAAAATGGAGCGGAAGACGGGATTTGAACCCGCGACCCTCGCCTTGGCAAGGCGATGCTCTACCACTGAGCCACTTCCGCATATATATGGTGCCGAGACCCAGAATCGAACTGGGGACACGCGGATTTTCAGTCCGCTGCTCTACCAACTGAGCTATCTCGGCAAGTATGGCGGAGCTGACGGGACTTGAACCCGCGGTCTCCGGCTTGACAGGCCGGTATGTTAACCGACTACACCACAGCTCCAGCATAGTTTAGTATACACAAGGACCTGTGAAAAGTCAACATTTCCGGCCTGCTTAAATATTACCCGGGCTTCCCCGGTTCAATCCAGGCTCAGCATCTTGGAGGCCTTCTCTTCCTCCATCTCCCGACGCACCCGGGCCAGCCTCTCTTCTTCGGCGGAGCTATAATAGATCAGGCTTTGCAGTTCGATGGTCAGGTCGGCATTGTCCAGGTGGACCCCCTCGGGAACCTCAATCCTGGCCGGGGCAAAATTCAATATGGCCTTGATCCCATAGGGGACGATCTGGTCCACCACTTCCTGGGCCGACTCCGCCGGCACGGTAATGATCGCTACTTTAATATTGTACTGCTCGATAATGCCGCCGACTTCCTTAATATCATAAATGGGGATGCCGGCAATGTTCTGGCCGATCAACTGGGGATCCCGGTCAAAAACGGCCACCACGTTGACATAGGAATTTTTCGTAGCGTTGTAGCGGGTCAGCGCCGTTCCCAGGTGCCCCGCCCCGATAATTATGATATTAGTCTTTTTGTCCAGGCCGATAATCTTCAGTATCTTTTCCCGCAAGAAATGGGTGTTATAGCCGGTTCCCCGGGTCCCAAAAGCCCCGAAATAAGCCAGATCCTTGCGAATCTGCTCCGCAGAGAAGCCAGACTCGGCGCTCAACTCTTTGGAAGAGATTATCTCCACATCCCAGCGTATTAAGTTATCCAGGATGCGCAGGTAAACGGGCAATCTTTTGACAACGGACTTGGATACAGGGCGGGAGGCCACCGGTTCTCCTCCTTCCCAGGGTGGGCCTGCGAAAAATTTGCCGCTTTTGATTTATTATATAACACAATTTAAAAGCGCAGGCAACTTGCCTTAGGCCAAATATTTTAAATTTATGCAATAATTTTATAATTTTCCCTTCCCCGGATCAATGCTTCTGGATGGTAAAGAGCTCCGGCGGGCAGCCCGCCTGGTTGATAAAGGCGTGGTGGGTCACTGTAAACGCTCTCTGGTCCAGGGCGCGGCAGAGTTCCTCCAAGACTTCCTTCTCCTTTAGGCTTCCCGGGTGTCCGGTATAGGCCACCACGCTGATTATCCCCCCTTTTTCCAGCAGCTCCAGGGCGCTCTCCAGGGCGGCCCGGGTAGTCTCCGGCCTGGTAATGATGGCATGATCCCCTCCCGGGAGATAGCCCAGGTTGAACATGACCACCTTGATTTGGCGGTGGATATAGGCAGCCAGGTGTTCATGCCCGGCTTCGAAAAGGGTAACCCGTTGGCGAAGGCCCGCCTGGGCCAGGAGCGCTTCCGTCTTCTCCAGGGCCTGGGGCTGAACGTCAAAGGCGTAAACATGACCGGAAGATCCCACCCGCTGCGCCAGGAACAGGGTGTCCTTCCCGTTGCCCGCCGTGGCGTCCACCGCCAGGCTCCCCTCCTCAAGAAAGGGCGCTACGATGCGCTGGGCCAGTTCATAAGCCTTGGTAAAAACCATCTACCCCTTCCTCCTGCTCTTGCAATTCTCCTTTAAGCTGACATAAAGAGTGCCGTCGGGGTTAAGCCCGGCATAGAGCACCTCCCCGGGCCCCGCCTGCCAGCCCTGCGCCAGCTTCTCTTCCAGCCATTTCGGGTCCATGCCGAGCTGCTCCAGATTATCCTTTTGAATCACGCCGTCAAAAATAAGGGGAACGGGCAAGCCGGAGGGGCCGGCCGGCAGTTTTAAATCGGCCCGCGTCAGGGGACGGTGTTCCGGCTTTAAGATAACGCTCAACTCCCCGGAGGTTTCCAGGATGGCGTACTCCACTTCGGCGATGTTGGTTACGTTATTCTCCCTCATCTGGGCCAGCAGGTCGTTGACATTGTATCTTAAACGGCGCATCTCCTGCTCCATGATCTCGCCGTTGTAGACCACAATGCTGGGCGAGCCGTTAACCAGCCGGCGGAAGCGGTGACTTTTCAAGGAGAGGTATGAAAAGAGCATCTCCGCCCCCACCAGGGTAAACATCGGTATCAACGACACGTACAGGGGCATTTCCGGCTGTTCCATGGGCAGTATGGCAATTTCGGCAATCATGATGGCCACCACCAGGTCGAAAGCGGAAAGCTGCCCGATCTCCCGCTTGCCCATCAACCGGATTAAGACCAAAACGGTAATATAGAGCAAAAGGGTTCTTAAAAAAATTAGCCCGGCCAGTACCGTCCCCTCCTTCTGAAAAAGCTGTGGTACTAGTTTGGCCCGGGAAAGGAGAAAGAAACCTTGGAAAGAGGGGAGGCCATGGCTAGTAGATCTCCACCCGCCGGTCGATGATTTCCACCCGGTAATCGCTTTCTATAAAATCGAAGATTTTTTGAAGAATCCGGTCCGCCCCGTTGCTGTTGTGGCATACTACCGCCAGCCCCAGCTCCGCCTTCTGCCATAGATCCTGCTGGCCAACCTCCGTTACGGAAAGATTGAACTCGTTGCGCAGCCGCTGGATCAAGCTTTTTAAAATTTGGCGCTTGGTTTTCAAGGAGGAGGCTGACGGGATGTACAGTTCCAGGGAACAGGCAGCTACTCTGATAGGCGTCACCACCTTGCCTTAACCGGTTCCAGCCGCCGGCAGAATCTCGTTGAAATGGTGCCGGTAGCCTTCCCCCCGTCCGCCCCGGAAAATGGCCGAAGGGCGGCCGATACCGGCGGCAGTCCAACAGGGCCATTGTTTGCCCGGAGGGAATCCCGGCGAAAAACTGCCGGAGCTTTAGTGCAGGTGCGGCCCGCTTTCGCCGGAGCCGTCGAATTCGATGGGCCCAATATCCTGCTGCTCCATCAAATCGCTGATGGAAACGGTATACGGAGACAGCTTCTCGCTGATATAGATGGGGCATCCCACCGTAAGGGCCAGGGCGACGGCATCGCTGGGGCGGGCATCCACGATAATTTGCTTGTTTTCAGCAGTGCGCAGGTACAGCTCCGCATAAAAAGTGCTCTCTATCATATCGTTAACCACGACCTTCTCTATGCTGGCCCCCAGGTGCTTGCAAACAGAATTGAAGAGATCGTGGGTAACCGGCCGGGGAGTGACATAGCCCTGCAGCTTTAAGACAATGGCCTGGGCTTCCCAAAAACCGATCCCAATGGGCAGGACCATCGTCTCTTCTGTATCAACCAGCAACAGTAGCGGGGTCTGCATCGGATCGAGAACAACTTCCTTCACCTTTACGGGAATCAAGATAAACGCCTCCTTCCTCTAAAGGTAACGCGGCAGCAAATTCTGGATGTAGCCGTCCACGGATAACCCCTCTTCGGCCAGACGCCGGCCAAGGCGCTCCACGGAAACAGAAAGAGCGGCGTTGTTTAGATCGTCGAGGCTGCGAAAGTAGCCGGCTCTGCGTCCCAGCCGGAAAAGACTCTTCTGCTCTGCCGGCAAGTTAAAATAGCTGTCAATCAAATCAATCATGCGTTCCCGGTCCCGGGCCAGATGACCCTGCAGTTCCTGCAGGAGGTTGGAATGGTGGTCGCTGCAAAAGACGGCATCCAGGGCCTTCAGCTCCGTCAGCAACAATTTTTCTTCTTCCAGGACCCGGTCCTCCTCCAGGGGGACAAAACTCCCCCTTTTTACCTCCTCGAACAGAGGGCTGAAGGGGGGGATAATCAGGGTGCGCACCCGGATGAAATGGGGATTGATCCGGTTCAAAACCCGGGCGGTAGCCAGGGCGTGCTCCCTCCACATCTTCCTCCCTCCGAGGCCGAGGATGACGTATTCGCTTAACTCCAGGCCCGCCTCCTTGGCTTTAAGCCCCGCCTCCACATGCTGCTCCGAACGGACCCCCTTCTGCATATATTCCAGGAGAGGATCCCAGCCGCTTTCCAAGCCGACGTGAACCCGGTTCAGGCCGGCTTCCACCAGGCGGCGCAGCTCCGCCACGGAGCGCCGGAACAGCGTCCGGGAGCGGGCGTAGGTGGTTATGCGCCGGATGCCGGGAATCCGGCGGCGGAGGTATTCCAAAACCTCCACCAGGTCGTCCACGGGGGCCGCCAGGCTGTCTGCATCCTGTAGAAACACCGCCCCGCTGCCGTAGTAAAGCCAGGCCACTACCGGAAGCCAGGCGGGCTCTTCCCGCTGCAGCCGGGAGGCAATCTCCAGGGTAACCTGTCCGCCGCTCCCCCGGCGCCAGGAAAAGGCCCGGACCCGGTCCACAATATCGGCCATGGCATCGATATCCGCCTTGATCTCCGCCACCTCCCGCCGGCTAAACCGCTCCCCTTTATAGACCGGGCAAAAGAGGCAGCGATTCCAGGGACAGTTGCGGGTCAGGCGAATAAAGAGGCTGGTGGCTTCGCTGGGAGGCCTGATGGGGCCTTGCTCGAATAAGGCTTTTGTCTTATCCGTCACAACCTTACCCCCGGGTCTAGCCAAAGTATAACCCAACTTGACGGCAAACTCAACAAAAGATCAAAGTGGTGTTATAATAATACTGCCAAGTTTAACCGGAGGGAAAAGGAGAGAGGCATGCTGGAGAAACTGAAGAAGGAACTGCTGCATTTAACCTATATCCACGGCTACCAGAGGGGCTCTTTTCTGCTCTCCTCGGGCCGGAGGAGCAACTACTACATCAACGGCAAGATGGTCACCATGTCCCGGGAGGGGATCTACCGCACCGCTCGCTATATCCTCGCCTCCCTGACCCAAAAGCGCTACCCGGTGGAGGCGGTGGGCGGCCTAACCCTGGGTGCCGATCCCATAGCCGCCGCTGTAGCCGCCCTGAGCCAGGTGGAAACGGAGAATCCTCTCTCCTGCTTTATTGTCCGCAAGGAGGCCAAGGCGCACGGCACGCGCTCCCGCATCGAGGGGCCCTTCGCCCCCGGCCTGAAAACCATCATCGTCGACGATGTGCTCACCTCCGGCGCCTCGGTGCTTGCCGCCGCCCAGGCGGTGGAAGCCGCCGGCGGGACGGTCAGCGCCGTCTATGTCCTGGTGGACCGCATGGAAGGGGGCAGAGAGGAGCTGGAGCGGCACGGCTACCCCCTGGAAGCCGTTATGAACCGCCGGGAACTGGAGGCGCTGCAGGAGGAGATGCAGCAGCGCTACCCGGGGCTGTTCGCCTCCTTGCAGAAAAGCCCCGTTGGCTGGAAGGAGGTCCCCTGGTCGGAGATTGCCCCTTCCCATCCCGGGCTCTTCCGGCGCTTGGAACAGCTGAGCCAGGCCCTGGCCGCCCGGGAAGAAAGCCGGGAAATGGAGGAAGCCGCCTCCCAGGAAGCGGCCCGTTCCGCCCTAGAACTGGTTAAAGCGGCGGAACTCCATCCCGACGGGGAGGAGGCCCTGGAAAGCCTCTGGCAGCGGACCCGGGCCCGCTTCGGCCTCTAGCTTTCGCTCGTTCCCCGTTCCGGCCGCTCCCCGCCTGATCAAGATTCAGCTTCAGCCCATCCCCGGCCGATGGCCAGCAGCTGCATGGCCCGCCGGGAGGCGCCTTCCAGGAGTTCTTCCGCCCGTTCCATGGCGGTGGGGAGATCCATGGGTGCATCCACGATGGCCATCAGGGCAGAAATACCGGCCCGGTGCGCTTCCTGGGGATCCAGCCTTATGCCCCCCGCCAGGACCAGCACGGGAATCCCGTATTGACGGGCCAGCCGGGCCAGGCCCACGGGCACTTTTCCCCGGAGCGACTGAGGGTTAATCTCCCCTTCGCCCGTAATCAGCAAGCTTATGTCCTCCCGCCGGAGCAGTTCCGGCAAGCCTGTCAGCCGGACAATTTCCTGGACCCCGGAAACCAGCCTGGCCCCCAGAACGCCCGCCAGGGCCGCTCCGATTCCTCCGGCGGCTCCCCCGCCGGCCATCTCCCCCACCTTTACCTGCAGGTCCCGCTCCACCACGGCGGCAAAACGGCGCAGACACGAATCCAGGAAGGAAAGCTGCTCCCCGGAAGCCCCTTTCTGGGGAGCGTAGACATAGGCCGCTCCCTGAGGGCCGTACAGGGGGTTGTCCACATCGCAGCCGGCCACCAGGGAAACCTCCCGCAGCCGGGGGTCCAGCGAAGAAAGGTCAATGCGGTCCAAATCCTGCAAGGCGGCGCCGCCGCGGCCGATCTCCTGCCCGCGGCTATCCAGCAGCCGCACCCCCAGGGCTTGAAGCAGCCCCGCCCCGGCATCGGTGGTGGCGCTGCCGCCCAGGCCGATAAAAATCTCCCGGCAGCCGCTGCCCAAGGCTTCCCGGATCAACTCCCCCGTACCATGGCTGGTGGCACCCAAGGGGTCGCGGCGGTCGGCGGGGACCAGGGCAAGACCGGAAGCCGCGGCCACCTCCACCACCGCCGTCCGGCCGCCGCCGGTAAGCCCCCAAAATCCCTCCACCGGCTCCCCCAGGGGGCCGGCAACCCGCTTTCGAAAGATACGGCCTCCCGTGGCCCGGATCAAACATTCCGTAGTTCCGTCCCCACCGTCGGCCATGGGCACCAGGTACAGCTCTGCTTCGGGAAAAACCGCCTTTACCCCCCGGGCAATGGCTTCCGCCGCCCGGCCGGCGGAGAGGGAACCTTTAAAGGCATTGGGGGCGATGACCATGGCGAGCCCCGCCCTTTTTTTCTTCGGATCCGTCATAAGCAACCTACCCTTGGGGAAACCGGAGCGGCCGCCATTAAGCACGCTTCCTCTTTAAGCCGCTTGCTCCGGTCCCCTTTGCTGCTTTATATTTTTTCATTGGGAAAGAGCCCGGCTGGATGTTGCCGGTAAAGACAGCTAACTGAAGGGAGCGCCTTTAAAGGCGCCCCGCCCGGCCGGTACCGGCCGGCTAAGATTTTACCGGTCCCCTTCCTCCGGCAGAAACTGCTTCAATTTATCCCAAAGCTCCTGGGGCCGAAAAGGCTTGGTCATGTAGGCGTCGGCCCCCAGCTCCTGGGCCCTTTGCCGGTATTCTTCCCCCGCTTTGGCGGTTAAAACAATAACCGGGATCTTGCTGGTGGAAGCGTTGCCTTTAAGAATCCTCAGCACCTCAAAGCCGTCCACCTTGGGAAGCAGCAGGTCCAACAAGATCAGGTCGGGCTGTTCCCGGTTAATGTACTGGAGAGCGTCTTCCCCGTCTTCGACCACGTCAACCTGGTAGCCTACCGCATCCAGGCAGGTCCGCACTCCCAGAATAATATTCTTCTCGTCTTCAACCAGCAGTATCTTCTTGCCCATCCTATCACTCCTGTCCTTTTAAACTGCTTGCCCGCCTAAATCTCTTCTTCCTGGCGGTACAAAGGCATGGTAAAGGTAAAAGTGCTGCCTTTGCCCTCCTCGCTTTCCACCCAGATCTCGCCGCCATGGGCCACAACGATCTCCTTGCAGATGGCCAGCCCCAACCCGGCGCCCCCGGCGGCCCGGTCCTTGGAGCGCACCTGGACGTACTTTCGAAAAAGCTTGTCCTGGTACTGACGGGGTATTCCGCAGCCGGTATCCTGCACGGAAAAAAAGAGGCGGTTGCCCCGGTGGCGAACCTTTACCGTAATCGATCCCCCCGCCTCGGTATAGCGCAGGGCGTTGCCCACCAGGTTGGTCAAGATCCAGACCACCTTGTTGAAATCCCCGTAGATGGTAGGCAGGTGGTCGGGGAGGTCGACGACCAGGCGGACTCCCTTTTTCTCCGCCTGGAGGGAGAGGGGCCGGACCGCCTCCTGGACCAGGCCGGCCACGTCAATGGCCTCCTGCTCCAGGTAAATGGTCCCCGACTCGATGCGGGAGAGTTCCAGCAAATTATCCACCAGCCTGGTCAAGCGGGAGCAATCCTGATCGATGGCCTCCAGGATCTCCTTCCCCCGGGGGGTAATCTCCCCCAGCAGCCCTTTGCGCAGCATCTCCGTACCCATTAGGATAGTAGTCAGAGGGGTGCGGAATTCGTGGGAGACGATGGAGACAAAGTCGCTTTTAATCTTCTCCATCTCGTAGAACCGGGTTACGTCGGTGAGCTGGACCAGGGCGCCCCGGAGCTTTCCCTCGTAAAAGATGGGATTAATGGCAACTTTAAAAAAATACTTCTTTTCCAAATGCTTGACCTTGATGGTGGCCCCTTCATAGGAGCATTCCAGGGGTTCGCCCCGGCTCAGCACCTCTTCCAGGAGCTGCTGGAGCTTGTCTAGGCCGGTAATCTCGTGCAGGGAGCGCCCTTTTTCCGTCTCCGGTCCGAAAATCTCCCGGGCCTTATCGCTGAACCAGATCACCTTCTGGGAACAATCCGTAACAAAAAGGGGATCGGGAAGGCTTTTGGCAATGGTCTCCAGGTAAGCCCGCTGGGGCAAAGAATTCACCTTGTCCTCCCCTTTCCTGGACAAAATTAATTGCATTTGTAAATATATTTCATTATACCACCAGCCACCCTTGAAGAAAAGTGCGGCCGGGCTATTTGTCCTCAAGGGGCTTTTGCTTCAGGTACCAGCGGCCTCCCTCCTTGACCAGCCTGAGCCGGTCCGTGTGCACCGTCTCGACGCCGAAAAGGACCATGTCCAGGCTAACCTCTACTTCCACCTCCTGGGAAGAGATCTTTTTCACCGGGCCCACCCGGTAGTCTTTTATCTCCATGATCTTAATCAACTTCATCTCTTCCGGCTCGATCCGGGCAGCCCGGCTTAACTGGAGCATCCGGTCACAATCCTTCTCCTGAAAAGCCTGCAAGTAGGCCTCAACGGTTTTCTGGGGCGAGGACTGCTCCCCCCGCCCATGGGAAAGGCATCCCCCGGCCAGCAGGATCAGGCCGGCCCAGGCCAACAAAAACCCCAGCAAGGCAAACCTTTTCAACGGCCCCGCCCCCTATTTCCGGTTTTCCGGTATGGTTAAAATCCCAGCCGGGCCTTGACAATAAGCACTTCCAGCTCCGTATAGCGAAGCGGCCCTTCGATGATGGCCGTCACGCTGCAGATGCGGGTGGCGGCGCGGCAATCGGTGCAGCCTTCGTCGACACACGGGTTGGACAGCCCCAGCCGGCGGGCGTTAAGGGGGGCCGCCACCTTCCGGATCCGTTCTCTTCCTTCCTCTTCATCACGCACCAGCTTGTTTTCGCCCACCACAAAAATTACCCGGCGGGGACCAAAGATGGTGCTGCCCACCCGGTTCCCGGCACCATCGGTGTTGATAATCTTCCCGTCGGCGGTCAAGGCATTGGCGCTGCACAAATAGCAGTCAGCCCCGGCGGCCCGGTAGACGGTCTCCTTCATCTGCTCCGGGGGAACCTGCCAGTGCCAAAAAACGGTATTGCCCCGCTCCTGGAGCAGGTCGTAGATCCCCAGCTCCTTTATGGTCATGGAGCCCCCTATCCCCACCGTTGCCCCAGGGGGGATTCTTTGCAGCAGGTATTCCCGGGCGGCGGCCACGTCTTCCACTACCGACGCCCGGATGGCCCTGCGCTCCAGCGCCTTTACTGCCTCTTCAATATTAATATTTGCCTCCGTCATCGGTTATCATCCTTTCCTAAAAATTTCTTCCGGCAAATCAAAATTTTTCCGGTCGCCCAGCCTGCTTTCCTCCGCCAGGGAGTATCTCTCCGGCCTGGAATTACCTTTCGCCCTGCCGGGGCCGTTTCCTTCCCCGCCGCCCTCCCTTTGCTCCCCAAGGGAGGACTCCCTCTCCGGGAAAAGACCGGTATTGCCAAATACGGATTTATGGTATGATTAAAAAGTCAAAGGTGGTGAAAGATGAATACTGTTGCCCTGGTGCTTGCCATTATTCTCTTCCTCACCGGACTGGCGGGCATAATTCTTCCCGCCCTGCCGGGCATTCCCCTGATCTGGGTGGGGATGCTTCTTTACGGTTTAATGACCGGCTTCCAAACCCTGAGCGCCAAATTTCTCATCATCCAGGGCCTCCTGGCCGTCGCCTCCCTGGTCCTGGACTATGTCACCGCCGCTCTCGGAAGCCGCTACTTTGGAGGGAGCAAGGCCTCCACGTGGGGGGCGGCCATCGGCCTCCTGGCGGGCTTCTCCTTCTTTCCCCTGGGGCTATTTTTGGGACCCTTCCTGGGCGCTTTTATCGCGGAGCTGATCTACACCCAAGAGCCGGTCCAATCCCTGCGCTCAGGGGCCGGCGCCCTGCTGGGATTCTGGGGCGGGCTGCCCCTGAAGCTAATCCTGGCGGCAGCCATGATCATCTGGTTTTTCATCGTGATCTTCTAGGGAATATCCTCGTGATCTTCCGGCACATTCTCGCCACCGGTTTCCCATGGTGCCAGTCCAGCCAATGGATCAAATCTCATGATTCACAACCGGTGAAGGCCCCCCTGGAGCCAGGTTCCCGGCCCGGCCATCCCGGGGAAAGAAGTATACACGGCCGGAGGCGGGCAGCGGAGGGACCGGCGCCGGAAAAGCAAAAAGCCGGGCCGGCTGCCCGGGAACAGCAGCGCCAAAGGGACAAAAAGGGGCTCTCCCACGAATCTTGCGGGAGAGCCCCTTAGTCTTAGAGAACCTTTTGGAGAAGCTGCTCCAGGGTAGGCTCCCCGATCTCCTGGAGTTCATAGCGGATCCGCAGGGCCGGCTTCTCGATCTTGATCACCCGGCGCAAATCGATGGGTGTGGCGATCACTACCAATTCGGCATCGGAGCGGTTGATGGTTGCCTCCAGGTCCCGGATCTGCTCCTCTCCGTAGCCCATGGCCGGGAGCAGGGCACCGATATGGGGGTACTTCCGGTAAGTGTCGACAATGGTACCCACGGCGAAAGGACGGGGGTCGACCAGTTCAGCCGCCCCGTACTTCCTGGCGGCGATGACGCCGGCGCCGTAGAGCATCTCGCCGTGAGTCAGGGTCGGCCCGTCCTCCACCACCAGGACCTTTTTGCCCCGGATCAGTTCGCCCTTTTCCACAAAGATGGGGGAAGCGGCCTCCACGACCACCGCCCCGGGATTGACCCGGGCAATATTGGCGCGCACCGTATTGATCCCCTGCGCATCCGCCGTCTCCACCTTGTTCAGCACCACTACGTCGGCCAGGCGCAGGTTGGTCTCCCCGGGGTGGTAGCTCAGCTCGTGCCCGGGCCGGTGGGGGTCGGCCAGGGTAATATAGAGATCGGCCCAGTAGAAGGAGAAGTCGTTGTTGCCCCCGTCCCAGACGATCACGTCGGCCTCTTTTTCCGCCTCCGCCAGGATTTTGCCGTAATCCACCCCGGCGTAGACGATCACCCCCCGGTCGATGTGGGGCTCGTATTCTTCCCGCTCCTCAATGGTGCAGCGGTGTGCATCCAGGTCCCCGTAGTCAGCAAAACGCTGGCAGGCCTGCCGGGCCAGGTCGCCGTAGGGCATGGGATGGCGGACGGCCACCACCCGCTTCCCCTTGGCCTTGAGAATATCGCAGACCCGGCGGGTGGTCTGGCTCTTTCCCACCCCCGTCCGGACCGCGGTTACGGCCACCACCGGCTTCTTCGATTTGAGCATGGTCGATTTCGGCCCCATCAGGCGGAAGTCGGCCCCGGCGGCAGCCACCTGGGAAGCCTTGGACATGACGTAGCTGTGCGGCACATCGCTGTAGGCGAAGACAACCTGGTCCACGTCGTACTTCTTGATCAAATCGGCCAACTCTTCTTCAGGATGGATGGGCACCCCCTGGGGGTAGAGACGCCCGGCCAGCTCCGGGGGGTAGACCCGGCCCTCGATATTGGGGATCTGAGTGGCGGTAAAGGCGACCACCCGGTAGTTCTCATTGTCCCTGAAGTAGACGTTAAAATTGTGAAAATCCCGGCCGGCGGCTCCCATGATGATTACTTTTGTTGGCGTCATTAATGCTGACCTCCTTTGTAATTGAGAAGGGACTTGAGATGGATCTTTAACCGGCGCGCTTTTATTATCCCTCTAGGCCGGCGGCGTCAACAGCAGGACCAGCAGCGCTTTCTGCACGTGCAGCCGGTTCTCCGCCTGGTCCATGATCTCCCCGGCATGCTCCTCAAAAACCTGGTCGGTAATCTCCTCCCCCCGGTGGGCGGGCAGGCAGTGCAGCACCATGGCTCCCACCTCGGCCCGGTTAACCAGGGCCTTGTTGAGCTGGTACGGCTTCATGATCCGGCGCCGCAAGGGGGCCTCGTCTTCATGCCCCATGCTGACCCAGACATCGGTATAAAGAACGTGGGCTCCGGAAACGGCCTCCCGGGGATCGCTGGTCAGGATAACCTGGCCGCCGCTTTCCTTGGCCGCTTTTTTGGCCAGGCGGACCACCTCCCGGCGCGGCGCGTACTCCGGCGGGGTGGCCACCGCCACCTTCATGCCCATCTTGGCGCCGCCGATGAGCAGGGAGTTGGCCACGTTGTTGCCGTCGCCTACGTAGGCCAGTTTAACCTCCCGCAGGTTCCGGCAGCGCTCCTGGATGGTAAGCAGGTCCGCCAACACCTGGCAGGGGTGATAGCGGTCGGTAAGCCCGTTGATTACCGGCACCGTTGCCTCCCGGGCCAGCTCTTCCACCGTTTCATGCTTCCGGGCCCGGATCATAATGGCATCCACGTAACGGGAGAGGACCCGGGCGGTATCCTTGATCGGCTCGCCCCGGCCCATCTGCAGGTCCTGGGGATTTAGAAAGAGAGCTTTCCCGCCCAGCTGCCACATCCCCACTTCGAAGGAGACCCTTGTCCGGGTGGAGGATTTTTCAAAGATCATGGCCAGGGTCTTCCCCTCCAGGAGCCGGTGCTCCTGCCCCTGCTTTAGCTTGCCCTTCAATTCCGCAGCCAGCTTCAGGATCCGGCGGATCTGCTCCCCGGACCAATCGGCCAGGGTAAGAAAGTCCCTCCCGTAAAAACCGGCCACTTTTACCGCCTCCTCTTAGGAATTTTCTCCACCGGCGGCCTCTTCCAACCCGGCGATGACCTGCTCCAGGATGGCAAAGGCTTCCTGCAGCTCTTCCGCGCTGATCACCAGGGGCGGCAGGAAGCGCAAGACCTTCTCCCCGATGGCATTGATCAGCAAGCCTCTCCCCTGGCACCGCTGCTGAATCTCGGAAGCCAGGGGCCTGGTTAACTCCAGCCCGTTCATCAGGCCCAGTCCGCGCACCTCCTGGACCAGGCCCGGGTAAGATTCCTGCAGACGCTTCAAGCATCCCAGCCAGAGTTCTCCTTTCCGGCGCACCTCTTCCAGGAAGCCCTCCGCCAGCAGGGTATCCATAACGGCCAGGGCGGCCCGGCAGACCACCGGGTTGCCGCCGAAGGTGGAGGCATGGTCGCCCGGATGAAAAGCGGCCGCCACCTCTCTCTTGGCCAGCAGCGCCCCGATGGGCAGCCCCCCGCCCAGGCCCTTGGCCACGGTGAGCAGGTCCGGCGGGACGCCCCAGTTCTCAAAGGCCCAGAGGCGGCCGGTGCGTCCCATGCCGCACTGCACTTCGTCATAGATAAGCAAAATGCCCTCGTCGTCGCACAACCGGCGGAGCCCCTTTAGAAAGGCTTCCTCCGCCACGTAGACGCCCCCCTCCCCCTGGACGGGCTCGATAAGGATGGCCGCCGTCTCCTCGTCCACCAGCCGGCGGAAGGAGTCCAGGTTGTTGAATTCAGCGTAGCTAAAGCCGGGGACCAGGGGCTCCAGGCCTTGCTGGTACTTGGGCTGCCCCGTAGCGGTAATGGCCGCCAGGGTGCGCCCGTGAAAGGAACGCTGGGCGGTGATGATCTTGTACCGCCCCGGCCGGTACTTGCGGGCCAGCTTAAAGGCGGCCTCGTTGGCCTCGGCGCCGCTGTTGCAGAAAAAGACCTGGTCCCCCGGAGAGTGCTCCACCAGGGTCCGGGCCAGAAGAGCCTGGGGCTCCGTATAGTAGAGGTTGGAGGCATGAATCAGGCGGGAAACCTGCTCTTTCACCGCCGCCACCACCGCCGGGTGGCAGTGCCCCAGGATGTTCACGGCCAGGCCGCTGACCAGGTCCAGGTAGCAGCGCCCCCCGTCATCCCACACCCGGGCTCCTTCCCCCTTGACCAGGAGCAGGTTCTGTCCCGGCTTGCGGTTGTAGGTGTTGATGATGTAGTTGGCCTCCAGTTCCTGTATCTTCATCAGCAGAATCACTCCCCCTAGTTGGTAACCATGGTCCCGATACCCCGGTCGGTAAAGATCTCCAGCAGCAGCGAGTGGGGCGTCCGGCCGTCCAGGATATGAGCCCGGGAAACCCCGGAGCTCACCGCCTCCAGGCAGGCCTCCACCTTGGGGATCATCCCCCCGCTGATCCGGCCGGAGGCGATCCATTCTCGGGCCTCCTTCGCCCGGATGCGGGAGACAAATTCCTCTTCCGATGACCTGCGGTCATAAATCCCCTCCACGTCGGTAAGGACGATAAGCTTCTCCGCCTGCAGGGCGGTGGCCAGCTTGCCGGCCACGTGGTCGGCATTGATGTTGAGGCTCTCCCCGCCGGGCCCCACGGCGATGGAGGAAACCACGGGAATATAGCTGTTGTCGCTGATAATATGCAGCAACTCCGTGTTAACCCTGGTGATCTCGCCCACCAGGCCCAGGTCTACCTTCTCCCCGTCCACTTCCTCCGGCGGCCGGCGGCGGGCCTGGAGCAGGTTGGCGTCCTTGCCGCTCAAGCCGACGGCCTTCCCGCCATACCGGTTCACCAGGCTAACTATCTGCCGGTTGACCTTGCCCATGAGGACCATCTCCACGATCTCCATGGTCTCCTGGTCGGTAACGCGCAGGCCGTTTACAAAGCGGGGCTTCTTCCCCAGCCGCTCCATCACCTCGTTGATCTCGTTGCCGCCTCCGTGAACCAGGATCGGCTTGATGCCGATAAATTTCATGAGGACGATATCCAGGATCACCGAAGCTTTCAGTTCTTCGTTGATCATGGCGTGCCCCCCGTACTTGACCACAAAGAACTTGCCGGAAAAGGCGCGGATATAGGGAAGGGCCTCCACCAGGACCTGAGCTTTGGCAATCAATCCATTCATATAAGCGGTATCCATGGTTAACTCCTTTCCTCCGGTCAGCTGCGGTAGTCGCTGTTTATAGAGACATATTCATGACTCAAATCGGTGCCCCAGGCGGTAAGCTGCTCTTCACCGGAATTTAGTTCTACCCTTACGGGGACTAGATTCTGGCTCAAAACCTTTTTGGCCTCTTTTTCGCTGAACGGAAGGGCCTCGCCGGCGGCGGCCACCTGTACCGGGCCCAAGTAGATATCCACCCGGCGGGGGTCAAATTCAACCCCGGCATATCCCAGGGCGGCCATGATCCGGCCCCAGTTGGCATCCTCCCCGTAAAAGGCGGTCTTCACCAGGGGGGAGTTCAGCACCGAGCGGGCCAGCTTCCGGGCGGAAGGGCCGTCGGGGGCCCCGTTGATGGTCAGCTCAATCACCTTGGTCACGCCTTCACCGTCCTGGACAATTTTCAACGCCAGCTCCCGGCAGGCCTGCTCCAGCATCGCGGCAAAAAGCCGCTCTTCGGGACCGCCGGGAAGGATCTCCACCCCCGAAGCCCCGTTGGCCAGGATTAAGGCGGTATCGTTGGTGGAGGTGTCCCCGTCGATGGTAATCAGGTTAAAGGAGCGGTCCACTGCCTGCCGGAAGAGCCTCCGCAGGAGATCCGCCGGGAGAGAGAGGTCGGTAAAGAGGAAGGCCAGCATGGTGGCCATGTCCGGGCAGATCATCCCCGCCCCCTTGGCCATCCCTGCCAGGTGGAACTCTCCCCCGGGCAGGATTCCCCGGTAGGCCACCTGCTTGATGGTGGTATCGGTGGTCATGATCGCCTCGGCGGCGTCCAGGGCGCCTTCTTCCCCGGAGCTAAGGGCGGAGACGGCCGCCTTAATGCCGGCTCTGATCTTCTCCATGGGCAGTTGCCGGCCGATCACTCCCGTGGAGCAAACCAGGACCTGCTCCGGGGAGAGCTTTAATGCCTCCGCCGCCAGGCCGGCCATCTCCAGGGCGTTCTCCCAGCCCTGCCGCCCGGTGCAGGCGTTGGCGTTCCCGCTGTTCACCACTAGGGCCTGCACGGACTGGTCCAGGTGCCGGCGGCACAGCTGCACGGGCGCCGCCTGAACCAGGTTGCGGGTAAAAGCCCCCGCCGCCGCCGCGGGATAGGCGCTGTAGATCACGGCCAGATCCTTTTGCTCCTTTTTTAGCCCGCAGTGGACCCCGGCAGCCTTGATCCCGGCCACCGCGGTGATGCCGCCATCTTCTATCTTTTCCCAGTTTCCCGTCTGCATTCTTTGCACCTCGCTTACAGTCCGCTGCTGAAGTTTAGCCCCATGGTTTCGGGGAAACCCAGCATGATATTCATATTCTGAATCGCCTGCCCCGAGGCTCCCTTGGTCAGGTTGTCGATGGCCGAGAGAACAATGATCCGGCCGGTGCGCTCATCCAGGCGCAGGGACAGATCACAATAGTTGCTGCACCGCACGCGGCGGGTCTCCGGCAGCTGCTGCTCCGGCAGCAGGCGGATAAAGGGGCAGCTTCGGTAAAACTCCCGGTAAAGGGCGTACAGCTCCTCAAGAGAGCGCCGCTCCCGCGGCTTCAGCTTCAGGTAGATGGTGGAGAGGATGCCCCTGCTCATGGGAGCCAGGTGAGGTGTAAAGGTTACCCTGACCTGCTCCCCGGCCAGGCGGGAAAGCTCCTGCTCCATCTCCGGGGTATGCTGGTGGCGGGCCACCCGGTAAGCCTTAAAGTTCTCGGTGCACTCCGGAAAATGAAACTCCTGCTTTGGAGAGCGTCCCGCCCCGGAGACGCCGGTTTTGGAGTCGATGATCACCGTCTCCCAGTCCACCAGCCCGGCCCGGGCCAGGGGCGCCAGGGCCAGGAGCACGCTGGTGGGGAAGCAGCCGGGGTTGGCTACCAGGCGCGCCGCGGCAATGGGCCCGGCATAGAGTTCGGGCAAGCCGTAGACCGCTTCGGGAAGCAGTTCCGGCGCCGGGCAGGAGCGGTTGTACCAGCGGTCATACAGGGAGGCGTCCTTCAGGCGAAAATCGGCGCTCAAGTCAACTACCCGCAGGCTGCGGGAAAGGAGGGCCGGAACCACCTTCGCCGAACTGCCGTGGGGCAGGGCGCAGAAGACCAGCTTCACCGTCTCGGGAATCGCCTCCACCTCCAGGGGCTGGAGCACCTGCTCCACCAGCTTCAGGAACTGGGGGTGCACCTGGGCCAAGGAGAGGCCGGCGGAACTCTCCGAGCTGAGAAAGGAGAGCCTTACTTCCGGGTGCCCGTGCAGCAGGCGAATCAACTCCATCCCGGTATATCCCGTTGCTCCCAGTACGGCCACATCAACCATTGTTCTTTTTTCCTCCTTCATTTAAAAGACCTCTCATCCAATAAAGGACGAGAGGTCTCGCGGTACCACCTTTGTTGGCTGACCTTCCGGCCAACCCACTTTGCGCCGCCGCCTTTGGGCGGCCCCTGGTAACGGTAGGAACCGGGGCGACCTACCCACCGGATAACCGGCTTCAGCCGCCGCCTCCCGGGTGCGCTTCCCTTTTGCCTTCCGGACCGGACTCCCACCAACTCCGGCTCGCTGGGCCTCCAGCAAAAGATACTCTCCCGTTCACAGGCTTTTCCTGAACTAATCTGAAAGAACTACAGAATTGATTTTACCAGAATTCCAGCCAATGTCAAGAGAAATAATCTTGTTTGGGCCGCTAATTGTCCGCCTGCATCGCCTTCAAGGCCTCGATCAGCAGGGGCATGTACTCGTGGATGTCGCCGACAATCCCGTAGTCCGCCGCCCTGAAAATAGGGGCGGTTTCATCCTTGTTTATGGCCACAATGATCCTGCTGTCCCGGCACCCATATATATGCTGAATCTGTCCCGAAATGGCCAGGGTGAAATAGAGATCGGGACTGATAACCGCACCGGAGATGCCCACATAGCGTTCCAAAGGCAGCCAGTGGCGCTGTTCCGCGACGCCCCGGCTGCAGGCCAGTTCCGCCCCCATAAGCCTGGCTATTTCCCGGGCCGTCTCCACATCCGCCTCCTGCGCTCCCATGCCGATGCCCACCACCCTGCACGCAGCGCTCAAATCTACACCGGTCTTCTCGACGGGTTCTTCTTTGATCACCGTTACGCGCTTATCGGGCTCTAAGGATATTCTCTCCACGCTGCCCTTTGCGCCTGCGGCTTCCGCTGCCGCCAACCCCCGTCCTGCCGTCACCACGCCGAAGCCCCTCAGCTTTTCCTGCCGGCACACAAGGCCGCTGTATATGGTTAGCTCGACGATAAAACTGCCGTCCACCAGGGCAATATTATGGGCATCGCTGATCATGGCGGCATCGGCATACGCAGCCACGGAAGCGGCCAGCTCCCGACCCACGGGCGTGGACCCCACCAGGAACAGGTCCGCGCCATCTCCAGCAAAAAATCAGCCATTGCTCGGGCATAGCTTTCGGGACGGTCTGTTCCGTCGATGATGTAGACCTTTGCCGGGCCGTATTCCAGAAGGGCCCGAGCCATCTTTTCATCAAAGGCGAAGGCAGCAGCCTCAGCGCCCAAGTCGGCCGCCGCGGTAAGAAGGCCGGTGGCCAGGTTTTTTTTTCGCTGAATACAAAATTTTTTCATCAGCACAAAATCCCTTCTTTAACCAAGGCTTTCAGCAGCGCCTCCAGTTTTTCACTGCTGCTGCCTTCGTCAAAGATAATATTCTTGCGCACCTTTTATAGCCCTGGCTGGCAATGACTTCTGTTTTGCGGGTCAGGGCCTCCGCCTCCAGCCCGAGGGCGGCCAGCTCAAGCCGGTGCTGCGGTTTTTTTGCCGAAGCCATGATGGCTCTCAAGCTGGGGAGCCTAAAGGGGAAAGAACAGGGGTTTCTCCTTTTGAAACATGCTGCAACAAAATCTAAATTCAGGGGATCATTTGGAG